>NZ_BLLN01000002.1:1067500-1367500 GCF_011170125.1 Streptomyces diastaticus subsp. diastaticus | reverse complement strand
GGCCGCGCGGGTCGCGGCGAGCAGGGCGGCCTCGTCCTCCCGCGGTTCGGCGAGGGCGGTGAAGGCGGCGTCGAGGGTGGCCATGGTGGTCTCCAGGCGGGAGACGGGCCGCTCGGGTGCGGCGGTCCGGTCCTTGCGGAGGTTGACCTTGCGGGCCAGCTCCCACACCAGGAAGGTCGGCTCCACCGGGACGTACTCGGACTCCTCCTCGCCGGGCCATCCGTCGTGCGAGTAGACGGCTTCCTGGCCGACGACGACACCGTGGTCGACCGGGCCGTGTTCGCCGGTGACCTCCACCCGGACCCTCACCATCGGCTCGGCCAGCGCGCCCAGCAACGGGGCGAGCACCTGGGAGAGTTCACCCTCGGCGCCGACCAGGGCGGCCGCCTGGAGCTCGACCAGCGAGTCCCACAGTTCGTCGGGCGGGTTCTCGCCGTCGACCAGGTGGGCGAGGACGGCCATGTGCCGGTCGGCGAGGCGCAGGCGTGCTCGCGAGCTGTCGTACGAGGGCACGGGTCACGGTTCCTTCCGGGAGGTCGCGGCGGCGCGGCTCACCTCTTGTCGTCCTTCAGGTCCTTGGCGTCCTCGGCGCACTGCCGCGCCTCTTCGCGCAGGGCCTTCGCCACGTCGGCGCACGTGGTGTGCCACGTACGGAGGCTGCCGCGGACCGCGGCGGCGTTGGGACCGGACCAGCTCTTCATCTGGCCGGTGGAGTGCCGCTTCGGCTGGTCGACCAGGCCGTCCACGTGGTCGGCCAGCGAGCGCAGGCGCTGGGCTCGCTGGTTCAGCTCCTGGATCTGCGGATCAGCCACCTGCGTCTCCCCGTTGCTCGCTCGCCGCCCAGGATAACGGCGGGCACGGGGGCCGCCAGTGGGCCGCCCGCCCTCCCCGGCGGCGATCGGCCCGGTCGTAGGGGGCCGGGCCGGCGAACGGTGGGGGCCTCGGCGAACCCCCTCCGCATCTCCACCAACTCCCTTCCGGGGAACTCCTTCCCATGCGATAGCGTCCCTTGATACGAACGGATCGTCCGTTCATCGCGAACGGGTCGTCCGTTCATCGATGTCTACACGGGGAGGATCGTCATGGATCGCGGTGCAGATCTCACTCGACTCCGGGAACTTTCGAAGACCTTCAACCGGAAGGCCACCGACCTTCAGACGCTGATCAAGGCGCTGCAGTCGGCCACTTCCGACAGCACCGGTTACTGGAAGGGCCCCAAGGCGGACCGCTTCCGTGACGACTGGCAGGAAGTGAAGCCGACCTTCGAGAAGTGGGTGACCACCCTCAACGAGGCCGGCAAGTCCGCGCAGACCAGCGCCGACAACATCGAGCGCGCCACCTGAGTCCAGGCCGGCCGCCGACACGGAAGGGGAGCCGCCCCGGCGGGGGCGGCTCCCCTTCCGTGTGCCCGCGGGCGGGCCGGCGGTTCAGGACGCCATGACCGCCTGGACCGGCTGGAACGTGCCGCCGGAGACCATGAGGCCGCTCCCGGCGGGGCCGCCGCCGCTGTTGGCGGGGAGCCGGATGCCGAACAGCTCGCCCTCCTGCGGGCTCTGCGGGGTGAGCAGCAGGCCGTTGCGGGACTTGCGGGCGTCGACGACGAAGCCGCGGTACTGCCCGGCGAGGGTGTCCGAGGTGCCGGCGGCGACGAGGCCGACGCCGCCGTCCGCGCCCTTCTTGACGAAGGCTTCCAGCGCCTCGTCGAGCGGGGTGTCGTAGACGAGTTCCGCGTCGTCGACGAGGACCACGTACGGGCGGCCCTCCGCCTTCTCCTCCAGTTCCTCCAGGTCCTCCTCGCGGCTCTCGGAGTCGAGGACGCCGAGGACGCCGTCCCGGCCTTCGAGGCTCCGCAGCGGTGAGCGCCGGGGCAGTACGAGGATGACGGGCGTGGCCTGGGCCAGGAGGGATTCGGCGGCCGAGCGGAGCGCCGTGGAGCGGCCCGACTTGGGCGGTCCCGCGATGACGTAGCCGGGGCCGTCCTCCTCCAGGTCGATGCCGAGCGGGGCGAGTTCGTCGCCGCCGACGGCCAGCAGGGCCCAGAGCGGCGAGGGCGGGGTGAAGTCCGGCTCCAGCGCCATCGCCTCGGCGGCGTCGATGCGGGAGGGCAGCGCGTCGACCCGCAGCGGACGCCGGCGGGCGGGCAGGCGGCCGTAGTGCTCGTTGGCGGCGTCGGCCAGTTCGCGCAGGGCGCGGACCTGGGCCTGACCGGCGGGGTCCTCGGCGAGCAGGGCGATCTGCGTCTCGTCGACGCCGGTGTCGGTGACGCGCAGGGCGCGGCCCGGCGGCATGCTCTTGGGCACCTCGCGGGCCTGGAGGCCGGCGGTGGAGTAGTCGTTGGCGTCGGCGAAGCGCAGCACCAGGCGGTCGGCGAAGGCGGAGGCGACGTGGCCGCTGAGGCCGGTGCGGTCGGCGGTCATGACGACCTTGAGGCCGACGGCCGAGCCCTCGCGGAAGATCCGCTGGACGGCCTCGATGAGCTGCCCGTAGTTGTAGCTCTCGAAGGTGGACATGAACCCCTCCCAGCTGTCGAGGAGGAGCACCATCCACGGCAGCCGGTCCTCGGGGGCGGCCCCGGCGCGCTGCTCGGCGGCGCTGGAGGCACCCTCCATGGCGAGGAGCTGCTGGCGGCGTGCGATCTCGACGAGGAGGCGGTTGATGAGCCGCCGGGCGCGGTCGGGCTCGTCGCGGCTGACGACGGCGCCGACGTGCGGCATGCGGATCAGCGGCAGCAGCGCGTTGGAGCCGCAGTCGATGCCGTAGACGTGCACGTCGTGCGGGGAGGTGGAGCGGGCCAGTGAACCGGCGAGAGTGCGCAGCGCGGTCGAACGCCCGGAGCGGGCGCCGCCGACGAGCATGGTGTGCTCGCCGTGGACCAGGTCGAGGACGAGCGGCCGTCGGCTCTGCTCGGCGGGCCGGTCGACGAGGCCGTACGGGACGGGCCGGACGTCGTCGTGGTCGGTGGGCGGCGGCGGGTAGGCGGCCATGCCGTCGAGGGAGATCTGTTCGTCGAGCGGCGGCAGCCAGGGGCTGCGCTGCGCGGTGAAGCCCATCCGGTCGGCGCCGTCGCGGACCGCGTCGACCAGCACGGCGAGGTCGGTGACCATCGTCCCGTCGTCCTCGGCCTCGGCCTTGCGGGGCAGCGGGCGGCTGTACGCCTGCCAGGGCACCGGGGTGTGGGTGGCCTTCGGGCCGGTCCCGCCGACGGCCGGGCGGCGGCCGCCGATGCGGGCGGACTGGACGCCGACCAGCGACTGTGCGCCGGAGCGGACGTAGGCGCGGCCGGGGGTGGACTTGGCGATGGCGCCGGAGTCGGGGGCCTCGATGACGTCGAGGGACTCGGAGGCGTCGGTGACGCGCAGGGCGATCCGCAGGTTGGTGTTGGCGCGGATGTCCGCGCTGACCACGCCGGCGGGGCGCTGGGTGGCGAGGATCAGGTGGACGCCGAGCGAGCGGCCCCGGCGGGCGATGTCGACGAGGCCGGCGATGAAGTCGGGGAGTTCGGCGACGAGTGAGGCGAACTCGTCGATGACCAGGACGAGCCGGGGCATCGGTTCGAGTTCGGGGCGCAGCTTGCGGGTGTCGTTGTAGTCCTCGATGTCCTTGGTGCCGGTGTGGAAGAGGATCTCCTCGCGCCGGTGGAGTTCGGCGGCGAGTGAGGCGAGGGCGCGTTCGGTGAGGTGCGCGTCGAGGTCGCTGACCATGCCGACGGTGTGCGGCAGGCGGGCGCAGTCCATGAAGGCGCTGCCGCCCTTGTAGTCGATGAGGACGTAGTTGAGGGCGTCGGGGCGGTTGGCGACGGCGAGCGAGGCGATGATCGTCTGGAGCAGTTCGGACTTGCCCGCACCGGTGGTGCCGGCGACCAGGGCGTGCGGTCCGTCGCGGCGGATGTCGAGGACGAAGGTGCCGTCGGCGGCGATGCCGATGGGAGCGGCGGTGGTGGAGCCGCCGGCCCGCCAGATCCGTTCGATGTCGGTCCCGGCCGGGTCGGGCATCTCCAGGAGGTTGAGGAGGCGGGCGGCGGTGGGCAGGGCGCTGTCGGCGTCGTCGCGGCTGACGTCGCGGACCGGGGCCAGCGAGCGGGCGAGCAGTTCGCACCAGTCGCCGGTGACCTGGTCGCCGAGGACGTCCCCGGCCTCCTCCAGGCCGTGGCCGCGCAGCCGGAAGTGGTGCGGGCTGTCGGCGGTCCAGGCGGCGACGGCGCTGCACTCCTCGGGGAGCAGCCGCTCGTCCTCGTCGAGGCAGAGCGCGTAGATGCCGAAGCGCGGCCCCTCCGTGAGGAGTTGGGGGGCGCCGGGCATACGGCGCAGGATGCGTGCGCCGTCCAGGACGACGAGGACGCTGGTGTCCGGGTAGAGGTTGCCGAGGGCGTTGTGGTTCTCGCGGGCGGCCTTGCGGCGGTTCAGCTCGCCGAGGAGTTCGTTGACCCGGCGGGCGACCGTCTCGGAGTCGAAGGCGACCAGCGCCATGCAGTCCTGGCCCTGGGCGGGCACGGTGTGCGGCAGCCAGTGCAGCCAGCTCCAGTCGGCGCCGGCCGGGGTGTGCGAGGTGAGGCAGACCACGGAGAGGTCGCGGGGGCTGTGCAGGGCGGCGGCCTGGACGGTGAGCCAGCGGGCGGTGGACAGGGCGCGGGCGCGGTCCCCGGCGACGCCGACGACGCCGAGGTCCTGGAAGGGCAGGCAGACGGGCACATCGGGCAGTTCGGGCTGCTCGGGCTTGTCCTCCTCGCCCCACATGCCGCCCTTGCCGAGGGCCAGTTCGACGTCGGAGTGCAGGGTGCCGGTCCCGATCCGCAGCAGCATGGCGTCGGGGTCGGTGAGGCGGCGCTCCCAGAGGCGGCGGCGGGGGCCGGTGGCGAAGAGCAGGATCTCGGCGGGGTCGGGCATCTCGGCGCGCCGCTCCCGCTGTTCCTGCTTGCAGGTGGCGGCGAGGAGTTCCTCGTGGGCCGCGAGGTCCTTGCGGTACTGCTTCATCGACGTGCGGTGCTTCTTCTTGCCGTCGCGGTTGTCGCTGATCCACTGCGCGGCCATCATCATCGGGCTCATCAGGCAGAACAGCAGCATGTAGATCTGCTTGGTGATGAGCCACATGGTGATGCCGAAGAGCATCGGCATGAAGGCCATGACGAACTGGAACTTGGCCCGTTCCGCCTTGGTGGGCGGCTGGGGCACGACCAGCCGGGGGCGGCGCCGGAGCGGGTTGAGGCGGGGCGGGCGGTTGTAGGCGAGGCCGCCCTCGCTCATCCGGGAGAGGTGGGCGTCGGGGGCGACGGCCCGGTCGAGGACGAGGAGGGTGTCGCCGGCCCGGACGGTGTCGCCGAGCGGCCAGGCCGTCTCCCCGTCGGCCCTCTCGCCGTCGACCAGGACGGTGAGCCCCGCGCCGGGCGCGGGTATGAGCGTGGCCTCGCCCCGCACGTCGATCCGCAGCCGCAGCGCGGTCCCGGGCAGGGTCGGGTCGGGGACCTGCACGGTGCAGTGCGCGCCGGAGCCGATCTCGGCGACGCCGGCGCCGAGCCGGACGACCCGCCCGGAGGCGGGCCCGCCCGCCACCCGCACCTCGTACCAGCCCACCGGTTCGCCGCGGCGCAGGAGCGGGCCGACGCTGTCGTCGGTGGAGACGCGCATGCCGTCGCTGAGGACGGCGGAGGCGGGCGCGGACGGGTCGCAGAGCTGCCCGTCGGCCCAGAGGGAGAGCTGGCGCCGCACGCCGGTGGCGGGGGCGTGCAGTGTGGTGACGACGCCGCCCTTCTCGAGAGGTCCGGCGCCGGTGAGGGCGAGGGCGACGTCGGCGGCGGTGGCCGACTCCTCGGCGTCGACCATGACGTCGTGGGGCTCGGCGCCCTCCCCGACTACGGTCACCAGCACACGCATGGCCGTGTTCCTCCCCGTCAGCCCAGTGGTCCGTCGAGGCTAACGGAACGCTCCGGCGCCGTACCCGCCCGTACGCGGGCCCGTCCCCTTCGTCCCGCTCCGGGCTCCGCGCGCCGCGCCTCAGGCCGGGGGCAGCAGCGCGACCGGGACCTCTCCGGCGCCGATGCGGGTGGCGAAGGCGTGGACGCCGCCGAGCTGGTCGGGGCCGAAGCGGAAGTCCAGGGTGGTGAAGTAACGCTCCAGCAGGGCGGCGTCGAACGCCTCCCAGCGGGCGGCCTGCTCGGCGACCTTGCCGACCTCCTCCAGGGAGAGGTCGCGGGAGGCGAGGAACGCCTCGTGGACCTGGCGGACCGTGTGCTCCTGCTCGGCGAGGTACTCCTTGCGGGCGGCCCAGACGGCGAAGACGAACGGCAGGCCGGTCCACTCCTTCCACATCTGGCCGAGGTCGTGGACCTGGAGGCCCAGGCGCGGCGCGTCGTGGAGGCTGGCGCGCAGGGCGGCGTCGCCGATGAGGACGGCGGCGTCGGCCTCCTGCATCATCGAGCCGAGGTCGGGCGGGCAGGTGTAGTAGTCCGGGGTGACGCCGTACCGCTCGGCGAGCAGCAGTTCGGCGAGGCGGACCGAGGTGCGGGAGGTCGAGCCGAGGGCGACCCGGCGGCCGTCGAGCTGCTCCAGCGGCAGCTGGGAGACGATCACGCAGGACATGACCGGGCCGTCGCAGCCGACCGCGATGTCCGGCAGGGCGACCAGCCCGTCGGCGTGCTTGAGGAACTCGACCAGGGTGATCGGGCCGATGTCGAGGTCGCCCGCGACGAGCTGCTCGGAGAGCTTCTCCGGGGTGTCCTTGGTCAGCTCCAGGTCGAGCAGGGTCCCGGTGCGGGCGAGGCCCCAGTAGAGGGGGACGCAGTTGAGGAACTGGATGTGGCCGACCCGGGGCCGGCTGGGGGCCTGCCCGGCGGGCGCGTCGCGGTGCGCTCGCGCGCTGGAGTCGGTCGGCAGGTCGTCGGATGCGTCAGCGCGAGAATTGTCCACCTCGTGAGGCTAGCCGCGCGGTGCGCCGGCCGGGCGCCGGGGGCCGCCGAGTGGCCGGTGGGCGGAGCGCCGTGCGAACGCCGGGTGTCCCCTTGTCAACGCCTGACCTGCGGCAATCAAACATCCGGGTGAAGTGATCTTTCCCTCTACCGATGCCGAGCCCTTGCGTGCTAGGCTCGCCGCAAGTTGCAGTTTGGTTTCCCTTGCAGTACAGAGCCTGCGGAGCATGTGACCGCAGGCTCTCGTCATTTTCAGACTTTTGCACTTGTTTTCACACTTGCAGGTTCTGGAGCAGGGCAACCCTTTGGCCCAAGGAGGGCTTATGGCTACCGGAACCGTGAAGTGGTTCAACGCCGAAAAGGGCTTTGGATTCATCGCCCAGGAAGGCGGAGGCCCCGACGTCTTCGTCCACTACTCCGCGATCAACGCCAACGGCTTCCGCTCCCTCGAGGAGAACCAGGCCGTGACCTTCGACGTCACGCAGGGTCCCAAGGGCCCGCAGGCGGAGAACGTCAACCCCCTCTGAGCATCCGCTCAGCAGGTGGTGGCCGACTGATCCGGTCCCGATAGCAGTACCCAAGGAGCCCCGCTCCTCCGCCTCGGCGGAGAAGACGGGGCTCCTGCCTTTTCCTTCCCGGCACCCACGGCCTTCGGGCCCTCACCGCCTCCCGGACCGCCGCCGGCTCACTTCCGGTACAGCGCCTCGATCTCCTCGGCGAAGGCCTGCTCGACGGCCGGGCGCTTGATCTTCAGGGACGGCGTGAGGTGGCCGGCCTCCTCGGTGAGGTCGACCGGGAGCACGGTGAAGCGGCGGATCGACTCGGCACGCGAGACCAGCTTGTTGGCGTCGTCCACGGCCTTCTGGAGTGCCTCCAGCAGCTCCGGGTCACGCGCCAGTTCCGCGGCGGTCAGCGCCTCCTTCCTCCGCATCCTCCGCCAGTGCGCGATGCCCTCCGGCTCCAGGGTGAGCAGCGCCGTGATGTACGGGCGGTCGTCGCCGACGACCATGCACTGGCCGACCAGCGGGTGGGCGCGGAGCCAGTCCTCCAGCGGCGCCGGGGCGACGTTCTTGCCGCCGGTGGTGATGAGGATGTCCTTCTTGCGGCCGGTGATGGTGAGGTAGCCGTCCTCGTCGAGGGCACCGAGGTCACCGGTGGGGAACCAGCCGTCCACGGGGCCGCGGGTGACCTCGCCGGTCTCGGCGTCCCAGTAGCCGCTGAAGACGTGGCCGCCGCCGAGGAGCACCTCGCCGTCGTCGGCGATCCGCACCCGGCCGCCGGGCAGGGGCCAGCCGACCGTGCCGAGGCGCGGTTTGAGCGGCGGGGTGACGACGGCGGCGGCGGTGGTCTCGGTGAGGCCGTACCCCTCGAAGATCTCGATGCCCGCTCCGGCGTAGAAGGCGGCGAGGCGGCGGCCGAGGGGGGAGCCGCCGCAGATGGCGTAGCGGACGCGGCCGCCGAGGGCGGCGCGGACGCGGCGGTAGACCAGCGGGTCGTAGAGCGCGCGGGCGGTGCGCAGACCGAGGCCGGGGCCGGGGCCCGTGCCGTGCTGCTGGGCCTCGGTGGCCTCGCCCCAGGCGCGGGCGATGCGGGCGGCGCGGTCGAAGGAGGAGGCTCGGCCCATCTTCTCGGCGGTGGCGCGGCCGGTGTTGAAGACCTTCTCCAGGACGTAGGGGATGGCGAGGAGGAAGGTCGGGCGGAAGGCGGCGAGGTCGGCGAGGAGGTCCTCGGTCCTGATGCTCGGGGCGTGGCCGAGGCGGACACGGGCGCGCAGGCAGCCGATGGCGACCATGCGGCCGAAGACGTGCGAGAGGGGGAGGAAGAGCAGGGTGGAGGCGGGTTCCCTGGAGACCGACTTGAAGACGGGGTGGAGGAGTTCGACGGCGTTGTCGACCTCGGCGAAGAAGTTGCCGTGGGTCAGGACGCAGCCCTTGGGGCGGCCGGTGGTGCCGGAGGTGTAGATGAGGGTGGCGGTGGTCTGCGGGGTGAGGGCGGTACGGCGCCGGGTGATCTCCTCGTCGGGGATCGCGCCCCCGGCCTCCTTGAGGCGGCCGAGGTCGCCGACCGGGTCCTTGGGGGAGGTGGCGAAGGACCAGAGGTGGGCGAGGTCGGGGAGCCGGTCGCGTTCGGGGCCGAGGGCGGCGGCCTGTTCGGCACTCTCCACGGCGAGCGCCTTGACGCCGGCGTTCTGGAGGATCCAGCGGGTCTGGAAGGCCGAGGAGGTCGGGTAGACGGGGACGGTGACCAGGCCGGCGGCCCAGGCGGCGAAGTCCAGCAGGGTCCACTCGTAGGTGGTGCGGGCCATGATGGCGAGCCGGTCGCCGGGTTCCAGGCCGGTGGCGGCGAGGCCCTTGGCGAGGGCGAGCACCTCGGCGGCGAACTCGGCGGCGGTGAGGTCCTGGAAGCGTCCGTCCTCGTCCTTGCGGGAGAGGACCGCCTCGTCGGGGGCCTCGCGGGCGTTGTCGAAGGGGATGTCGGCGAGCGAGCCGGTGGCGGCGGGCGGCGCGAAGGGCGGGACGGCGGCCTCGCGGACCGCGCCGTCCACCCGGCGCAGCTCCGGTTCGACCAGGCGGGGCCGCCCGTCCTCCCCGGTGGTGCGGGCGAGCGGGACGGCGGGCGGGGTGGTGGGCGCGGACATGAGAGCGGCTCCTCGGCAGGTGGGCTCGGCGGGCGGGCGGCGTCCCGGTCCGGGGGACGGGTGGGCCGGTACCGGTGCGGCCTCGCGGGCGGGCGCGGTCACCGGTGCGTACGAGAGTGGCGCGGACGTCGAGTCGGGCGGAGTCGGCGGGGTGTGCGGTCTCGGGGGTGTACGGCAGAGGGCGGGAAGGCGCGGCGCGGCGTGGGTGGGCGGGTGCGCGCCGCGCCTTCCCTGTCCGGGGGCCCGGTCAGGGGCGTTCCAGGACGGCGGTGACGCCCTGCCCGCCGGCCGCGCAGATGGAGATCAGCCCCCGGCCGGGGCCGCCGCGTTCGGCGAGCAGCTTGGCGAGGGTGGCGACGATGCGGGCGCCGGTCGCGGCGAAGGGGTGGCCGGTGGCCAGCGAGGACCCGGCGACGTTGAGCCGGTCGCGGTCGACGGTGCCGAGGCCCTGCTTCTCCCACGAGGCCAGGGTGGCGAGGACCTGGGAGGCGAACGCCTCGTGGATCTCGACCAGGTCGAAGTCGGCGAGGGTGAGCCCGGCGCGTTCCAGCAGCCGGGGGACGGCGTGGGTGGGGGCCATGAGCAGGCCGTCGGCCTCGGGGACGCAGTCGGTGACGTCGCCGGAGACGAAGTCGACGGCGGCCGTCTCGTACCAGGTGAGGTGGGCGAGCGGGGTCAGGTCGCGGGCCTCGGCCCACTCCTCGCTGCCGAGGAGCACGGTGGCGGCGCCGTCGGTGAGCGGGGTGGAGTTGCCCGCGGTCATGGTGGCGCCGGGGTGGGCGGTGCCGAAGACGGGCCTGAGGGTGGCGAGTTCGGCGGGGGTGGAGCCGGGGCGGAGGTTCTGGTCGCGGGCGAGGCCGCGGAAGGGGACCACGAGGTCGTCGAGGAGGCCGCGTTCGTAGGCGGCGGCCAGCCGCTGGTGGCTGGTGGCGGCCAGTTCGTCCTGGGCCTCGCGGCTGATGCCCCAGGCGCGGGCGGTGACGGCGGCGTGCTCGCCCATGGAGAGGTGGGTACGCGGTTCGGCGTTGCGCGGGACGTCCGGGACGACGTGGCCGGGGCGGACCTTGGCGAGCGCCTTGGCACGGGCCCCGGCGGACTTGGCGCGGCGGGCCTCCAGCAGGATGCGGCGAAGCCGGTCGTTGAGGCCGATCGGGGCGTCGCTGGCGGTGTCGGAGCCGCCCGCGATCGCGGAGTCGGTCTGGCCGAGGGCGATCTTGTTGGCCGCGGCGATGACGGCCTGGAGGCCGGTGCCGCACGCCTGCTGGATGTCGTAGGCGGGGGTGCGCGGGTCGAGCGCGGAGCCGAGGACGGTCTCGCGGGCGAGGTTGAAGTCGCGGCTGTGCTTGAGGACGGCCCCGGCGACGAACTCACCGACGCGCTCGCCGGTCAGTCCGTACCGCTCGACCAGGCCGCCCAGGGCGGCGCTGAGCAGCTGCTGGTTGGAGGCGGTGGCGTACGGGCCGTCGGAGCGGGCGAACGGGATGCGGCTGCCGCCGAGGACGGCGACCGGACGTGTGGCGCGGTGGGGCGGATTCATCTCGACCAGCTCCTGACCCTTGAGTAACCTTACTCAGAAGTAAATTACCGACCTACCCGGGAGTTCGACAATGGCCGACCGCTATCTGCGTTTCACCCACACCGCCCCGGGCCGGTTCGCCACCCGCCGCCTCGGTCTGCCCCAGCCCGCCGAACTGCGCCGCTGGTCGGCCGAACACCCCACCCTCGACGGGCCGTTGCTCCACCTCACCGCCGGGGCATCCCCCCACCGCGACGCGCTGGCGGCGGCGCTCGCCCGCACCGGACTGGACGTCCGCGACAGCGCCGACCGCCCGGCCGCCGTGGTCCTCGACGCCACCGGCGTCCGTGACACCGCCGGGCTCGGCGCGGTGCACGCCGCGCTCCACCCCGTGGTGCGCGGCGTGCGGGACAGCGGCCGGATCGTGGTCCTCGGTGCCGCACCCGACCCCGCCGACCACCACCAGGCCGCCGCCCAGCAGGCGCTGGAGGGGTTCGTCCGCTCACTCGGCAAGGAGACCGGGCGCGGGCGGACCGTGCAGCTGGTCCGGATCGCCGACGTACCCGGCGCCGAGTCCACCCTCCGCTTCCTCCTCTCCCCCAAGTCCGCGTACGTCAGCGGGCAGGTCATCACCACCGGAACGCTCGGCGAGGAGGCCGCGGAGCACGCCCCCGCCGACGGGGAACGGCCGCTCGCCGGACGGACCGCGCTGGTCACCGGGGCCGCCCGGGGCATCGGTGAGGCGGTCGCCGCGACCCTGGCGCGGGACGGGGCGCACGTCGTCGTCCTCGACGTGCCCGCCGCCCAGCACGACCTGGTCGCGGTCGCCGAACGGCTCGGCGGGACCGCCCTGCCGCTCGACATGACCGCCGAGGACGCGGGTGACCGCATCGCCACCGCCCTCCCCGACGGCCTCGACGTCCTCGTCCACAACGCGGGCATCACCCGTGACCGGCGGCTCCAGAACATGCCCGCCGACCGCTGGGCCTCCGTCCTCGACGTCAACCTCGCCTCGGTCCTCACCACCACCGACGCCCTGCTCAAGGCGGGTACCCTCCGCCCCGGCGGCCGCGTCGTCGCCACCGCCTCCATCGCGGGCCTGGCGGGCAACTCCGGGCAGACCAACTACGCCGCCTCCAAGGCCGGGATCGTGGGCCTGGTCCGCTCACTGGGACCGCGCGCCCTCGCCGAACACGGCGTCACCGTCAACGCGGTCGCCCCCGGCTTCATCGAGACGAGGATGACGGCGGCGGTGCCCCTCCTCATCCGCGAGGCGGGCCGCCGCATGAACTCCCTCGCGCAGGGCGGACGCCCCGTGGACGTCGCCGAGACCACCGCCTGGTTCGCGCACCCAGGGTCGGGGGCCGTCAACGGGCAGGTCGTGCGGGTCTGCGGCCAGTCGCTGCTGGGGGCCTGACCATGGCCGACACCCACCTCGCCACCCCGCCCGCCCTGCTGCCGCTGCTCGCCAAGGGCGGCGCCACCTCGCTGTTCAAGCGAGCCTCGGCCGGGGCCACACCACCCACCGGCCGGCTCGTGCTCTCCCGCGCCGAGGTCGACCCGAAGGCCCTCGGCTCGTACGCCGAGCTGTGCGGCTTCGCCGCCGACGGGGTGCCGGACGGGCAGTCGGTGCTGCCCGTCACCTATCCGCACGTGCTCGGGTTCCCGCTCCAGCTACGGCTGATGACCTCCGCCGCCTTCCCGTTCCCGCTGATGGGGCTGGTCCACACCTCGATCACGCTCACCCAGCACCGCGAGCTGCGCGCCGACGACCGGCCCGAACTCGTCGTGCACGTCGAGGGGTTCCGGCCGCACCGGCGCGGAACGGAGGCCGTCCTGGCGACCGAGGCACGGCTCGCCGGCCGTACGGTCTGGTCCTCGCGCTCCACCTACCTGGCGCGGCACCACCCCGGCCCGGACACCCCCACGGGCGGCGACCGGGCGAGCGGGCGGCCCGTGCTGCCCGCCGAGGCCACCTGGCGGCTGCCCGCCTCCCTCGGCCGCCGCTACGCCGCGGTCGCGGGCGACCGCAACCCCATCCACCTCTCGGCCCTCACCGCCAAGCCCTTCGGCTTCCCGCGCGCCATCGCCCACGGCATGTGGACGGCGGCCCGCGCCTTCGCCGCCCACTCCGTCCGGGGCCCGGTCACGGCGAGCGCCACCTTCCACGCCCCCGTGCCGCTGCCCTCGACGGTGGTCTACGCGGCCGCGGGCGCCGACTTCGCCGTCCGCGGCCCCGACCGGCCGGACGGCACGCCCGGCAGGCTCCACGTGACGGGCCGGGCGGAGCCGGCGGCCCCCGCCCCCTGAGTCAGCCGGCCGTCCAGCGCGCGCCCTCCATGAGGTTGCCGAGGCCGGCCCAGGCGAAGTTCATCAGGGTCGCGGCCGCCTCCTTGGCGGTGACCGAGCCGTCGGTGTTGGCCCAGCCCGCCAGCGACTCGGCGGCGCCCACCAGGGCGTGGGCCAGGCCCGCCACCTCGCGGTCGTCCAGCTCGGGGTCGTCGTGGGCCTCCCGGGCGGCGGCCGCGATCAACTGGGTGACGAACGCGACCAGGTCCGCGCGCATCGTGGCGACCTCACGGGCGAAGGGCTCGCCGCTGGTGCGGGCCTGGTTGTGCAGGACGGCCCAGCCGTCGGGGTGCTCGGCGGTGTGCGTGAAGAAGGCGCCGAGGCCCTCCCAGAGCTGGCGGTCCGGCCCGGTCGCCGGGTCCACGCCCTGGCGCACCGCGCGGACCAGCGCGGCCGCCTCGCGGCGGATGCAGGCGGTGAACAGGTCTTCCTTGGAGTTCAGGTACAGGTACACCAAGGGCTTGGAGACGCCCGCCAGTTCGGCGATGCCGTCCATCGAGGCGGCGCGGTAGCCGTGGCGGGCGAAGGTCGTCACCGCGGCGTCCAGCATCTGGCGCTCGCGTACCTCGCGAGGCATCCGCTTGGTGCGCCCCGTCCTCCGACCGGACTTCGTCTCGGCCACGCGGTCCGCCCTCCCTGAGTCACCGGTCCCGTCCAAGGGTACGGGGCCGCGCCCTCGCTCGGGGGCCCCCGGGGCGGGGGGCCGTGCTGGTCGGCTTGCTCCGGCCGGGGCGCGGGTGGGATGCCTCAAGCGCCGGCCGGGCCGGAGTCGGCTTCCGACGGCACGCGCGTACCGGCCATGGGTGGCCCCAGGCGGCGGGGGCGTGGCCGCTGCCCGCGCTCCGGTGTCGGTCACGGGCGGGGAGTGCGGGAGCGGGTCCGCCGGTTCAGGTCGTCAGGTCCCTCGCGCGCAGGCGGGCCAGTCCCAGCACCAGGAGTCCGGCCGCCACCGCCACCAGGACGGCCACCGGCGGCCAGTGCGGGTCGGGGCCGGGGAGTTTCGGTACGTGGGTGAAGGGTGAGAGGTCCATGGCCCGGGCGGGCAGGTCGAGGACGGGGCCCACCCAGCCGATGAGGAGGCAGAGCGTGACCAGGGCCCAGCCGGCGGGGGCGGCCCGGGGGCGGACGGCGTACAGGGTGAAGGCGGCCGCGGCGAGGACCCAGACGGCTGGGAGCTGGACCAGGCAGGCGAGGAGGAGGGCGGGGAGACCGCGGCCGTGGCCGAGGGCGAGGCCGCAGGCCGCGGTGGCCAGCAGGGCGGCGGGACCCGCGAGGGCGGTCAGGAGGTGGCCGGCGGCCCAGCGGAGGCGGCCGACAGGATGGCCGAGGAGGGGTTCGGCCCGGTGGCCGGTCTCCTCGGCGTGCAGGCGCAGCACGGCGGCGACGGCGTAGAGGGCGGCGAGGAGACCGAAGACACCGGTCATCGCGGCGAGGAAGGCGTCCGTGAGCGCCTGTTCGCCGCCGAGGCGGTGCAGGATCTCGCGGGTGGAGGCGTCGTCGCCGAGGAGGGCGGCGGCGCCGTCGGCGAGACTGCCGAAGAGGACGGCGGCGGGCGCGAAGGCGAGCGTCCAGCCGAGCAGGGTGCCGCGTTGGAGTCGCCAGGCGAGCGCGGCGGGCGTGGCGAGGCGGCCCTCGGGAGCACCTGGCCGGGCGGGGAGCAAGCCGGCCCCGAGGTCGCGGCGGGCGGCCAGGGTGTGGGCGAGGCCGGCCAGGGCGAGGGTGGCGGCGGCGTACAGGGCGAGGACCCACCAGCGTTCCCCGGCGAACGGGCGGATGTTCTGCGCCCAGCCGAGCGGGGAGGCCCAGCTCAGCGGGGAGGAGCCGTCGTCGCGGGCGGCGTCGCCCCCGGCGCGCGCGACGAAGGCGGCGCCGAGGACGGCGGCGGCGAGGCCACGGGCGAGTCGGGCGTTCCCGGTGAGCTGGGCGGTGGTGGCGGCGACGGCCGCGAAGAGCAGGCCGGTGGCGCCGAGGGCGAGGCCGTGGGCGAGGGCCCCCCGCAGGCCCTCGCCGGCGAGGGCGGCCGTGGCGACCAGGGCCACGGCGAGGTTGGCGGTCACCGCGGTGAGCAGGGCGGCGGTCAGCGGCGCGCGGCGTCCCACCACGGCGGCGGAGAGCATCTCCTGACGGCCGCTCTCCTCCTCGTCGCGGGTGTGCCGCACGACCAGCAGCAGGCTCAGCACGGCGGTGAGGACGGCGGCGACGACACCGTACCGCCAGACGACCAGCGCGCCGAGGGAGTCGTCGAGGACCGGGCCGTACAGGGCGCGCAGGGAGCTGTTGCCGCTCATGCTCGTGGCGGCCTGGGCACGTTCGGTGGCGGTGGAGTAGAGCGCGGCGAGTCCGGGTGGCCCGGCGGCGAGCAGACCGCCGATGCCGAGCAGCCAGAGCGGGATCAGCAGGCGGTCGCGGCGCAGGGCGAGACGGAGCAGGGTGCCGGTGCCGGTGAGGGGGCCGGTGCCCGCGGCGGTGGGGAGGACGGCGGTGCTCACCTGGCCGCTCCTTCGGGGGCGGCGGGGTGCTGCCCGTCTTCGGCCGGGGCCTGCCGGTAGTGGCGGAGGAAGAGTTCCTCCAGGGTGGGCGGGGTGGCGACGAGGGAGCGGACGCCGGCCGCGGTGAGGGCGCGCAGGACGGCGTCGAGCCCGCCGGGTTCGGCCGCCAGACGCAGCACACGTCCCTCGGCGTGGACGTCGTGGACGCCGGGCATGCGGTCGAGGCCCTCGGGGAGCAGGGCGGGGTCGGCGAGCTCGGCGGTGAGGGCGGTACGGGCGAGGTGGCGCAGGGAGGTGAGGGTGCCGCTCTCCACGGTGCGGCCGTCGCGGATGATCGAGACCCGGTCGCAGAGTGTCTCGACCTCGCTGAGGATGTGCGAGGAGAGCAGCACGGTGCGGCCCCGGTCGCGGGCCTCGCGCACGCAGGACTGGAAGACCGCCTCCATCAGCGGGTCCAGCCCGGAGGTGGGTTCGTCCAGGATCAGCAGCTCGGCGTCGGAGGCGAAGGCGGCGACCAGCGCGACCTTCTGCCGGTTGCCCTTGGAGTACGTGCGGCCCTTCTTGGCCGGGTCGAGCTGGAAACGGTCGAGGAGTTCGGCCCGGCGGGCCGGGTCGAGAGGACCGCGCAGCCGGGCGTAGAGGTCGATGACCTCGCCGCCGGAGAGGCCGGGCCAGAGGGTGACGTCGCCGGGGACGTAGGCGAGGCGGCGGTGGAGGGCGACGGCGTCGCGCCACGGATCGCCGCCGAGCAGGCGGACGGTGCCGCCGTCGGCGCGCAGCAGGCCGAGCAGGACGCGGATGGTGGTGGATTTGCCGGAGCCGTTGGGCCCGAGGAAGCCGTGCACCTCGCCGGTGCCGACCTCCAGGTCCAGTCCGGCGAGGGCGCGGGCGTGCCCGAAGCTCTTCCGCAGCGCCAGGGCGCTGATGGTCGTCGTCATATTTTTTGAACGTACGGTACTTTCACAAACTTGTGAAGAGCGGGAAGCGGATAAAGTCGGCCGTGCCGAGGAGCCGTCGGTCGGGGGCGGGCGGAGCGGCGAACCAGAGAGGGAGGCATCCGTGCCCCAGGCGGACCGGGCGACCGGAGACCCGAACGAGGCGACGCGGGA
Organism: Streptomyces diastaticus subsp. diastaticus; assembly: GCF_011170125.1. Classification (NCBI taxonomy): domain Bacteria; kingdom Bacillati; phylum Actinomycetota; class Actinomycetes; order Kitasatosporales; family Streptomycetaceae; genus Streptomyces; species Streptomyces diastaticus. Next base: position 1,350,501 of record NZ_BLLN01000002.1, on the reverse strand, counting down.
CGGTGGTCCGGCCGCGGCGCCGGACGAGGAGCGGCTCTCGCTCTTCGTCGAGCGGTTCGCGGCCGACATGGTGGAGGCGGGCATGCCCCGGATGGCCGCCCGGGTCTTCGGCGCGCTGCTCTCCTCGCCTGAGGGCGTCCTGACCTCCGCTCAGCTCTCCGAGCAGCTCCGGATCAGCCCGGCCGCCGTCTCCGGCGCCATCGGCTACCTCGTCGGCATCACCCTGGTCCGCCGCGAACGCGAGCCCGGCTCCCGCCGCGACCGCTACCGCCTCCACCCCGACCAGTGGTACGAGGCGCTGACCAGCCGCGACGCCCGGCTGGTCCGCTGGTCGGACACGCTGCGGGACGGGATCGCGATGCTCGGCCCCGGCACCCCGCCGGCCCGCCGGATGGCCGAGACCCTGGAGTTCTTCGACTTCATGCGGCGCGAGATGGAGAGCCTGCTGAGCCGGTGGCGCGCACACCGCGAGGAGGTCTTCGGCCCGGCGGGCCCCCGCCCGACCGACAGCGCCTGACCGCCCCTCACCCCGGCAGCTGTGGCCAAACCCTTACGCAAAGCCGTCCGCGCGTCCCCTACCAGCAGGCATACTCGCCGCCGTGGGCCGCCCGGCCCTCCTCCGGAGTGCCCGGAGCCCCCGCGCCCGCGCGCCCCCCACCCGCGAGGCGGCCCGACCCGCGAGGTGCGTCCTGACAGCGCGACAGACGACGGAGAGTACGGCCGAGGAACCCGCGGGCCCGATACCCGTGCCGGGGAAACGCCCGGCACCCCCTTGGGCCTGGCGCACCGGCGCCGCCCTCACCGCCCTCGCCGCCCTCCAGCAACTCGCCCTCGCCTGCGGCCTCCCGCTCCCCGGCTGGCAGCCCTGGCCCCTGCTCCTGGCGGCCGCGCCCCTGCTCTGGTGGGGCCGCGCCGGACTCCTGTCCGGCCTCGCCGCCCTCCCGGGGCCGCCCCCGGCGCTCCGCGCCCGCCTGGCCGCCGTCCCGCCCGGCGCCCTCGTCGCCGCCGTCCTCGGCCTGGCGGCACTGCTGTGGGCCGCGCTCCAGGACCACGAGCCGTGGATCGGCCACGAGGAGTCGGTCTACGCCAACAAGGCCCGCTCCTGGGCCGAGGGCGGACCGCCCGCCGCGGGCTGGGGCGAGTACCGTCCCCCCGGCCTGCCGCTGCTCGGCACCCTCGCCCTGCGGCTCCACGACGACGTGGGCGCCCTGCGCGCGGTGACCCTGCTGCTCGCCCTCGCCATGCTGGCCACGACCTACCTGGTGGCGGCCCGGTGGACGACGCCGCACCGGGCCGTGCTGACCGTGCTGCTCGTCCTGTGCGGCCTCGGCTTCCTGCGCCGCCTGCCGGAGTTCCTCAACGACATCGGCAGCACCGGCCTGCTCCTGGTCGTGGTCTTCCTGCTGACCCGCGCTCAGGAACGCCCTGGCTCCCGCGCCCTGCTCGCCCTCCCGCCGTTCGTCCTGGCCGCCTTCTACCTGCGGTACGGGGTCGCCGGGAACCTCGCCGCCATCCTGCTGGCGGCACTGCTGGCGTACGGGCCACGCGCCTGGCTGGCCCAGGGGCGGCGGCTGGCGGTGGCCGGGGGCGTGGTCCTCGCCGGCCTCGTGCCGCACTTCGTGCACGCGACGCAGGTCACCGGGTCGCCGCTGGGCCTGGTGTTCTGGGCCACCTCGCAGGCGGAGCGGCAGTTCGTCGGGGACGGGCTCCTGTACTACCTGGCGATCTTCCCGTACCGGCTCGCCGGGGACCTCGGCGGCGTGCTGATGGCGGCCGGACTCGTGGCCGCGTACCCGGCGGTACGGCGGCTGCGGAGGAAGGGCGCGGGAGGCGAGCCGGTGCCGGGGGCGCGGCGCCGGGCCTTCCTCGGGCTCACCTCGGTACTGATCTTCGTCCTGCTCGGGGTGGCCACCGACGGCGAGCCCCGCTTCGTCTACCTGCCGGTCGTCCTGCTGACCGTCCTCGGTGTGCAGGCGCTGGCCGAGGCGGCCGGGGAGCAGCGGCGGCGGCTGCTCGCGGCCGTCGGCGTGCTCGCGCTGCTGACCGCGGCGGGCACGGCGAGGGTGGTGGCACACGGGGCGATGCCCGGACCGACCGGCCAGGCCCGCTCCACCGTCCCGGTCGCCCGTGCCCTCGCCCACGACGGCGATCCCTGCCTGCTGGTCACCGGCTACGAACCCGAGACCGGCTGGTACTCCGGCTGCGACGCCGTGACGTACCGCCAGTACCGGGCCGCCCCGCCTCCGGCCGCTGGCACCCGGGTGGCGTTCATCCGGTACGCGCACGGGCGCCACCAGCCCGGCGACCGGGCGCTGGCGGAGCTGACCCGCGGCCTGGAGCCGACGGTGCGGCGCTTCCCGGCGACCGGGGTGCTGGGCGCGGCCACGGTGGTGACGGTCCGGGCGCGCGGCTGAGCCCCCCGGAACGCGCGGCGCCCCGCCCTCCCGGGGGAAGGCGGGGCGTACGGCGCGCGGGTCAGGCGGTCGCGGGCGCTTCCTTGGCGTCCAGTTCGAAGCTGGTCGCGTTGTCGTACGCCGTGCGGTCGAGGATGTTCTCGCGGGCCGAGACGAGGACCGGGACGAGCGCCTGGCCGGCCACGTTGGTGGCGGTGCGGATCATGTCCAGGATCGGGTCGATGGCGAGCAGCAGTCCGACGCCCTCCATGGGCAGGCCCAGGGTGGAGAGGGTCAGGGTCAGCATGACGGTGGCGCCGGTGAGGCCGGCGGTGGCGGCCGAGCCGACGACCGAGACGAAGGCGATCAGCAGGTAGTCGGTGATGCCGAGCTGGATGTCGAAGATCTGGGCGACGAAGATCGCGGCGATGGCCGGGTAGATCGCGGCGCAGCCGTCCATCTTGGTGGTGGCGCCGAAGGGCACCGCGAAGGAGGTGTACTCCTTCGGCACGCCGAGCCGCTCGGTGACCTTCTGGGTGACCGGCATGGTGCCGACCGAGGACCGGGAGACGAAGGCCAGCTGGATCGCGGGCCAGGCGCCCTTGAAGAACTGGACCGGGTTCAGCTTGGCGACGCTCGACAGCAGCAGCGGGTAGACGCCGAACAGGACGATGGCGCAGCCGATGTAGATGTCGGCGGTGAACGTCGCGTACTTGCCGATCAGGTCCCAGCCGTAGGTGGCGATGGCGCTGCCGATGAGGCCGACCGTGCCGATCGGGGCGAGGCGGATGACCCACCACAGGGCCTTCTGGAGCAGGCTCAGCACCGACTCGCTGAGGGCGAGGATCGGCTGCGCCTTCTCACCGAGCTTGAGCGCGGCGATACCGGCGACGGCGGCCATGAAGACGATCTGGAGCACGTTCAGTTCGGTGAACGGCGTGATGACGTCGGTGGGGATGATCCCGGTGAGGAAGTCGATCCAGGAGCCGGTGTTCTCCGGCTTCGCCCCGTCCTTCGGCGTCAGGCCGGTGCCCGCGCCCGGGTTGGTGACCAGGCCGATGACGAGGCCGATGGCGACCGCGATCAGCGAGGTGATCATGAACCAGAGCAGCGTGCGGGAGGCGAGCCGGGCGGCGTTGTTCACCTTCCGCAGGTTGGTGATGGAGACCAGGATCGCGAAGAAGACCAGCGGGGCCACGGCCAGCTTCAGCAGGCCGATGAAGACGCCGCCGACCTGCTCCAGCGTGGTGACCAGCCAGTCGATCTGCTGGCTGCGGGCGAGCCAGCCGAGGAGCACACCGAGGACGAGGCCGCCCAGGATCTGCGCCCAGAACGGGATCTTCGGTATGCGGAAGCCGGACCGGGGCTGCTCGGCCCCTCTGGCCCGGGCGTCCTCGGGGCTGGACTCGGAGGCGGGGTTCTGCGCGGACACGGACACACTCCGGTGGGATGCGGTGGGGGTGGGGGCGGAAGGGCTGTGCCCGGGGCACGCGCTCCCACGCGGCGTGAAGCGCGTGGGAGCGGACGTACGGGATGACCGTGCGGCCGGGCGTCGTGCGGCGGCGGCCACCTGAGGGCCCGTGGGGGCCTGACCGGGCGGCGGGGCTGAGCGGCGTGACGCGGTCGTGCGTCGGCCCCCGCCGGGGGACTCAGGTGGTGCGACAGGCCGCCGGACGACGACACGCCGCCGAGACGCGGCGGCAGAGGTCGACGTGCAGACGCGCCACGAGCGGAGTGCTCCTGGCCTGGCGGTGCGCGGCTGCGGTCATCATGACGGACACGTTAACACCGGTACTTTGAGAACATCAAAGGACTTCTTTGGTCAGTGGGGAACGCCTCACCCACCCCGGGCACGCGAAAGCCCCGGCGGCGGCCCGAGAGGGCCGGCCTGCCGGGGCCGGGCGCGGCCGCGCCGCGCCTCCGGAGACGGAGGGGTCAGCCGGACTTGGCCGCGGCGGCCGCGTCGACGGCGGCGTCCTCCTGGCTGCGGTTGGCCTCCAGCTTGGCCTTGGTGCGGTCGACCTTGGCCACCACGGTCGCCGAGGCGCGGTCCCGCTCCTTGCGGAGGACGACGAAGCTGATGGGCGCCGAGACCACCATGGCCAGCAGGAGCAGCCACAGGACGTTGGAGCCGCCCACGCCCTTGGGCACGATCCCGAACTGGACCAGCAGTCCGACGACCACGAAGCAGGCGGCGAAGATCCCGAAGCGCTTCAGGGTGTAGCGGAGCATGAGGAATCCACTCTTCCGGTCAACAGGGCCCCACAGGGGCGGGCGCATCCAGTGAAACACGGGGCTCCTCAGGGGCCGCCCCCAGGGGGCCGGTGTCCGGCATTCCTGGCATCCCCCGCCCGGCGCCGCCTCAGAGCGGCAGCAGCATGGTGATGTCGTCGCGGTCGTCACCGGGCGCCACCCTGATCATGCCGGGGACCCGGCCGACCTCCTTGTAGCCGCAGGAGGCGTAGAAGCGGTCGACGCCGGTGCCGCCGCGGCAGGTCAGCCGGATCGCCTCGATGCCGTCGAAGGAGCGCCCGGCCCGCTCGACGGCGGCCATCAGCTCCCGGCCGCACCCCTGCCCCTGGAGGCCGGGGCGGACCATGACCGTGTACGCCCAGATCCAGTGGCGCTGGAGCCGGTGGGTGTTGCGGCCGAGGAAGGCGGTGGCGGCGACCTGGCCGCCTTCGTCGCGGCCGACGACCAGGTGCATCCGGCGGGACTCCAGGGCGACCAGGTGCTTGAGGTAGTCGGGCCGGACGTCCTCGGCGGTGACGGGCGGGACGAAGCCGACGGCGCCACCGGCGTTGGAGACGTCGGTCCACAGGTCGATGATCTCGTCGCGCAGGCGAGGGGTCTGCGGCGGGTCCACCGTGAACGTAAGGGTCATAGGCGGATGCTAGCCATTACCCCCGGAACGGAGCCGGCCCCGTCCGCAGTGCGGACGGGGCCGGCTCCGGGTCGGCCGGGCCGCCTGAGGCTCAGACCCGCATCGGCTGCGGCTCGTCGCGGCGCGCCGCGTCCGGTCCGTCGTACTCGCGGAGGATCTCGTACCGGGTGTTGCGCTCGACGGGCCGGAAGCCGGCGTCGCGGATCAGGTCGAGGAGGTCGTCGCGGGTCAGCTTGTTCGGCGTGCCGTAGTTGTCCGCGTCGTGGGTGATCTTGTACTCGACCACCGAGCCGTCCATGTCGTCGGCACCGTGCTGGAGGGCGAGCTGGGCGGTCTGCACGCCGTGCATCACCCAGAACACCTTGACGTGCGGGACGTTGTCGAACAGCAGCCGGGAGACGGCGAAGGTCTTCAGCGCCTCGGCGCCGGTGGCCATGGTGGTGCGGGCCTGGAGCTTGTTCCGGACCTTCCCGTCCCGCATGTCCACGAAGTCGTGCTGGTAGCGCAGCGGGATGAAGACCTGGAACCCGCCGGTCTCGTCCTGGAGCTCGCGCAGCCGCAGCACGTGGTCCACGCGGTGGCGGGGCTCCTCGATGTGGCCGTAGAGCATCGTCGCCGGGGTCTTCAGCCCCTTCTCGTGGGCGAGGCGGTGGATGCGCGACCAGTCCTCCCAGTGGGTGGCGTGGTCGACGATGTGCCGGCGGACCTCCCAGTCGAAGATCTCCGCGCCGCCGCCGGTCAGCGACTCCAGGCCGGCCTCGATCAGCTCGTCGAGGATCTCGGAGGCGGGCATCCCCGAGATGGTCTCGAAGTGGTGGATCTCGGTGGCGGTGAAGGCCTTCAGGGAGACCTGCGGCAGCGCCTCCTTGAGGGCGGAGAGCGAGCGCGGGTAGTAGCGCCACGGCAGCGAGGGGTGCAGGCCGTTGACGATGTGCAGCTCGGTGAGGTTCTCCCCCTCCATCGCCTTGGCGAGCTTCACCGCCTCCTCGATCCGCATCGTGTACGCGTCCTTCTCACCCGGCTTGCGCTGGAAGGAGCAGTAGGCGCACGAGGCGGTGCACACGTTGGTCATGTTGAGGTGGCGGTTGACGTTGAAGTGGACGACGTCGCCGTTCTTGCGCGTCCGCACCTCGTGGGCGAGGCCGCCGAGCCACGCCAGGTCGTCGCAGTCGTAGAGGGCGATGCCGTCCTCGCGGGTCAGCCGCTCGCCGGCCCGGACCTTCTCCTCCAGCTCACGCTTGAGCCCCGCGTCCATCCGGCTGCCTTCCTCTCGCCTGCGTCCCGGCCCCTCCCCGTCGGCGGAAGGGCCGGACCGAGCCTACGCCCTGGGTCCCGCCGGGCCGAAGCCGCCCGGCGGGGCCGGGCTCACTCCTCCTCGGGCAGTTCCCCGACGCGGTTCTCCCACTTGGTGGAGAGGACCACGGTGGTGCGGGTCCGCGAGACGCCCCGGGTGCCCGACAGGCGGCGGATGGTGCGCTCCAGCCCGTCGACGTTGCCGACCCGGACCTTGAGCATGTACGAGTCGTCGCCCGCGATGAACCAGCAGTCCTCGATCTCGTGCAGGTCACGCAGCCGCTGGGCGACGTCCTCGTGGTCGGCGGCGTCGGAGAGCGAGATGCCGATCAGCGCGGTGACTCCGAGGCCCAGGGCCTCCGCGGCGACGGTGGCTCGGTAGCCGGTGATGACCCCGGCCGCCTCCAGCCGGTTGATGCGGTCCGTGACGCTCGGCCCGGAGAGCCCGACGAGCCGGCCCAGCTCGGCGTAGGAGGCCCGGCCGTTCTCCCGGAGCGCCTGAATGAGCTGCCTGTCCACCGCATCCATACCTGAAGCCTTCCATTGTTTAGCCATATCGCGAAACTATGTATAGAATCTAAGGCGAGCGAGGTCAAGGTCCTGAGAATCTTTCTTCGTCAGAGGGATTCACCATGGACCTCCACCGACCGCTCGATCAGGGGAACGATCAGAGACGATCAACAGGAGTGACCACACCGTGTACACGATCGAGATGGCCTACGCGCACATGCGCTCGCTCCAGGAGCTGGCCAACCGTTCGCGTTCCGACCAGCCCGCAGCCGCCCACAAGGTCGACCGGACCAGGGGCCCGCGGCGCACCACGAAGAAGCGCTGACCGAGCGCACCCCAAGCGCTGACGCCGAAGAGCAGCGCTGACCAGGGCGCCCCCGCGCGTCCACGCACCGTCCCGGCGCGGCACCCGACAGGGTCCGCGCCGGTTGTCGTACGCCCGCCGGGCCGAGGCCCCCGGCCGCCGGGGGCCTCTCACTCCGCGCGCCCCCCGCCCAGCTCCCCCCGCCAGGGGCGGTACAGCCCGTGCTCGACCCCGGCCGCGTCCAGCACCCGCCCGGCGACGAAGTCGACCAGGTCCTGGATGCGGGTGGCGCCCGCGTAGAAGGCCGGGGAGGCGGGCAGCACGACCGCGCCGGCCTCGTCGAGCGCCACCATCTGCTGGAGGGTGGCGCGGCTGAGCGGGGTCTCCCGCACCGTCACCACCAGCGGCCTGCGCTCCTTGAGCGTGACGCTCGCCGTCCGCTGGAGCAGGTCCTTGGAGAGCCCCAGCGCGATCCCCGCCACGCTCGCGGTGGAGGCCGGCACCACCAGCATCCCGCGCGCCGGGTACGACCCCGAGGACGGCCCGGCCGCGAGGTCCCCGGCCGGCCAGTACCGCACCCGCTCCCCCGCCACCGCCTCGGCCACCGCGAAGGTGTGCGGCTTGCCGTCGGCACCCCGGGCGAGCCAGGCCGCGAGGTCCTCGCGCCAGTGGGCATCGCGGAAGGAGGCGCCCGTCTCGTCCAGCAGGGTCAGCCGCGCGGCCCGGCTGACGATCAGGTCGACGTCCTCGCCCGCCGCCAGCAGGCCGCGCAGCACGGCCGCGGCGAACGGGGTGCCCGAAGCACCCGAGACGCCGACGATCCAGGGGCGGCGCCGGTCGGCGGTCATGGGGACGCCCTTCCTCTCGGGTGCGGGTGGCTCTCGTGTACGGGTGGCGGCGTGGGCTCAGCCGAGGCTCAGCCCGCGGACCAGCAGGTCGGCGAAGGCGAAGACGAAGAGGCTGATGCCGATGAAGCCGTTGGTGGTGAAGAAGGCCCGGTTGAGGCGGGACAGGTCGTGCGGCCGCACGATCGCGTGCTCGTAGACGAAGGCGGCGGCGACCACCGCGAGCCCCGTCCAGAACAGCACGCCCGCGTCGGTGAGCAGCCCGTACCAGACGAAGAGGCCGGTCACCACGGCGTGGCTGACGCGGGCGCCCCACAGGGCGGCGGGGATGCCGAAGCGGGCCGGGACCGACTTGACGCCGTGGGCGCGGTCGGCCGCCACGTCCTGACAGGCGAAGATCAGGTCGAAGCCGCCGATCCAGACGCCGACCGCCAGCCCCAGCACCACCGCCTCCCAGGACCAGGCGCCGGTGACGGCGAGCCAGGCCCCCACCGGGCCCATCGCCTGCGCGAGCCCGAGGATGGCGTGCGGGTAGTCGGTGAACCGCTTGCCGTACGGGTAGACCACCATCGGCACGACGGCGACCGGGGCCAGCGCCAGGCAGAGCGGGTTGAGCGCGGCGGCCGCCGCCAGGAAGACGGCGAGGGCGACCAGGGCGCCGGTCCAGGCGGAGCGGACCGAGACGGCGCCGGTGACCAGTTCGCGGGTGGCGGTGCGCGGGTTCCGGGCGTCGATCTCGCGGTCGATGATCCGGTTGGCGGCCATCGCGAAGGTGCGCAGGCCCACCATGGCGATCGTGACGAGCAGCAGGTCGAGCCAGTGGACCCGGCCGTCCAGCAGGAAGCCGGCGGTGAAGGCGGCGATGTAGGCGAAGGGCAGCGCGAAGACCGAGTGCTCGATCATCACCAGCCTCAGGAAGCTCCTGACCTTCCCCGACGGCACGGGCTCGGGGCCGACCGCCTCGGACGCGGCGGAGGCGCTCACAGCCCGTACTCCTTCCACCGCTTGTCCACGAGCGCGGCGGTGCCGGGGTCGGAGACGACCATCTCCGGCCAGCCGCCGTCACGGGTGTACCCCTCCTCGGGGAGCTTCCGCGTCGCGTCGATCCCGGCCTTGCCGCCCCAGAACTGCTGGTAGGAGGAGTGGTCGAGGTGGTCGACGGGGCCCTCCACGACGGTCAGGTCGCGGGCGTAGTCGGTGTTGCCCAGCGCCCGCCAGGCGACCTCGTGCAGGTCGTGCACGTCGCAGTCGGCGTCGACCACGATGATCAGCTTGGTCAGCGACATCATGTGCGCGCCCCAGATGGCGTGCATGACCTTCTGCGCGTGCTTCGGGTACTTCTTGTCGATCGAGACGATCGCGCAGTTGTGGAAGCCGCCCGCCTCGGGCAGGTGGTAGTCCACGATGTCCGGGATGATGATCTTCAGCAGCGGCAGGAAGAACCGCTCGGTGGCGCGGCCCAGCGGCCCGTCCTCGGTCGGCGGCCGGCCCACCACGATCGACTGGAGCAGCGGACGGCGGCGCATCGTCACGCAGTCGATGGTCAGCGCGGGGAACGGCTCCTGCGGCGTGTAGAAGCCGGTGTGGTCGCCGAACGGCCCCTCCGGCAGCATCTCGCCCGGCTCCAGCCAGCCCTCCAGGACCACCTCGGCCTGGGCCGGGACCTGGAGCGGCACCGTCTTGCAGTCGACCATCTCGACCCGCTTGCCCTGGAGGAACCCGGCGAACAGGTACTCGTCCATGTCGCCGGGGAGCGGCGCGGTGGAGGCGTAGGTGACGGCGGGCGGGCAGCCGAAGGCGATGGCGACCGGCAGCCGCTCCCCGCGCTTGGCGGCGAGCTGGTAGTGGTTGTGGCTGTTCTTGTGGATCTGCCAGTGCATGCCGATGGTGCGCTTGTCGTGGCGCTGGAGGCGGTAGAGCCCGAGGTTGCGCATGCCGTTCTCGGGGCTCTTGGTGTGGGTCAGGCCCAGGTTGAAGAAGGAGCCGCCGTCCTCCGGCCAGGTGAACAGGGCCGGCAGCCGCTCCAGGTCGACCTGGTCGCCCTGGAGCACCACCTCCTGGACGGGCGCGTCCTTGACCTTCTTCGGCGGGATGTGCGCCACCGACCCGAGCTTGCCGAGGGCGTCGCGCATCCCCATGAAGCCCTGCGGCAGCTCCGGCTTGAGCAGCGAGCCGATCTTCTCGGTGATCTGGTCGTACGAGGTGAGCCCGAGCGACTTCAGCAGCCGCCGGTCGGTGCCGAAGACGTTCATCGCCAGCGGCATGTCGGAGCCCTTGACGTTCTCGAAGAGCAGCGCCGGTCCGCCGGCCTTGTTGACGCGGTCGACGATCTCCCCGATCTCCAGGTGCGGATCGACTTCGGCCTTGATGCGCTTGAGGTCGCCATCGCGCTCCAGCGCGCGGAGCAGCGAGCGAAGATCGTCGTAAGCCATGCCGTCCAGTATCCGGCACCGGCTAACCTTGGCCGGTAACGGGGCCCTGATCGGGTCTCCTACCGCCACACACAGGGGGACGCCTCATGCTCCGGGTGCTGATGATCCTTGTGCCTCTGGCACTGAGCATCTACGCGTTCATCGACTGCATCACCACCGACGAGAAGGACATCCGGCACATCCCGAAGCCCCTGTGGGCCATCCTCGTGCTGCTCTTCCCCCTGGTGGGCTCCGTCTCCTGGCTGATCGTCGGCAAGGACCGCGCCGCGGCGGGCCCCGGGCCGCTGGCCGGGCGCCGCTCGGGCGGCGGCTGGGTCGCCCCGGACGACAACCCGGACTTCCTCAAGTCGCTGAACGACGACACGAAGGACTCCGGCGCGGCCCCGGACGACGCCGCCTTCCGTGAGGGCTGGGAGGCCGACCTGCGCCGCCGCGAGGAGGAGCTGAAGCGCCGCGAGGGCAAGGGCGAGCAGCAGCCGAAGGACCCGGACGAGGAGAAGTAGGCACCGTCCGCGGCAGGCGTACGGCGGCCCCCGGACGCCGGGCGGTTCAGCCGGCCGCGTAGGCGTCGCGCAGGTGCCGCCAGCGGTCCAGGGTCCAGGTGGACCGGTCGGGGGCGCGGCCGTCGAGGGCCTCCAGGAGGTACTCGAAGTGCTGGTGCCACCCGGCCAGGGCGTCCAGCCGCATGGCGGCGCCGCCCTTGAACTCGTTGGTGAAGCGCAGGGTGGTGCTCTCGGGGCCCGCCGGTTCGAGGTGGAAGCGGACCCGGCCGTGGTACGGGGCGACGGTGTACTCGGCGACCCGCCACACGTCCCAGGCGGTGATGTGTCCGGTGACCACGGCGGCGTCCTGCTCCGGGCCGCACCCCGTCAGGCAGCGCAGGGTGACCGCACCGCCGAGACGCGGCTCCAGCACCTCGGCGGCGGCCAGCCATCCCGGCAGCCCCTCCGGCGTGGCGACCGCCTGCCAGACGTGGTCCACGGGGTGCGGGAGGGTCAGCAGGAAGCGGAGCGTCTGGTAGTGCCCCCAGGCGTGGCCCGCGCCGGGGCGGACGGTGCTGTCGGTCATGGCTCAAGGATCGGCCGCGACGCGCCGGGCGGCTCCCTGTGACACGCGGCCGCCACACGCAGGAGGGACCGGCCCGCGTCGGGCCGGTCCCTCCTGGCGGGTGCGGCGCGGCCGGTCAGACCCCGGCGTAGGAGTGCTTGCCGGTGACGAAGATGTTGACGCCGTAGTAGTTGAAGAGCCAGCAGCCGAAGGCGACCAGCGCCAGGGCGGCGGCCTTGCGGCCCTTCCAGCCGGCGGTGGCGCGGGCGTGCAGGTAGCAGGCGTAGGCCACCCAGGTGATGAAGGACCAGACCTCCTTGGGGTCCCAGCCCCAGTACCGGCCCCAGGCGTCGCCCGCCCAGATGGCGCCCGCGATGATCGTGAAGGTCCACAGCGGGAAGACCGCGGCGTTGACCCGGTAGGCGAACTTGTCGAGGGTCGAGGCGGCGGGCAGCCGCTCCATGATCGAGGAGCGCAGCGAGCTGGTCCGCTCGCCCCGGGCGACCTTCGCCTCGTAGAAGTCCTTCAGCAGGTAGCCGAGGGTGCCGACGGCGCCGAGGTAGAAGACGGCACCGCAGAAGATGGCGGTGGAGACGTGGATCCACAGCCAGTACGAGTCGAGGGCGGGGGCGAGCTGGTCGCTGTCGGTGTAGAGGACGGTGGTGGCCAGGCCCAGGTCGAGCAGGACCGTGGTGACCAGGGGCAGGCCGACCCAGCGGATCTTCTTGCCCGCGAAGAGGAAGCCGAGGTACGTGCCGACCGCCACCGTGGTGAAGGTGATGGAGAACTCGTACATGTTGCCCCAGGGCGCGCGCTGCACCGACAGGGCGCGGGCGACGACGCCCGCCGCCTCCAGGACGAAGGCGAGGACCGTGAGCGAGATCGCGATACGGCCGTAGACGTCGCCCTGCGCGTCGTGCCCGGCGGCGCCGGGGCCGTCGGGCACGTCCCGGGCGCCGGCGGCCGAGCGGGTGACGACCTTCGGCCGGTCCAGGACGGCGGTCGAGCCGTTCTGGCGGACGGTCACGCCCGGCGCGGCGGCCTTCTCGCCCTGCTCACCGCCGAGCGCGGCGGCGGTACGGCCGACCTTGCTCCGCCCGCCGAGCACCCACTCGGCGATGTGGCCGAAGAAGGCCAGGGTGTAGACGGCCATCGAGGAGTAGACCAGCCAGTTGCTGTACTGGGCCAGGCTCTCGTTGGCGGCGACGGCGAGATTCACTTCTCTGCCCCTTCGGAAGGAACGGCCTCGGGTTCGGGGTCGGCGGCGGATGCGGCGGGCCGGGCCGCGGTGGGTGCCCGGTCGTGGAGGTCTCCGGCCAGCTCGGCCAGTTCCTCGGGAAGCTTCGCGGATTCACTGCGGCCGAGTCCGGCCATCTCGACGACGGTCACCCCGTCGTCGCCCCGCACGGCCCGGACCCACACCCGGCGCCGCTGGATGAACAGGGAGCCTGCCAGGCCCGCGATGGCGGCGACGGCCCCGGTGAGCGCCAGGCCGCTGCCGGGCTGACGCGACACCTGGAAGCTGGCCCACTCCTCGATCTCCTTCTCGAAGGTGATCGAGCCCATCCCGTCGGGCAGTTCCATGGTCTCGCCGGGCAGCATGCGCTGCTTGAGCAGCTCCCCGTTCTCGTCCTCGAACTCGGTCATCTTGCTGGTGTCGAGCTGGTAGACGTTCTGCGGCAGCCCGGAGTCGACGCCGAGGCTGCCGTGGTACGCGGAGAGCGCGAGCACGGGGAAGTTCAGCGCGGGGAACTGCGAGAACATCTCGCCCTTGCCCTCACCGGCGAAGGTCGGCACGAAGAACGCGTTGAAGCCGAGCTGGGTCTTCTTCCCGTCCTTGTCGCGGTAGCCGTCGAGCACCTTGATGGCGCCGGTGGAGGTGAAGTTGGCGTCGATCGGCAGCAGCGGGACGGGGCCCTTGTAGGCGACCTCGCCGCGCCCGTCGCGGACGGTGACGACCGGGGCGTAGCCGTGGCTGATCAGGTAGACCTTGGAGCCGTCGACCTCCAGCGGCCGGTTCACCTCGATGGTCCGCTTCCTCGGCTCGGCGTCCGGCGACTCGGTGTACGTGACGTCCGCCTCGAAGGTGCGCGGGGTGCCGCGCTGCGGCCCGGTCTCCTCGTAGGTGCCGCTGAACTTGTCCAGCGTGAAGCTGAACGGCGGCAGGTCCTCGGTGTCGAAGAGGCTGCCGGGCTTGAAGTCGTCGAACTGCGTCAGCGTGTTGGAGAAACCGTCGCCCTGCACGATGAGCTTGCCGCCCTCGTACTTGTAGAGCTGCCCGACGCCGAAGGCCACCAGGATGACGATGAGCGCGACGTGGAAGACCAGGTTCCCCGCCTCCCGCAGGAAGCCCTTCTCGGCGCTGACCGCGTCGCCCGAGCGGTCCACCCGGAAGCGGCGCTTCCTGAGCAGCCCGAGCGCCACCTCGCGCACCTCGTCGGGGCCGGCCTCGGTACGCCAGGTCGCGTAGGCCGGGAGCCGGTCCAGGCGGCGCGGGGCGCGCGGCGGGCGGCCGCGGAGCTGGCCGACGAACTGCCAGGTGCGCGGGACGATGCAGCCGATGAGGGAGACGAAGAGCAGGATGTAGATCGCGGAGAACCACACCGAGCTGTAGACGTTGAAGAGGCCGAGCTTGTCGTAGACCGGCGACAGCGTCTCGTGCGCCTCGCGGAACTCCTCGACCTTCAGTTCGTCGATGCCGGTCTGCGGGATGAGCGAGCCGGGGATCGCGCCGAAGGAGAGCAGGAAGAGCAGGATCAGCGCGACCCGCATCGAGGTGAGCTGCCGCCAGAACCAGCGGGCCCAGCCCGCGCACTCCCGCCAGGTCCAGGCGAGCGCGCCGCCCGGCCCCGGCTTGCGGACACCGCCGAAGGAGCCCGGGACGGACTGGCCCTCCTCCGGCGCGTCCAGGGGGGTGGTGGAGAGCTGGGAGCCTGCCTCGCTCAGCTCACGGTCGTCCGCGGGGGCGGTGTCCGCCTGCGCCGGATCGGGGCTGTTCGTCACCAGGGTGCCTTCGCGCTTCTCTTCGGGGTCTTCGGCTCGGTCGGGTACGGGCGGCCGGGTTGCTCGGCCGTCGGCGGCGGGGTGGCGGGACACGGTCAGATCCCCACCTCGAAGCCGCCGGTCCACACCTGCATCTGCTGGACCAGGTGGTCCCAGGCGCCGGTGACCAGGAGCAGGCCGGTGGCGATCAGCATGAGGCCGCCGATCCGCATCACCCAGGCGTAGTGCCGCTTGATCCAGCCGAAGGCGCCGAGCGCCTTCCGGAACGCCACCGCGGCCAGTATGAAGGGGGCGCCCAGCCCCAGGCAGTAGACCACCATCAGCAGTGCGCCCCGTCCGGCGCTGCCGTCGTAGAGGGCGAGGTTGTTGACGGCGGCCAGGGTCGGGCCCATGCAGGGCGTCCAGCCGATGCCGAAGAGCACGCCGAGCATCGGCGCGCCCCACAGGCCCCGTTCCGGCTTGGCGTGGAAGCGGAACTCCCGGCGGGTGAGCCAGGACATGCCGCCCATGAAGAAGAGGCCGAGCAGGATCGTCAGGGCGCCCAGCACCCGGGAGATGATCTCGCGGTGCTCCTGGAGGGTCATCCCGATGCCGCCGAAGAGGGCGCCGCCGGAGACGAAGACCGCGGTGAAGCCGAGCACGAAGAGGGAGGCACCGAGCGCCATCCGGCCCCGGCGGGCCTCGCCGAGGTCGCTGCCGCTGACGCCGGTGACGTAGGAGAGGTAACCGGGGACGAGCGGCAGCACGCACGGCGAGAAGAAGGAGACGAGGCCGGCGAGGAGCGCGATCGGCAGGGCCAGCAGCAGGGCGCCGTTCTGCACGGTCTCGTTCGGCACGGCCGCGAGGAGAGCGGCGGCCTCGGGAGCCGAGGCGGTCACGAGGGCGGACACGGGGGTCACTTCTCCGCGAGGACCGGGTCGATCATCGACCGCAGCTGCTTCTCGCTCACCGCCTGGAGGGTGCGGGCCGCGATCTTCCCGTCCCGGTCGATGACGACCGTGGAGGGGATGGCCTGCGGCGAGAGGCTGCCGCGCGGGAAGCGCAGGATCTGCTTGCCCTGCGGGTCGTAGATGCTCGGGTACTCGACCTCGTAGTCCTTCTCGAAGGCGATGGCCGGGCCCTTGTTGAAGTCGCGGGTGTTGAGGCCGACGAACTGGACCCCCTGGTCTGCGGTGTCCTCGGCGACCTTGACCAGGTTGGAGGCCTCGGCGCGGCAGGGGGGGCACCAGGAGCCCCAGACGTTGACGACGACGACCTTGCCCTGGTGGTCGGCGAGGTCGAAGGTGCCGCCGTCGAGGGTCTCGCCCTTGAGGCGCGGGGCCTCCTTGCGCTCGCCCTTGGCGACCTTGGAGATGCCGTCCTTGCCCGCGACGAAGTTGGCGCCGGAACCACTCTGGGTGGTGCCGCCGTCCCCTTCACCGCAGGCGGTGAGCAGCAGGGCGCCGACGGCGGCTCCGGCGGTCAGCGAGAGGCGCCGGGTGAGGACACGGCGAGAGCGGGGGGCGCGACGGGCGGCACTCATGTGAAAAGTTTCCCATGTCGCCCCCCGCGATCTCGGGCACCCCCCTCTACGGTGCATCAACGCATGTCAGGGGCGATTTCCGGACGTGCGGAATCGTTCCTTCCAAGTCAGGCGGCGGGGCCCTTCCGGCCGGCTCCACCACTCTCCTCGCCGCCCCCGCCCTCCTTGCCGGCCCCCGGCCCGGCCTCCTTCAGGTACGCCTTCCAGCCGCCGGGCGGGGCCTCGCCGACTTCCAGCGCGCGGAGCTTGGCCAGCACCTCGGGAGTCTGCGCGTCGAGCCAGTCGACCAGCTGCCGGAAGGAGACCAGCCGGACGTCCTTCTCCCCGGCCATCTGCTTCAGGGCCTCCTCGACGGCGTCCATGTAGATGCCGCCGTTCCACTCCTCGAAGTGGTTGCCGATGAACAGGGGGGCGCGGTTCGACTCGTACGCGCGGCGGAACCCGGCCACATAGGCGCCGGTCGCCTGCTCGCGCCAGGCCGGGTGGTTGCCGGGCGGGCCCTGGGTGGAGTTCTGGGACTGGTTGTACATGAAGTTGTAGTCCATCGAGAGCGTCTCGAAGGAGCGGCCGGGGAACGGAACGGCCTGGAGCGGCAGGTCCCACAGCCCCTTGCGCTTGACCGGCCAGGTCTGCAGGCCGCCGGGCGAGGAGGCGTCGTACCGCCAGCCCAGTTCGCGGGCCTTCGGCAGCAGGTTGTCCTGGCCGAGCAGGCAGGGGGTGCGGCCGCCGACCAGCTCCTTGTCGTAGTCGAACGGCAGCGGGTCCTCGTCCTCCCACCCGGTGTGGGTACGCCACTGCTGGACGAACGCCTTGGCCTGCTCGATCTCGGCGCCCCACTGGGCGGGGGTCCAGTGGGCCACCGAGCCGGAGCCGCCGCAGAAGTGGCCGTTGAAGTGGGTGCCGATCTCGTGGCCGTCGAGCCAGGCGCGGCGCACGCCCGCCAGGGTGTCCTTGATGTGGGCGTCGGTCAGGTACCCGATGTCGGAGGCGCCCACGGGGTTGTTCGGCGGGCTGTACAGCCGCTTCTTCGACTCCGGCAGCAGGTAGAGCCCCGAGAGGAAGAAGGTCATGTGGGCGTCGTGCTCCTCGGCGAGGTCAAGGAACCGTTCGAACAGCCCGTTCCCCACCTCGCCCGCGCCGTCCCAGGAGAAGACCACGAACTGCGGCGGCTTCTCCCCCGGCTCGAGCGGCCTGGGCGCGTCGGGCTGGTGCGGCTGCTTCCCGGTGTACGAGGTGGAGCCGTCCCCGATCAGCTCCGCCTTGGGCTTGTCGGGCTTGCCCCCGCCCTGCTCGCCGCCCGAGCCCTCCCCCGACCCCGGACTCCCGGAGCCCGCGTTGCCGACGCCGCAGGCCGCCAGAAGGGGAGCGGCTGTCGCTCCCGCACTCAGAGCCAGCAGGTCCCGACGGGTGATTTGTCGCATGATATCCCCTTTCTGCGCTGCCCCCATACAACGCCGACAAGGGGTTAGAGGCGGAGACCCACACACAGGTTCCCCTCTCGACCACCCGTCTGCCAGACCTTCACACCTCACCCCTGAAGGTCACAACTGGTGACGAAGCCCCCGGCCCCGCCGGCCTCGGGCACCGAAAAAAAAGGGGGGTCGGGCCCGTCGGGCCCGACCCCCCAGGGGACGCTCAGCGCCGGGGAAGCAGATGCTCGGGCACGAGGTCCCGGGCGGGCTCGGAGTAGCCCACGGAGACGATCCGGTCCCCTCGGTACGTGAACGACGTGAGAGAGGCGAGCGAACACTGCCGCCGCCGCGGGTCGTGCCAGAGCCTCCGCCGCTCGACGTAACTGCGCACGGTCCAGATCGGCAGCTGGTGGCTGACCAGCACCGCCTCATGGCCCCGGGCCGCGGCGGCCGCCGCGTCGAGCGCCTTGGTCATCCGCACGACCTGGTCGATGTACGGCTCGCCCCACGAGGGCCGGAACGGATTGGTCAGGTGCCGCCAGTTGGCGGGCTTGCGCAGCGCCCCGTCCCCGACCCCGAACTGCTTGCCCTGGAAGACGTTCCCGGCCTCGATGAGCCGGGCGTCCGACCCGAGCTCCAGCCCGTGCGCCCGCGCGACGGGCGTCGCGGTCTCCTGCGCCCGCTCCAGCGGGGAGGCGGCGACGTGGGTGACGTCGCGGCCCGCGAGATGCTCGGCCACCCGGTCGGCCATCTTCCGGCCCAGCTCGGAGAGGTGGTAGCCGGGCAGCCGCCCGTACAGGACCCCGGAGGGGTTCTCCACCTCGCCGTGCCGCATCAGATGGACGACGGTGATCTCGTCGGCGCTCATCGCGTTCCCTTCCCGTTCACCTTGGCTCGTTCCCGGCCCCGGCTCATGCCGTGGCCTCGGCCGCCGCGCGGGCCGCGGCCGGCAGGGCGGCGGCGATCTGCTCGACGGCGCGGTCGTCGTGTGCCGTCGAGACGAACCAGGACTCGAAGGAGGACGGGGGCAGGTAGACCCCCTGGGCCAGCATCGAGTGGAAGAACGCGGTGAAGCGGAAGCTTTCCTGCCGCTTCGCGTCGTCGTAGTCGCGGACCTCGTCGGCGGTGAAGAACACCGAGAACATGTTGGAGGCGTTCTGCACCCGGTGCGCAACGCCCTCCTTGGCCAGCGCCGCGGAGACCAGCCCGCGCAGCTCGGCCGAGACCGCGTCGATCCGGTCGTACGCGCCCTGGTCGAGCAGGCGGAACTGGGCGAGTCCGGCCGCGGTGGCGACCGGGTTCCCGGAGAGGGTGCCCGCCTGGTAGACGGGGCCGGCCGGGGCGAGGGAGGCCATCACGTCGGCACGGCCGCCGAAGGCCGCCGCCGGGAAGCCGCCGCCCATGACCTTGCCGAAGGTCATCAGGTCGGGCCGGACGCCCTCGACGCCGTACCAGCCGGCGCGCGAGGTGCGGAAGCCGGTCATGACCTCGTCGGAGACGAAGAGCGCGCCGTTCTCCCGGCAGAGCCGGGCGAGGGAGGCGTTGAACCCCTCGCCGGGCGGGACGACGCCCATGTTGCCGGGGGCGGCCTCGGTGATGACGCAGGCGACCTCGCCGGGGTGGGCGGCGAAGGCGGCGGCGACGGCGTCGAGGTCGTTGTAGGGCAGCACGATCGTGTCGCCGGCCTGGGCACCGGTGACGCCGGGGGTGTCGGGCAGCGCGAAGGTGGCGAGCCCGGACCCGGCCGAGGCGAGCAGCGCGTCGACGTGGCCGTGGTAGCACCCGGCGAACTTGATCACCTTGGCGCGCCCGGTGAAGCCCCGGGCCAGCCGGATCGCGGACATGGTCGCCTCGGTCCCGGAGGAGACCAGGCGGACCTGCTCGACCGGCTCGATCCGGGCGACGATCTCCTCGGCGAGCGCCACCTCGCCCTCGCCGGGCGTGCCGAAGGAGGTGCCGCGGGCCACCGCCTCCTGGACGGCGGCGACGACCTCGGGGTGGGCATGGCCGAGGATCATCGGCCCCCACGAGCAGACGAGGTCGACGTACTCGCGGCCGTCGGCGTCAGTGAGGTACGGACCCGTACCGGACACCATGAACCGGGGCGTACCGCCCACCGCGCCGAAGGCGCGCACGGGAGAGTTCACGCCGCCGGGCGTCACGGAGGCCGCACGGTCGAAGAGCGTCTGCGAAACTGGGGCTTCGTACTGATAGGTCACACGAGCCATGGTGTCAGAGCCTTCGAAGTTCCTGCGGACCGGTGTTCGGCGGACGTTTCGCTCCACGTCGGCGGGGGAGGCCAATGACACGATGATCGGGTTGCGCGGCGGGCTGTGCGGCGCGGAGAAGCACTCGGGTGGAGATATGCATCGCGGTGGCGGACTGGGCGAGGGGACCGGTGATCTCGGGCCCCGGCGTGCCCGGAGGGGGAAGCACCGGCGCGACGCCGCATCCCGGGCTCAGGATCAGACACCGGCGTTCGACGGCGCGGAGCCGGTGCGCGGGGAGGCCGGGCAGGGCGAGAGCAGGAGTGGGGGCCGGGTGGGGGTGACCTACAAGTACTTCGGCGCGCCGAACGGCGCCACGGCGGCCCGGGTACCGCTCTCGATGCGCCCCGAGGAGCTGGGCGGGGACGAACTGGGCATGGGCGGCATGTTCACCCGCATCAAGCCGGAAACGGTTTCGGCCATGGTGCTGACCGGCATCGAGGGCGTACCCCTGCACCGCGTCCCGCCCCTCGAACTGGTCGTCCTGCACCCGGACTACGCGGTCGTCAAGCTCCCGATGACGGTGGTGGACCCGCTCCGGGGCATCGGAGAGGAGTCGGTCGGCGCGGCCGCCTTCATCTGGTCCACGGTCCCCGACCGCGGCGGCCCGAGCGACGCCTTCAACGTCTACCGGCTCCTCCACGAGTGGCAGGACTTCTCCCACCGCCTGCACGAGGCGGGGCACCAGCCGTACTGCCTGGTGTGGCCGTGAGCTGATCCCCCGTCGGCCGGCGCACCGCACCCCGGGAGGGCCGGCGGCGTCGGCCGCAAGGGCGATATCCAGCCGTATTCGACCGGTCCGGAACGGCTGGTGATGAACCGTCGGCGTGCTGGGCAGTTCTATGCTTCGACGGGACTGTAGAAGCAGTTCCCGCAGGCAGGGCTGTACAGCAGATCGTGAAGGAGAACGCCCGACATGGTGTTCAAACGGCTCCTCGGTTCGCTCGGCGTGGGCGGGCCCACCGTCGACACCGTCCTCGACGCCGCGCCCGGTTCCGGGAACGCGGCCTCGCCCGGCGGGGCGCTCACCGGGCGGGTCCATCTCAAGGGCGGCAGCTCGGACTTCGACATCTCCGAGATCACCTTGGAGCTGATCGCCCGCGTCGAGGCCGAGACCGACGGGGGCGAGCAGCACGGCACGGTCGCCTTCGAGCGGTACGTGGTGGGCGGCGGCTTCCGCCTGGGGGCCGAGACGGAGCAGGTGGTGCCGTTCTCGGTGGTCCTGCCGTGGGAGACCCCGGTGAGCGAGCTGTACGGGCAGCCGCTCGGCATCGTCCTCGGGGTCCGTACCGAACTGGCGGTGGCCGGCGCCAGGGACAAGGGCGACCTCGACCCACTGGCGGTCGGCCCGCTCCCCGCCCAGGAGGCGGTGCTGGAGGCGCTGGGGCGGCTCGGCTTCGGCTTCCGCTCGGCCGACCTGGAGTACGGCCGGATCGGCGGCACCGGGCAGCAGCTCCCCTTCTACCAGGAGATCGAGCTCTCGCCGGCGCCCCAGTACGCCCACGCGGTCAACGAGATCGAGGTGACCTTCCTCGCCCACCCCGGCGGCCTGGAGGTCGTCCTGGAGGCCGACAAGCGCGGCGGCATGTTCACGCCGGGCCACGACGCCCTGACCCGCTTCACCGTCTCCCACGAGGACGTGGCCACGCGCGACTGGACCGCCGAGGTCGACGGCTGGGTCCGGCAACTGGTGGAGCACCGCGCGTCCTACGGCACGCACGCGGCGTACGGCCACCACGACCCGTACGCGGGCGGGCACCACGGCCACCAGGAGGGGCACCGCTCCGGTCCCGGGATGGGCACGGCGATCGCCGCCGGCGCCGCCGGGCTGGCCGTCGGCGTCGCGGGCGGCCTGGTCGCGGCCGAGGTCGTCGACGAGGTGGGGGACTTCTTCGAGGGGGACGACGAGGAGGACGAGGGCGACGAGGGCTGACCCACCGGGGCGGCCCCGGTGGCCGGTCCTGGCGGGAGCCCCTGTCGCCCCGGCGCGAAGGCTTCTACAGTGCTGTAGTACCGGCCGCCCCGAGCGGGTGCGGCTGCCCGAGGAACAGACAGGACACCCATGCTCGGCATCAGCGAACTCGCCGTCATCCTGCTCGTGATCGTCGCCGTCCTCGCCGTGAAGCGGCTGCCGGACCTGGCCCGCTCCTCGGGCAAGGCGGCCCGCATCCTCAAGAGCGAGGCCAAAGCCATGAAGGAGGAGTCCCGCCAGGGCGAGGTGGGCCAGGACCGCCCGGACCAGGCGGTGTACTACGTCACCGAGCCGCTCCCCGAGCAGCGGTCCCGCCCGGCGGACGGGCAGCAGGGCCCCGGCGGCCGCGCCGCCTGAGCCGCGCCCCGAGGCGTACGGACGCCTGACACGGCGGTGCCCCGGACCTCGCCCGGGGCACCGCCGTGTCGCGTCCGCCGTCGGCGGCCGTCTCGTCTCACTCCTGGACGCGCAGGGCGGCCAGTTGCTCGGCGAAGGGGACGACCTCCTCCAGCGGGTCGGCTGCGGGAGCCGCCCGGCGGCCGCCGGTGAGCAGGGCGGCGAGTTCGGCGGCGGCCCGGTCGATGCGGCGGTTGAGCCCGTCGGTGTTGCCCCAGTCCTCGGAGGCCGCGTAGACGGCGGTGGGGACGACCACGGCCCGCAGGTAGGCGAAGAGCGGGCGCAGGGCGTGTTCGAGGGCGAGGGAGTGGCGGGCGGTGCCGCCGGTGGCGGCGATCAGCACCGGCTTGCCGGTCAGCGCGTCCTGGTCGACCACGTCGAAGAACGACTTGAACAGGCCGCTGTAGGAGGCGGTGAAGATCGGCGTGACGGCGATGACCGCGTCGGCGCCGGTGACCTGGTCGAGCGCCGCCGTCAGCTTCTCACCGGGGAATCCGGAGGTGAAGTGGTGGGCGATGTCGGTGGCCAGGTCCCGGAGTTCGACCGTGTCGACCCGCACCGGGAGTCCGCCCTCCCCCAGGTCGCGGGCGACGGCCTCGCCGAGGCGGTCGGCGAGCAGCCGGGTGGAGGAGGGCACGCTCAGCCCGGCCGAGACCACCGCGATCCGCAGCGGGGCGGACGGGGCGGCGGACCCGTCGGCACGGCGGCCCGGGTCGTCGGCCAGGTCGTCGGGGGCTTCGGCGGCGGGGCGCTCGCCGGACTGGACGGGGAACTCGGTCACTTGGTCACCGCCTCGGAATCGGCGCTCTCCCCCGCGCGGGCGCGCAGGGAGGCGTGGGTGGGGGCGTCGGGGACGTCGGCCGGGCGGCCCTTGGCGAACTCCTCGCGCAGGACGGGGACGACCTCCTCGCCGAGGATGTCGAGCTGCTCCAGGACCGTCTTGAGCGGGAGCCCGGCGTGGTCCATCAGGAACAGCTGGCGCTGGTAGTCGCCGACGTCCTTGCGGAAGCTGAGGGTCCGTTCGATCACCTGCTGGGGCGAGCCGACGGTCAGCGGGGTCTGGCTGGTGAACTCCTCCAGGCTCGGCCCGTGCCCGTAGACCGGGGCGTTGTCGAAGTAGGGGCGGAACTCGCGGACCGCCTCCTGGGAGTTCTTCCGCATGAACACCTGGCCGCCGAGGCCGACGACGGCCTGCTCGGGAGTGCCGTGTCCGTAGTGTGCGTACCGGTTGCGGTAGAGGCGCACCATGCGCTTGGTGTGCTCCATGGGCCAGAAGATGTTGTTGTGGAAGAAGCCGTCGCCGTAGTACGCGGCCTGCTCGGCGATCTCCGGGGAGCGGATCGAGCCGTGCCAGACGAACGGGGGCACGCCGTCGAGCGGGCGCGGAGTGGCGGTGAAGGACTGGAGCGGCGTGCGGAACTTGCCCTCCCAGTCGACCACGTCCTCGCGCCACAGCTTGTGCAGCAGGGCGTAGTTCTCGATGGCCAGCGGGATGCCCTCACGGATGTCCTTGCCGAACCAGGGGTAGACCGGGCCGGTGTTGCCGCGGCCGAGCATCAGGTCCACCCGGCCGTCCGCGATGTGCTGGAGCATCGCGAAGTCCTCGGCGATCTTCACCGGGTCGTTGGTGGTGATGAGCGTGGTCGCGGTGGAGAGGACGAGGTTCTCGGTGCGGGCGGCGACCCAGCCGAGCATGGTGGTGGGCGAGGACGGGACGAAGGGCGGGTTGTGGTGCTCGCCGGTGGCGAAGACGTCGAGGCCGACCTCTTCCGCCTTCTGGGCGATCCGCAGGATCGCCTTGATCCGCTCGGCCTCCGTCGGGGTCCGGCCGGTGGTGGGGTCCGGCGTGACGTCGCCGACGCTGAAGATCCCGAACTGCATGGCTGGTCACCTTCCGCAGGGTTGTTGATTGTTCAACTATACCTGTCCAACGGGAGGTGGGGCTGAGGTATTCCCCGGAACCCGAACACCCGCATACCCGCCCATTCCGACCCTCGTTCCAGTGTGCCAGGATCGCCCGTTCCCCACCTGGGGAGCCACCGCCCCACCGGCCCGTGCGGGGCCCGGGCCCGCACCCGGCCGCTCCCGTCCCAGCACTTACCGTGCTGCCATGAACATCATCGACCTGGACCCCGGCGACCCCCGCCTCACCACCGACGCCCTCCCGGTGCTGACCGAGCTGCGCCCCCACCTCACCGCCCGCCTGCTGGAGGAGATCTACGCCGCCGGCCACCCGCAGGGTCTGCGCTTCAGCGCCCTCTACGACGTCGAGGGCGGCTGCGCCGGTGTCGCGGGCTGGCGGGTGATCACCAACACCAGCGCCGTGCGCAAGCTCTACGTGGACGACCTGGTCACCGCCGAGGCGACCCGCTCCACCGGCGTCGGCCGGGAACTGCTCGCGTACCTGGAGGACCGGGCCCGCGAGCTGGACTGCCGGGTCCTGGACCTCGACTCGGGCACCCGGCGCACCGACGCGCACCGCTTCTACCTGCGCGAGCGGTTCTCGATCCGCTCGTTCCACTTCAGCAAGCCGCTGCGCTGAGGACCGCCTCGGCCGCCGCCCGGGCAGGGGCGGTGCCTATGCTGGCGGGAGGTTTCGGGGTCGTCCGGCCTCCGGAGCCGCCCCGCCGACCTTGACCGAGGAGCACCGTCATGAGCGCCGCGCCCACGCCCGGTAACCGGATCGCCGTCGTCACCGGTGCGAGCGGCGGCATCGGCGCCGCCACCGCACGCAAACTGGCCGAGGCCGGATACCGGGTGGTGCTGACCGCCCGGCGCAAGGACCGCGTCGAGGCGCTCGCGGCCGAGCTGACCGAGGCGGGCCACCGCGTCACCGCGTACCCGCTGGACGTGACCGACCGGGCGGCGGTGGACGAGTTCGCCACCGCCTTCCAGAAGATCGCGGTGCTGGTGAACAACGCGGGCGGCGCGCTCGGCGCCGACCCGGTGGCCTCCAGCGCGCCGGACGACTGGCGCCGGATGTACGAGACCAACGTCATCGGCACCCTCAACATCACCCAGGCCCTGCTGCCCGCCCTGACCGCGAGCGGTGACGGCACCGTCGTGGTCATCTCCTCCACGGCCGGCCTCGCCACCTACGAGGGCGGTGCCGGGTACGTCGCGGCCAAGCACGGCGAGCACGTCCTCGCCGAGACGCTGCGGCTGGAGATCGTCGGGACGCCGGTGCGGGTCATCGAGATCGCCCCGGGCATGGTCAAGACCGACGAGTTCGCGCTGACCCGCTTCCGGGGCGACGCCGAGAAGGCCGCCAAGGTCTACGCGGGCGTCGCCGAACCGCTGACCGCCGACGACGTCGCCGACACCGTCTCCTGGGCCGTGACCCGCCCCAGCCACGTCAACGTCGACCTGCTGGTGCTGCGACCCCGCGCCCAGGCGTCCAACTCCAAGGTCCACCGGGAGCTGTGATCCGCCCATGACCGCCTCCGCCACCGAGCCGGACACCCCGGAACCCGGCCCCCGGACCGACTCCGCCGCCGAGCCGCCCCCCGGACCGGTGCCGGCGCCACCCGAGCGCCCCACCGCCACCCCGCAGGAGCGGCGCCGGCTGGCGGAGGAGGCCAGGACCGAGAAGTACGTGTGGTGGTCGCTGGCCTACTTCTTCTTCGGCATCCACATCGTCGCCTTCGTGATGATCTACGCCGTCACCCACGCGCGCTGAGCGGGCCCGCCCCGCGGCCGGGCGGGCTCACCCGCGCTCACTGAGCCGGGTGTGCAGCTCGGCACCCGGGCCGGTCAGTCCGCTCACCTCGGCGTGCTTGCCGCGCTGCGCGTACTTGGCCGCGATCGCGTCGAGCACGGCGACCGCCGAGGCGTCCCAGAGCCGCGCCCCGCCGAGGTCCACGACGACCCGGTCCGGGTCCCCGGCGTAGTCGAAGCGGTCGGCGAGGCCGTTGGCGGAGGCGAAGAAGAGGTCGCCGGTGACCGCGTACCGCACGGCGGAGCCGTCCTCGGCGCGCGAGACGGCCAGCTCCGCCCGGCCCGCGACCCGGCGTGCGAAGACCCCGAGCGCCGCGAGGCACCCGGCGATCACCCCGACGGCCAGGTTGTGGGTGGCGACCACGCAGACCACGGTGACCGCCATGACCCCGGTCTCCCCCAGCGGCATACGGCGCAGCGTCGCCGGGGTGATCGAGCGCCAGTCGAAGGTGGTGAGGGAGACCATCACCATCACCGCCACCAGCGCCGCCATCGGGATCGCCGAGACGGCCGGGCCGAGGGTGAGGCAGAGCAGCAGCAGGAAGACCCCGGCGAGGAAGGTGGAGAGGCGGGTGCGGGCCCCGGCCGTCTTCACGTTGACCATGGTCTGGCCGATCATCGCGCAGCCGCCCAGCCCGCCGAAGAAGCCGGTGACGACGTTGGCGACGCCCTGCCCGACCGACTCGCGCCGCTTGTCGGAACGGGTGTCGGTGAGGTCGTCGACGAGCTGCGCGGTGAGCAGCGACTCCATCAGCCCGACCAGCGCCAGCGCGAAGGCGTACGGGGCGATCAGCGTCAGGGTGTCCAGGGTGAACGGCACGTCGGGCAGGCCGGGGGTGGGCAGCGAGGCCGGCAGCGCCCCCCGGTCGCCGACGGTCGGCACGGCGAGCCCGGCACCGACGGTGATCAGGGTGAGCACCACGATGGAGACGAGCGGCGCGGGCACCGCGGTCGTCACCTTCGGGAAGAGCACCATGAGCGCCAGCCCGCCGAGGATCAGCGGGTGGACCGCCCACGGCACGTCGCGCATCTCCGGGACCTGGGCGAGGAAGATCAGCACGGCGAGCGCGTTGACGAAGCCGACCATGACCGCCCGCGGGACGAACCGCATGAGCCGGGCCACCCCGAGCGCCCCCAGCACGATCTGGATCACCCCGCCGAGGATCACCGCGGCGATCAGGTACCCGAGGCCGTGCTCGCGGTTGAGCGGGGCGATGACCAGGGCGACGGCACCGGCCGCCGCAGAGATCATCGCGGGCCGCCCGCCGACCACCGAGATCACCACGGCCGTGGTGAACGAGGCGAAGAGGCCGACGGCCGGCTCCACACCGGCGATCACCGAGAAGGAGATGACCTCCGGGATCAGCGCCAGCGCGACGACCAGGCCCGCCAGCACCTCGGTCCACAGCCGCCGCGGCGGCATCCGGAAGGCTCCGCGGAGGCGTCGGCGGGCGCCGGGCGCGGCCACGGGCACAGGGGCGAGCAGGGAGGCGGGCGAAAGGGACAAGGGAACGCGGGACCTGTCGTACTAGGGCGCGCCCCGCACGAAGCGGACGGCACACATCTCGGCGAACACCCCCGCGAACACGCGACCGGGCACTCCCCCGACTGTACCGACCCCCAGCCCCCACGACCGCCGCCGCACACCGCCGGGCGACACCGGCCACCGCGTGAACCCTGAGCCCGGCCGGCGCCTGGGACCACGTCCCCAGCCCGGCCGGCGCCTGAGGCCACCCGGCCGAGGCGGAGCGGCGGGCCCGCCCCCCGCCGGAGGCGATCCCCTCGTCGGCCCGGCCGCAGGCGTCACCCCTTGACGCAGACCACCTGCTTGAGCTGAGCCACGACGGCGACCAGATCCCGCTGCTGGTCGATGACCTGCTCGATGGGCTTGTAGGCCCCGGGGATCTCGTCCACGACCCCGGAGTCCTTCCGGCACTCGACCCCGTGCGTCTGCTCGGCCAGATCGCGCACGGAGAACCTCCGCTTCGCCGCGTTCCGGCTCATCCGCCGCCCGGCGCCGTGCGAGGCGGAGTTGAAGGAGGCGTCGTTCCCGAGCCCCTTCACGATGTACGAGCCGGTGCCCATGGACCCGGGGATGATCCCGTAGTCCCCGCTGCCCGCGCGGATCGCCCCCTTGCGGGTGACGAGCAGGTCCATCCCGTCGTACCGCTCCTCGCTCACGTAGTTGTGGTGGCAGGAGATCTCCGGCTCGTAGGCGACCCGCGCCTTCTTGAACTCGCGGGAGACCACCCGCTTGAGCAGGTCCATCATCAGCGTCCGGTTGTACCTGGCGTACTCCTGCGCCCAGAACAGGT
The DNA here is from genome assembly GCF_011170125.1 of Streptomyces diastaticus subsp. diastaticus. Taxonomy (NCBI): domain Bacteria; kingdom Bacillati; phylum Actinomycetota; class Actinomycetes; order Kitasatosporales; family Streptomycetaceae; genus Streptomyces; species Streptomyces diastaticus. The sequence goes on along the minus strand of NZ_BLLN01000002.1, from coordinate 1,322,189 downwards.
CGTTCCGGTACGCCGCCATCTGCGGGGTGCCCGCGACGAAGACGGCGAGGTCGCGGTCGACGAGGCCCTGGTTGTGCGGCAGGTCGCGGGCGACGCCGATGTGGTGGTCGGCCAGTTCCTTGCCGATGTTGCGCGACCCGGAGTGCAGCATCAGCCAGACGGCGCCCTCGGTGTCGGTGCAGACCTCGACGAAGTGGTTGCCGGAGCCGAGCGTGCCCATCTGGTGGGCGGCCCGCTCCCGCCGGAAGTGGACGGACGCGGCGACGGTGTCGAAGCGGTCCCAGAAGGCGTCCCAGCGGTGGGTGCCGAAGCCGTGCGTACGTGTCGGGTCGACCGGCCGCTCGTGCATCCCGCGCCCGACCGGGATGGCCTCCTCGATCTTGGAGCGCAGCCGGGAGAGGTCGCCGGGCAGGTCGTCGGCGGTGAGCGAGGTACGCACCGCCGACATGCCGCAGCCGATGTCGACGCCGACGGCGGCCGGGCAGACCGCGTCGCGCATGGCGATGACGGAGCCGACGGTGGCGCCCTTGCCGTAGTGCACGTCGGGCATGACGGCGAGGCCCTTGATCCACGGCAGCGTGGCGACGTTCTGGAGCTGGCGCATCGCCGCCTCCTCGACCCCCGCCGGGTCGGCCCACATGCGGATGGGCACCCGCGCACCCGGAATCTCCTGGTAAGCCATGTTCGTCTCGTTCCCCCGGTACGTCGGCCCCGCACCTCTCGGCGATGGCGGGCCGCTGGACGTCCACGCGCGAAATACCCGGCCGAATAACGGGACCGACGCCCGCATAAAGGGCGGCCGACCGGCGACCCCGGCGGCGCGTGCGATAGACATTGTGTCCATCGGCCGCCTGAGGGCGGCAACTGGATTTCCGGCGCGTCGCCGGTTCCGGCCGAGGGCCGGGCCCGCTCCCGGCGGCGGGCGACGAAGCCGTACGAGAGGAGCCCCGACCGTGGCGCGTAAGGCGTATTCCCGCAGGGCGCGGGTGACCGGCGCACTGGTGCTGCTGCTGGCCCTCGGCGCGGCGGGCTGCACCGGCGACCCGGCCGCCGACGACTCCCCCGACGCCAAACCGGCCGGCGAGGCGACCACCGCCCAGGCCGAGCCCGGCAGGTACCGGACGCTGCCGCAGCCGTGCCGCGCGGTGGAGACCGGCACGCTCGACACGATGCTGCCGGGGATCGCCGACCTCGACGAGGAGCAGCGGCAGAAGGCGTACGAGGGGACCTCCTCGGTCACCTACGACTCGGACCGGCGTACCGGGTGCCGCTGGAAGGTGGACTCGGCGGACGCCGGGCATCTGCTGCGGATCGACTTCGAGCGGGTCGTCTCCTACTCGGCCTCGCTCAGCGACGACGCCCGCGCGCAGGCGGTCTACGGGGACCGGATGAAGGAGGCGGACCTGCCGCTGCCCGTCGATCCCCGCGAGGAGCCCGTCGACAGCCGCACCGACGACGAGCCGAAGGCCGACCGCGACGAGACACGCGCCACGGCCCCGGCGGAGGACGCCGGCAAGGACGGCAAGGACGACGAGGGCGGTAAGGACGGCAAGGACGACGAGGGCGGGAAGGGAGGGAAGCCCGAGAAGTCCGGCAGGAGCGAGGAGCCCGGCGACGAGACGACCGACCCGTCCACTCCCGCCGAGGGCCTGGAGCCGCGCCTGCTGGACGAGCTGGCCGACGACGCCTTCATCGACGATCAGCTCACCACCTCCTCCTCCGGCACCGGACAGCGCACCGTCACTGTGGTGTTCCGCACGTCCAACGTGATCGTCACCGTCGAGTACGAGGCCCAGCCGAGGCAGGTCAGCGAGGTCCCCGACAGCGCGTCCATGCAGGAAAAGGCGCGTGAGTTGGCGGCCAGGCTGGCCGAGCGGCTGAGCGACGTGTGACCCCGCACGTCCTCGCGCGCACCCTCGGGACGGGTGGGTCGCACCGCCCCTTCGGCGTACGGTGACCCCTCGGACCACCCGGTCCGTCCGGTTCGGCCCGACCGCACGACTTGAGCGAAGGAACCATGCACCGACCAGCACAGCGACTGACCCGCATTCTCGCCTGCGCCGCCGTCCCGGTGATCCTCGTCGCCTCCGGCTGCTCCTCGGACGACTCCTCCGGGGCCGAGGACGCGCAGAAGGACAGGTCGGCCTCCTCGGCCGCGGCCTCCGCCCCGGCCGTGGAGAAGGCCGCGTACGGCACGCTTCCGGAGGCCTGCGACACGCTCTCCGAGAAGACGCTGAAGGACCTGGTCCCCGAGGCGAAGAGCCTCAAGGGCAAGACCGGCAAGTCCGACGACACCTCCTCGCGCGCCACCTGCTCGTGGAACAGCCTGGACAACAAGGGCGTCGACGGCTCGCAGTTCCGCTGGCTGCACGTCTCCCTGATGCGGTTCGACTCCGACGAGGCACTCGGCTCGGGCGAGCAGCGCGCCGAGAAGTACTACGCGAAGCAGCTCGCCGACGCCAAGGCCACCGAGGACGCCAAGGAGGTCGCCGCCGAGCCGGTCGCCGGGACGGGCGACACCGCGACGATGGTCTCGTACGAGCTGAAGAAGAAGGAAGGCACCTTCAGGCAGCAGTCGCTGGTGACCCGCGTGGAGAACGTCGTGGTGACCGTCGACTACAACGGCGCCGGCCTCGCCGGCCAGAGCTCCCCCAAGACCAAGACCCTGGTCGAGGGCGCCACCAAGGCCGGCCAGGAGGCCGTCGAGGCGGTCACCGAGGCCAACGCCGAGGGCGCGAAGGACTCCGGCAAGAAGTCCGGGAAGGACGCGGACGGCAAGGACTCCGGCGACAACGACGGCCAGGGCGCCGACCCGGGCAAGTCCTGACGGGCCGCCACCCCGCCCCGCGCCACTGCGCCGCGAAGCCCGGTCTCCCCGCGAGGCCGGGCTTCGGGCGTACCGGGAGGCCGGAAGCCGCCCGGTGAGACGGCCACGTCCCCGCCGTCCAGTCCCGCCGGCCACCGGATCGTCCCCGTCCCACCCCGCTCCGCGGAGCCCGGCCGGCCCCGGTGGGCCGCGCTCCCGCCCCACCCCGGCACAGCCGTCCGCACACATGTGCCAGTCTGTTGGGCGCAACAGAACGCGATCCGCAGGGCCGACGGACCCGCAGGACCAGGGAGAGGGAGCGCCAGTGGCGGCGACAGAGCTGACACGGACTCACCGCATACTCATCGGGGTGGTCGTGGCCGGTGCGGTGGTCATCGCGGCCATCGGCTTCGCCGGGTCGTACACGGCGGTGCGCGAACTCGCCCTCCAGAAGGGGTTCGGCACCTTCTCGTACTTCTTCCCGATCGGCATCGACGCGGGCATCTGCGTGCTGCTCGCGCTCGACCTGCTGCTGACCTGGATGCGCATCCCGTTCCCGATGCTGCGTCAGACGGCGTGGCTGCTCACGGCGGCCACCATCGCGTTCAACGGCGCCGCCGCCTGGCCCGACCCGCTCGGCGTGGGGATGCACGCGGTGATCCCGGTGCTGTTCGTCGTCGCGGTGGAGGCCGCCCGGCACGCCATCGGCCGGATCGCGGACATCACCGCCGACAAGCACATGGAGGGCGTGCGGATCACCCGCTGGCTGCTCTCCCCGCTGCCGACCTTCCTGCTGTGGCGCCGGATGAAGCTGTGGGAGCTGCGCTCCTACGAACAGGTCATCAAGCTGGAGCAGGAACGTCTCGTCTACCAGGCCCGGCTGCGTTCCCGCTTCGGCCGGGCCTGGCGCCGCAAGGCCCCGGTGGAGTCGCTGATGCCGCTGCGGCTGGCCCGGTACGGCGTCCCGCTCGCCGAGACCGCCCCGGCCGGCCTCGCCGCCGCCGGCATCGAACCGGCCCTGCTGCCCCCGGCCCCCGCGACCCCCGCCCGGCAGGAACTGGAGCGCGCGGGCGGGCCGGCCCCGGAGACGGCCCCGTCCCCCGCGCCCGCCACCTCCCTGGAGAAGCCCCGCGCGGACCGCCCCGCCGCCGAGGCGCCGCAGGAGCGGCAGGCGCCCCCGCCGGAGGGCAGCCCGTGGTTCGCGGGGCAGCCGGGCCCGGTGCAGTACGAGGGCACATACGACCCGCAGTACGAGCCGGACCCGCAGACGTTCGCGGAGTACCGGCGGTTCCAGCGGTTCGCCGCGCACGAGGCCCAGGCGGCACAGGCGGCCGAGGCCCAGCAGCAGGCCGCCGAGGAGGAGCGGAGGGACGGCGTGCAGGTCCCGTCGGGGCCGGGCCGTACTCGTCCGCTCGGCGGCGCCCCGGCGATCCCGGCCCAGCGCGAGGGCGGCCTGCCTGCCGAGGGCGAGGAGCCCGAGGAGTCGCGGCCGGCACCTCCGGAGAACCTTCCGGAGGACGAGGTCCCGCAGGTCCCCGGCGGCGGCGCGATCGACGAGGAGACCTTCTACGCGGCCTTCCGGCGGAACCTGGAGATCGACGGGAACTACCCGAACGCGCGCCGGTTCGGCCTCTACCTCCTCGACCATCACCAGGTCGGCAACGAGGCGGGCGGCCCGCTCCCCGAAGCGGAGCTGCGGCCGTACCTGCACCAGTGCCGCCGTCGCTACGAGCAGGAGCAGGCCCAGGCCGCTCCCGAGCCCGACTTCACCAGCGCTTGACCGCCCGGGGCACCGCCGTACGGCGAAGGCCGCCCTTCCCCGGTTCTCGGGGAGGGCGGCCTTCGCCGTACGTACGCCGTGGAGCGGTCAGGCGCCGAGCAGGCGGCGGACCCGGTCCTCGCCGACGGCGAGGAGGAGGGTGGGCAGGCGCGGCCCGGTGTCACGGCCGACCAGGAGCTGGTAGAGCAGGGCGAAGAAGCCGCGCTGGGCCGCCTTCAGCTCGGGGGTCGGCTTGGCGTCGGCGGGGAAACCGGCCTGGATCTTCGGCACGCCGTAGACCAGGGTGGTGAGCCCGTCGAGGGACCAGTGGCTGTCGAGGCCGTCGAGGAGGAGCCGCAGCGACTCGCGCGACTCGTCGCCGAGGGCGGCCAGCGCCTCGGTGTCGGGCTCGGCGCGCACGACGGTGCGGGCCTCGGCGTCGACGTAGGTGTTGATCCACGACTCGGCGCGGTCGAGCCGGGGGCGCACCTCGTCGAGCGAGGTGATCGGGCGGGCCGGGTCCAGCTCGCTGAGGATGCGCAGGGTCTGGTCCTCGGCGCCGGCGGTGATGTCGGCGACCGAGGCGAGGGTGCGGTACGGCAGCGGGCGCGGGGTGCGCGGCAGTTCCCCGGCAGCGGTGGCGGCGGCCCTGCTGTGGGCGGCGGCGTCGGCGGGGAGCGCGGTGCCCTCGGCGACCTTGGCCTCCAGCTTGTCCCACTCGTCGTAGAGCCGCTGGATCTCCTGGTCGAAGGCGATCTTGAAGGACTGGTTGGGGCGGCGGCGGGCGTAGAGCCAGCGCAGGAGCTGCGGCTCCATGATCTTCAGGGCGTCGGCGGGGGTGGGCACGCCGCCCTTGGAGGAGGACATCTTCGCCATGCCGGAGATGCCGACGAAGGCGTACATCGGGCCGATCGGCTGGACGCCGTCGAAGATCTCCACGATCTCGCCGCCCACCTGGAAGGAGGAGCCGGGCGAGGAGTGGTCGACGCCGGAGGGCTCGAAGACGACGCCCTCGTAGGCCCAGCGCATCGGCCAGTCGACCTTCCAGACCAGCTTGCCGTGGTCGAAGGTGGAGAGCTCGACCGTCTCGCCGTGGCCGCAGGCGCAGGTGTAGGTCAGCTCCGTCGTCTCGTCGTCGTAGGCGGTGACGGTGGTGAGGTCCTTGTTGCAGACCGTGCAGTACGGCTTGTACGGGTGGTAGCCGCCGGCGGCGGTCGAGCCGTCGTCCTCGGCGGCGGCGCCGGAGCCCTCGGCGGCCTCCAGTTCCGCCTCGTCCACCGGCTTCTGCGACTTCTTCCCGGGCGCCTTCCTGGTGCGGTACTGGGCGAGGATCGCGTCGATGTCGCCGCGGTGGCGCATGGCGTGCAGGATCTGCTCGCGGTAGGCGCCCGAGGTGTACTGCGCGGTCTGGCTGATCCCGTCGTACTCCACACCGAGCGCGGCCAGTGCCTCGGTCATGGCGGCCTTGAAGTGCTCGGCCCAGTTCGGGTGGGCGGAGCCGGCCGGGGCGGGGACGGCGGTGAGCGGCTTGCCGATGTGCTCGGCCCAGCTCTCGTCGATGCCCGCGACGCCGGCGGGGACCTTGCGGTACCGGTCGTAGTCGTCCCAGGAGATGAGGTGGCGCACGGTGTGGCCGCGGCGGCGGACCTCGTCGGCGACCAGGTGCGGGGTCATGACCTCGCGGAGGTTGCCCAGGTGGATGGGGCCGGAAGGGGAGAGTCCGGAGGCCACGACGACCGTGAGGGCGTCTTCGCCGGGTGCCTCGTCCGCCGTGCCGTCGGCCTTTTTCGCACCGGCTCGTCGCTCCGCCTCGGCGATGACCTCGTCCGCGTAACGGGAGACCCAGTCGGCGGTCTCTGTGCTCTGAGCCACGATCGGCACGTCCTTCTTTCTCATTCACCTACGGTGGCCGCCCGGGACTTCGGTCGCGGCCCACCGCCCATTGTCCCAGCTCGCCGCCCTACCACGAAAACCGCTTTTCACGGCGGTCGCGCCGAGTGGGATACTTGCCGGGACCTCAGGGGGTGCCTGGGGAATCCCGCGCGGCACCTGGGGCGCCCGGCACGCACTCCGCCGCACCGGACACCCCAGACACCGCACGGGATTCCCCAGGAACCCCCTAGCACCCCAAGGAGAACGGCACCCCACCCCATGGCCTCGGTCACCTCGCTCACCGCTTCCGTCCACCAGCGTCTCGCGGACGCCCTCGCGGCTGCCCTGCCGGAGGCCGGCGCCGCCGACCCGCTGCTGCGACGTAGCGACCGGGCCGACTACCAGGCCAACGGCATCCTGGCCCTCGCCAAGAAGCTCAAGGGCAACCCGCGCGAGCTGGCCACGAAGGTCGTCGACGCCATCGGCGCCGACGAGGTGATCCAGGACATCGAGGTCTCCGGCCCCGGCTTCCTCAACCTCACCCTCTCCGACGCCGCCATCACCCGGAACCTCGCGGCCCGCGCCGCCGACCCGGCGCGCCTCGGGGTGCCGCTCGCCGAGGCGCCCGGCACCACGGTGATCGACTACGCCCAGCCGAACGTCGCCAAGGAGATGCACGTCGGCCACCTGCGCTCCGCCGTGATCGGCGACGCGGTGGTGCGGATGCTGGAGTTCACCGGCGAGCAGGTGGTCCGCCGCCACCACATCGGCGACTGGGGCACCCAGTTCGGCATGCTCATCCAGTACCTGATCGAGCACCCGGGCGAGCTGGCCGCCACCGCCGAGAGCGTCGCCGTCGAGGCCGGGCAGGCCAGCGAGGAGGCCGGTGAGCGGGCCATGTCGAGCCTCAACCGGCTCTACAAGGCGAGCCGCGCCCTCTTCGACTCCGACGAGGAGTTCAAGACCCGCGCCCGGCGCCGGGTGGTCGACCTCCAGGCGGGCGACCCGGAGACGCTGGCGATGTGGCAGCGGTTCGTGGACGAGTCGAAGGTCTACTTCTACTCCGTCTTCAACAAGCTCGACATGGAGATCCACGACGCCGACGTGGTCGGCGAGTCCGGGTACAACGCCATGCTCGCGGAGACCTGCCGCCTGCTGGAGGAGTCCGGCGTCGCGGTCCGCTCCGAGGGCGCCCTCTGCGTCTTCTTCGACGACGTCAAGGGCCCCGACGGCCAGCCCGTCCCGCTGATCGTGAGGAAGTCCGACGGCGGCTTCGGCTACGCCGCCACCGACCTCTCCGCCATCCGCGACCGCGTCTTCCACCTCAAGGCCGACACCCTGCTGTACGTGGTGGACGCCCGGCAGTCGCTGCACTTCAAGATGGTCTTCGAGACGGCCCGGCGGGCGGGCTGGCTCGGCGAGGACGTGAAGGCGGTGCAGCTCGCCTTCGGCACGGTCCTCGGCAAGGACGGCAAGCCCTTCAAGACCCGCGAGGGCGAGACGGTCCGCCTGGTCGACCTGCTCGACGAGGCCGTGGAGCGCGCCACCGCCGTGGTCCGCGAGAAGGACGTCAAGGAGCAGCTCACCGAGGGGCAGATCGCCGAGCGCGGCGCCGAGGTGGGCATCGGCGCGGTCAAGTACGCCGACCTGTCGACCTCGGCCGCCCGCGACTACAAGTTCGACCTGGACCAGATGGTCTCGCTCAACGGCGACACCTCCGTCTACCTCCAGTACGCCTACGCCCGCATCCGGTCGATCCTGCGCCGGGCGGGCGAGGCGCGTCCGGCGGCCCACCCGGAGCTGGCGCTGGCCCCGGCCGAGCGGGCACTCGGGCTGCACCTGGACCAGTTCGGCGAGGTCGCCTCGGACGCCGCCGCCGAGTACGCCCCGCACAAGCTGGCCGCGTACCTCTACCAGACGGCGTCGCTGTACACGACCTTCTACGACCAGTGCCACGTGCTCTCCGCCGACAACGCGCCGGAGGTCGTGGAGAACCGCCTCTTCCTCTGCGACCTCACCGGCCGCACCCTTGACCGGGGCATGGCGCTGCTGGGCATCCGGACACCCGAGCAGCTGTAGGCGGTAGGCACCCGACGAGGGGGCGGGGCTCAGACGCTCGCCGCCGCGAAGCCCTTGTCCAGCCGCCGCAGCCCCTCGGCGTTCCCGTCCGGGGTCTGCGTCGCGAAGCAGAGCCGCAGCGTGCCGTGGTCGGGGCCGGTCCGCGAAGAACGGCGCGCCGGGGACCTACGCCACCGAAGCCGGCCACGGTACGCACCAGCGCGGCCGTGTCGTACCCCTCGGGCAGCCGCGCCCAGCCGAACACGCCGCCCTCCGGCCCGGTCCACGGCGCGTACTCCGTCCGCGCGGGGGCGGCCTCCCCCGTACTCCAGGAGCCCGGCATGTGGACACCCGGCCGGGGCGCTAACCCGGTTGGTGCGCGCCCCACTGGGAAGCACCGGGCGGGTAGTCGTACGCCGGACGGCCCACCGAGGCGCTGGTCCGGAACGGCCGCCCCCGGTCGTCCACCCGGAAGACGCCCTGCCGTCCCCCGCTCGACCACTCCACCTCCAGGTACCAGCTCACGTCCCGCCCCCCGGTGTGCGCGGTCACCCGGAACACCTCCGGATCGCTCTCACTGACCTTGTACGGGAACGGGCGCTGGCCGTCGGCCGGGCGGGCGGCGGGCCGGCCCTGGTCGAGGTCGACGTCGAAGGACCGCAGCGAGACCCCGCCGCCGCAGCCGACGCCCGTCCCGTAGTCGGTCCACGGCAGCGGCTCCCCGGTCCGCACCGTCCGGACGTGCAGCGCCTGGAGGACGACCGTCTCGCTCCCCGTCCCCTGCAGCGTCACCTCGACCACCTGCTCCCCCGCGGAGACCGCCCCCATCGCCGCCACCCACGCGGGCGCGTCCTGCTCGGCGGGCGGCGGCCGCACCTCGGCGGGCTCCCGGTCGACCAGATACCGCTGACTGCACGGGTCCTCCCAGGCGTGCGCCCTGACGGAGGCGTGGAAGGGGACGCCGGTCGGCGCGGGGCCGAGGGGTTTCCCGTCCGCCGGACTCCCGGAGGCGGCGCCCGGGTCCGCCGACGTGGATGCGGACGGGGACGGGGACGGCTTCTTCGAGGCGGAGCCGGTAGGGCTCGGAGCCGGGGACCCGGCCGCCTCCGGGGGTGCCTCCGGTCCGCGCGCGGCACCCGTCTTCTGCCCGGCGCCCGTCCCCGCGTCCTCGCCACCGAGCCGGCCGACCAGCAGGGCTCCGGTGACGGCCACCGCGACCACGCCGGCGGTCGCGGCGAGGACCAGGCGGCGCCGGGGGCGGGAGCCCGAGGCGGGCGGTGCCGGGGCCTGCGCCCCGGAGGAGACGGGGGCGGCCGGAATCTTCGGAGCCTGCGGGGTCTTCGAGGTCGCCGGGTCTTCCGGGGCCTCCCGGTCCTCCGAGGTCTTCAGGGTCTCCGGGCCCTCGGATGCGGGCGGGGCCCCGGGTGCGGCCGGAGCGCCGGACGTACCGGAGTCGAGGGTGTGCGTCCCGCTGCCGGCGGCCGGTGCCGTGCCCGGGCCGCCGCCCTTGCCCCGCTGCTCCCGGGCCGCGTCCGCGAGGATCCACCGCCGGTGGACCTCGACCAGCTCCTGCGGAGTGGCGCGGCAGAGGCGGGCGAAGCGGTTGAGGGGCGCGAAGTCGGCCGGGACGGCGTCCCCGTTGCAGTACCGGTGCAGTGTCGAGGTCGACAGATGCAGCCGCTTGGCGAGCGCCCCGTAACTGAGCCCCGACCGCTCCTTGAGCGTGCTCAGCAGCGCGGCAAGCCGTGCCGCCTCCCCTGTGGATTCTGCGGTCCCCACCCGTTCCCCATCCCGTGCAGCCGTTCCAGGGCACCCGCGTCCCCGCAGGTCATCCCCCGTTTCACCGTTCCAGCGTCCCGCCCCGGCGGCATTCTGTGGCGGCCGGGACGAAGTGCGCCGCAAGCTTCGGTCATCCAAGCACGCCGCACCGCTGAAAGGACGTCACCATGACCGCCACGCCCCGCTCCCGCCGCCTGCGCACCCTCGCCGCCGCCCTCCTCGCCACCGCCGCCCTCTCCCTCACGGCCTGCCAGACCGGCACCGCCGGCGCGACCGGAGCGGTCGACTCCACCCAGGCGCCGGCCCCCGGCACGGAGACCACCGGAACCCCCGCCTCGGACGAGCCCGCCGGGGAGCAGCCGTCCGCCGGGAAGGAGACGGGCGCCTCCGGGTCGTCCGGCGCCTCCGGGAAGGAAGCCACCAAGGCCGCCGACCGCAAGGTGGCCAGGACCGCCTCCTGCACCGCCGAGGACACCGAGGTGACGGTCGCCGAGGCCCCCCGCCCGATCAACCACCTCCTGATCACCGCCACCAACACCGGCGACACCGCCTGCCACCTCTACTACGCCCCCTACCTCCGCTTCGACCAGGCCCAGGCGGCCGTCCCCTTCATCGAGGACAGCAAGCCCCAGGCCGTCGTCACCCTCGCCCCCGGCGAGTCCGGATACGCCGGCGTCCTCACCTCCACCCCCGACGGCGCCCACCCCTACGACGCCACCTCGCTGACCCTCCACTTCGCCGCCCGTTCCGGCGAGGGCTCCACGGGCGCCCCGTCCCGCCCGGCCCTCCCCGGCGACTCGGTCCGCGTCGACAGCAGCAACGCCGTCACCTACTGGCAGACCACCGCGGCGGACGCCCTGATGTGGTGACACCGGCCCATGGCGGCACCCGAACGGCCCCGGCCCCCGCGGAGGGGGAGCCGGGGCCGTCGGGCCCGGAGAGCGGGCTCAGCCGCCACGCCGTACGTACGCCCCGGGTGCCGACCGGGCGTCGGGCCTCACCCCAGCTTCCGCGCCACCTCGGTCGCCCAGTACGTCAGGATGATCTGCGCCCCGGCCCGCTTGATCCCGGTCAGGGACTCCAGGACGGCCGGGTCGCGGTCGATCCAGCCGCGTTGGGCGGCGGCCTCGATCATCGCGTACTCGCCACTGATCTGGTACGCGGCGACGGGGACGTCGGAGGCCTCGGCGACCTTGGCGAGGATGTCGAGGTAGGGGCCGGCGGGCTTGACCATGACCATGTCGGCGCCCTCCGAGAGGTCGAGGGCGAGCTCGCGGAGGGATTCGCGGGCGTTGGCGGCGTCCTGCTGGTAGGTCTTGCGGTCGCCCTTCAGGGAGGAGCCGACGGCCTCGCGGAAGGGGCCGTAGAAGGCCGAGGAGTACTTGGCGGTGTAGGCGAGGACGGCGACGTCCTCGTGGCCCGTCCGGTCGAGGGCGTCGCGGACGACGCCGATCTGGCCGTCCATCATGCCGCTGGGGCCGACCACGTGGGCACCGGCGTCGGCCTGGACCTGGGCCATCTCGGCGTAACGCTCCAGGGTGGCGTCGTTGTCGACGCGGCCGTCGGCGGTGAGGACGCCGCAGTGCCCGTGGTCGGTGAACTCGTCGAGGCAGAGGTCGGACATGACCAGCAGGTCGTCGCCGACCTCGGAGCGGACGTCGCGCAGCGCCTGCTGGAGGATGCCGTCGGGGTCGGTGCCGGCCGTGCCGAGCGCGTCCTTCTTGGCCTCCTCGGGCACGCCGAAGAGCATGATCCCGGAGATGCCGGCGGCCACGGCCTCGGCGGCGGCCTTGCGGAGGGTGTCACGGGTGTGCTGGTACACGCCGGGCATGGAGCCGATCTCGACCGGCTCGGAGATGTCCTCGCGGACGAAGGCGGGCAGGACCAGGTCGGCCGGGTGGAGCCGGGTCTCGGCGACCATCCGGCGCATCACCGCACTGCTCCGCAGCCTGCGGGGGCGGCTCCCGGGGAACGTTCCGTACGCACTCACGACCACAACACCTACTCCGACGAATCCTGCGACCAACCGAGAACGGGACCGGCGACGCACGCGGGCGGGGCCGGGCGGGCGCGCGCGTCGGGCGTGGAACGCGGGAGCGGGCCCACCCCAAAGGGTAGGCCCGCTCCGTCACGTCCTGGTTCAGCGCCCCCGCCTCACGAGGAGGAGGCGGCCCTGCGGCGCCGGGCGCCGGGGCGCCGCTCGCTGGGCCTCGCGACGCTCTCCCCGGCCTCCAGCGCGGCCATCCGGCGCTCCGCGCCGAAGGCGGCCAGTGCCTCGGCCAGCTTGTGCACGGAGGGCTCGGGCGCCATCACGTCCACTCTCAGGCCGTGCTCCTCCGCCGTCTTGGCGGTGGCGGGCCCGATACAGGCGATGACCGTGACGTTGTGCGGCTTGCCGGCGATGCCGACCAGGTTGCGGACGGTCGAGGACGAGGTGAACATGACCGCGTCGAAGCCGCCGCCCTTGATCGCCTCGCGGGTGTCGGCCGGCGGCGGCGAGGCGCGCACCGTCCGGTAGGCGGTGACGTCGTCCACCTCCCAGCCCAGCTCGATCAGCCCGGCCACCAGGGTCTCGGTGGCGATGTCGGCGCGCGGCAGGAACACCCGGTCGATCGGGTCGAAGACCGGGTCGTACGGCGGCCAGTCGTCCAGGAGCCCGGCCGCGGACTGCTCGCCCGAGGGGACGAGGTCGGGCTTGACGCCGAAGGCGATCAGCGCGTCCGCGGTCTGCTCGCCGACGGCGGCGACCTTGATGCCCGCGAAGGCCCGCGCGTCGAGCCCGTACTCCTCGAACTTCTCCCGGACCGCCTTGACGGCGTTGACGCTGGTGAAGGCGATCCACTCGTAGCGTCCGGTGACCAGGCCCTTGACGGCCCGCTCCATCTGCTGCGGGGTGCGCGGCGGCTCCACGGCGATGGTCGGCACCTCGTGCGGCACCGCGCCGTAGGAACGGAGCTGGTCGGAGAGCGAGGCCGCCTGCTCCTTGGTGCGCGGCACCAGGACCTTCCAGCCGAACAGCGGCTTCGACTCGAACCAGGAGAGCTGGTCGCGGCGGGCCGGGGCACAGTGCTCACCGACCACGGCTATGACCGGACGGCCGCCTTCCGGCGAGGGCAGCACCTTGGCCTGCTTGAGGACCTGCGCGACGGTGCCGAGCGTGGCGTCCCAGGTCCGCTGGCGGGTGGTGGTCCCGGCGACGGTGAGCGTCATCGGGGTGTCGGGCTTGCGCCCGGCCGCCACCAGTTCGCCCGCGGTGGCCGCGGCCTGGTCGAGGCTGGTGGAGACGACGACGGTGCCGTCGCTCGCGCCCAACTCGGTCCAGCAGCGGTCGGTGGCGGTGCGGGCGTCGACGAAGCGCACGTCGGCGCCGACCTCGTCGCGCAGCGGGACACCGGCGTACGCGGGTACGCCGACCGCCTCCGCGATGCCCGGGACCACCTCGAAGGTGACGCCCTCGGCGGCGCAGGCGAGCATCTCGCGGACGGCCTCGGAGTCGAGCCCCGGGTCGCCCTGGACGGCGCGCACGACCCGCTTTCCGGCGCGCGCGGCCCCCATGACAAGATTGGCGGCGTCGCCGATTCGGCGGGTCTCCACGGGGGTTGACGCCTCGTCAGTGGACAGCTGCGGCATGTCCGCGCCCGCCCTGGCGTGCGCCCTGACGACGTCGAGCACCCGCTCCTCCGCGACCAGGACGTCGGCCGCGGCCAGCGCCTCGACGGCACGCAGAGTGAGAAGCCCCGGGTCGCCGGGACCGGCACCCAGGAAGGTGACGTGCCCATGGTCGGAGAACATTGAATTTACAGCGGTGGTGGGGCTCAAAGTGCTCGCTCCCCCATCAGACCGGCCGCACCCTTGGCCAGCATCTCGGCAGCGAGTTCGGTGCCGAGCGCGGCCGCCTCGTCATGCGTCGTGGGCACGGGACCGGTGGTGGACAGCTGCACCAGCGCGGAGCCGTCGGGCGAACCGACGACGCCCCGCAGGCGCATTTCCTTGACAATCTGCCCGTCGGCCAGAAGGTCGGCCAGCCCACCCACGGGTGCGCTGCAACCGGCCTCCAGGGCAGCGAGCAGGGCACGCTCGGCGGTCACGGCGGCCCGGGTGACCGGGTCGTCGAGTTCCGCGAGCACGGCGGCGACCTGCAGCCCGTCGGCCTCGTGGCCGGCGGCGCACTCGATCGCCAGTGCCCCCTGGCCGGGGGCGGGCAGGATCGTGTCGAACGGGAGGTACTGGGTCACCTCGTCGCTCCTGCCGACACGGTGCAGCCCGGCCGCGGCGAGAACCACCGCGTCCAGCTCACCGCTGCGCACGAACCCGATGCGGGTGTCGATGTTCCCCCGGATCGGCACGGTCTCGATCGCCATCCGGCGGCCGCGGGCGTACGCGTTGAGCTGCGCCATGCGCCGAGGCGAACCGGTGCCCACGCGCGCGCCCTCGGGCAGCTCCTCGAAGCGGAGCCCGTCGCGGGCGATCAGCACGTCCCGCGGGTCCTCGCGGGTCGGTACGGCGGCCAGCACCAGCTCGTCCGGCTGGGCCGTCGGCAGATCCTTGAGCGAGTGCACCGCGAAGTCCACCTCCCCACGTACCAGCACCTCGCGCAGGGCGGCGACGAAGACGCCGGTGCCCCCGATCTGCGAAAGGTGCTCGCGGGAGGTGTCGCCGTACGTCGTGATCTCCACCAGCTCGACGGGTCGCCCCGTGAGCCGGCGGACGGCGTCGGCCACCTGTCCGGACTGGGCCATGGCGAGCTTGCTGCGCCTGGTCCCGAGTCGCAATGCCTTCTCGGTCATGACCGGTCTCGATTCAGGTCGTCCGTGTGGATGCGGGTACTCGCGGCACTGTCGCCGCGCGCCCCTTGGTCGGCCCGGCTGACGGCCGCGACCGTCTGCGGGTCCAGGTCGAAGAGGGTCCGCAGGGCGTCGGCGTATCCGGCGCCCCCCGGCTCTCCGGCCAACTGCTTGACCCGCACGGTCGGAGCGTGCAGGAGTTTGTCGACGACGCGGCGGACGGTCTGGGTGATCTCCGCCTGCTCGCGTTCGCCGAGGTCGGGGAGGCGGCCGCGCAGCCGCCCCATCTCGCCGGCCACCACGTCGGCGGCCATGGTGCGCAGCGCGACCACGGTCGGCGTGATGTGGGCGGCGCGCTGGGCCGCGCCGAAGGCGGCCACCTCCTCGGAGACGAGGGTGCGGACCGCCTCCACGTCGGCGGCCATCGGGGCGTCGGCGGACGCCTCGGCGAGGGATTCGATGTCGACCAGGCGGGCGCCGGCGACGCGGTGCACGGCGGCGTCCACGTCGCGCGGCATGGCCAGGTCGAGCAGGGTCAGGGGGTCGCCCTCGGTGCGTCCGGCGACGGCGGCGGCGACCGCTTCGGCGGTGAGGACCAGGCCGGTGGCGCCGGTGCAGGAGACGGCGATGTCGGCGCGGGCCAGCTCGCCGCCGACCGAGGCCATCGGCACCGCGCGCGCGGCGAAGCCCTCGGCGGCGCCGGCCCCGCCGGGCTGGGCGAGGATCTCGGCGAGCCGCTCGGCGCGCTCCAGGGTGCGGTTGGCGACCACGACCTCCTGGACCCCGGCGCGGGCCAGGGTGGCGGCGGCCAGCGAGGACATCGACCCGGCGCCGATGATCAGCGCGCGCTTCTTGGCGGCCCAGTCGGCGACCTGCTCGTCCCCGGCCAGCTGCTCCAGGCCGAAGGTGACGAGGGACTGCCCGGCGCGGTCGATGCCGGTCTCGCTGTGGGCGCGCTTGCCGACCCGCAGGGACTGCTGGAACAGGTCGTTCAGCAGCCGACCGGCGGTGTGCAGCCGCTGCGCGGTGGCGAGGGAGTCCTTGATCTGCCCGAGGATCTGCCCCTCGCCGACGACCATCGAGTCCAGCCCGCAGGCCACCGAGAAGAGGTGGTGGACGGCGCGGTCCTCGTAGTGCACGTAGAGGTACGGCGTGAGCTCGTCGAGGCCGACCCCGCTGTGCCGGGCGAGCAGGGTGGAGACCTCGGCGACACCGGCGTGGAACTTGTCGACGTCGGCGTACAGCTCGATGCGGTTGCAGGTGGCGAGGACGGACGCCTCGGCGACGGGCTCGACGGCGAGCGCGTCCTGGAGGAGCTTGGCCTGCGCGTCGGCGCTCAGCGCGGCGCGTTCCAGGATGCTCACCGGCGCGCTGCGGTGGCTCAGCCCCACGACGAGAAGACTCATGCCGGCATCACGGCGGGAACGTCCCCGTCGGGTCCCTTGCGGGGGGTGGTGTGCGGCGGCACGGGCAGGTCGGCGGCGGGCGTGACGGCGTCCTCACCGGCCTTGCGCTGCTCGTGGAAGGCGAGGATCTGCAACTCGATGGAGAGGTCGACCTTGCGCACGTCGACGCCCTCGGGCACCGAGAGGACGGTCGGCGCGAAGTTCAGGATGGAGGTGACCCCGGCGGCCACGAGCCGGTCGCAGACCTGCTGGGCCCCGCCCGCGGGGATCGTGATGACGCCGATGGAGACGCCGTTCTCGGTGACGATCCGCTCCAGGTCGTCGGTGTGCGAGACGGCCATGCCCGCGACGGTGCGCCCGGTCAGCGCGGGGTCCTGGTCGAGCAGGGCCGCGACCCGGAAGCCGCGCGAGGCGAAGCCGCCGTAGTTGGCGAGGGCCGCGCCGAGGTTGCCGACGCCGACGATGACGACGGGCCAGTCCTGGGTCAGGCCCAGCTCACGGGAGATCTGGTACACGAGGTACTCGACGTCGTAACCGACACCGCGCGTCCCGTAGGAGCCGAGGTAGGAGAAGTCCTTGCGCAGCTTCGCCGAGTTGACGCCCGCCGCCGTCGCCAGCTCCTCGGAGGAGACCGTGGGGACGGAGCGCTCCGACAGCGCGGTGAGAGCTCGCAGGTAGAGCGGAAGCCTGGCGACCGTGGCCTCGGGAATTCCTCGGCTGCGGGTCGCCGGTCGGTGAGTTCGGCCAGTTGCCACGGTGCTCCTGCGGGTAGAGCGAGGCTGTGGGCGGCCGCGCCTGCGCAGACCGCCCCGTCCCGTGCAGGCTATGCCTTTGTGAACGCGTGCACAAAGATGGTGTCCTATTTGTCCACCCAAAGTGACCGGGGTCACGCGCACTTACCAGCCGGTCCGGGAACCGCCCGCACCGCCCCGCACGTCCCTGGAAAACCGCCGCGGACCTGCGCCTACGCGGCCCCGGAGCCGTTCACCGGGCCGTCACCGCCCGTCCGCGGCCCGGCCACCGGGCCGAAACACCCCTCCCGCACGATCACCCGCGCGCTCAGCTCAGCGCCTTGCGCAGCCGCTCCGGACTGACCCGCCAGAAGTCGTGCTGCTCGCCGTCGACGAGCACGACCGGGATCTGCTCCCAGTAGGCGTCGTGCAGCGCCTGGTCCTGGAGGATGTCCTTCTCCTCCCAGGCCGCGCCCACCTCGGCGCAGACGGCCGCGATCACCTCGCGGGCGTCGTCGCAGAGATGGCACCCGGGCTTGCCCACCAGGGTGACGACCCGCTCGGCGGGAGCCTTCTTCGCACGACGGAACACCGGACTCATACCGGCCATTGTGACCCCGTCCCTCCCGCGCCCCGCGCGCCGGGGCCCCCGTCGGCGCCTCCGGGCCGCACTCGTCACACCGCGGCCCCGAGGTGTTCACCGCTCCGCACCCTCCAGGGTCCGGGCGCGCTCCGGGGACTGACTATGCTCTCGACATGCCCCTCCCCACGCCCGACGGCAAGTCCGGCCGGAACCCGCTGAGGATGCGCCTCTCCTGGGAATGGCTGACCCCCCGCAGACGAGCCGCCACCGCGCGCAGCGTGCTGGCGGGCGAGGCGAGCGCCGAGGCCGCCCGCAAGACCTCCCGGGCGCCGGAGGAGGCACTGGGGGCCGGGGCCGCCGAGGTCGCCGCCCCCGCCGGGGAGGAGCCGGCCGAGCCGGAGTTCCCGGTCGCCGGGGACGAGCGCGCCGCCGCCTTCTTCGACCTGGACAACACGGTGATGCAGGGCGCCGCCCTCTTCCACTTCGGCCGCGGCCTGTACAAGCGGAAGTTCTTCGAGCGCCGCGAACTGACCCGCTTCGCCTGGCAGCAGGCGTACTTCCGGATCGCGGGCACCGAGGACCCGGCGCACATGCAGGACGCCCGCGAGTCCGCCCTCTCCATCGTCAAGGGCCACCGCGTCGCCGAACTCATGTCGATCGGCGAGGAGATCTACGACGAGTACCTCGCCGGCCGCATCTGGTCCGGCACCCGCGCCCTCGCCCAGGCCCACCTCGACGCGGGGCAGCGGGTGTGGCTGGTGACGGCGGCGCCGGTGGAGACCGCGACCATCATCGCCCGCAGGCTCGGCCTCACCGGCGCGCTCGGCACCGTCGCCGAGTCGGTCGGCGGGGTCTACACCGGCCGCCTGGTCGGCGAGCCGCTGCACGGCCCGGCCAAGGCCGAGGCGGTCCGGGCACTGGCCGCCGCCGAGGAACTGGACCTCGACCGCTGCGCCGCCTACAGCGACTCGCACAACGACATCCCGATGCTCTCGCTGGTCGGCCACCCCTACGCCATCAACCCGGACACCAAGCTCCGCAAGCACGCCCGCGAACACGACTGGCGGCTGCGCGACTACCGGACCGGGCGCAAGGCCGCCAAGATCGGCATTCCGGCCGCCGCCGGGGTCGGCGCGCTGGCCGGCGGTACCGCCGCCGCCGTCGCGATCCACCGCCGCCGCTCCTGACCCGACGTACACGGGGCCGCCCGCCCCCGGACCGGGGGGAGCGCCCCGTCGGCGCGCCGTTCGCGCCACCGCGCGCACCGGGCCGGGCCGACTACCCGACAAAACGGCGTTCTTACCCCGCCACGCCCCACGGCACGCACGTTCACCCGGGACGACCACAACCCGTCCCCCACACGGCCGGAAAACGGACTCTTCCGATCAGCCGTCGATCACTCTGTGCCAAGCGAACAGACTGATAAGGGCCACGGATCCGTCGCAATCGGTGATTTGAGCAACTCGGTGTAGCGCCGCCTTTACGAAGCGTTATTCTCCTCAGACGCAATTCCGGTGCCTCACACCGCCACATCGAGTGAACGGCGACGCACCGTACGTGATGGAAGCTCTGCCTCTGGGAGTCCCGTGTACCCACACGTCGGGGTTGACGCCTCGGGCCTGGCTACGCTGCGCGCGACGGTCGTCGACCGCCTGCGCAGCTTCGTCCCCACCGTTTACGCCGTCCCCGCCCTCGCCGCCCCCGCGCTCCCCTCACCCGGGTCCGCCGGCTCCGCCTACGCCCTCGCGGAAAGCGGCGCCGCCGTCGGCAGACGGGGCCGCGCCGGCTCCGCCCGCCGGGCCGGCGCGGGCACCGCCACGGCCCGCCGTCCCGCGGCCGACAGCGACAGCGCCCGCATGATGGAACTGGTCGAACGCGCCCAGAACGGGGAGGCCGAGGCCTTCGGCAAGCTGTACGACCAGTACAGCGACACCGTCTACCGCTACATCTACTACCGGGTGGGCGGGAAGGCCACCGCCGAGGACCTGACCAGCGAGACCTTCCTGCGCGCCCTGCGCAGGATCGGCACCTTCACCTGGCAGGGCCGCGACTTCGGCGCCTGGCTGGTCACCATCGCCCGCAACCTGGTCGCCGACCACTTCAAGTCGAGCCGCTTCCGGCTGGAGGTGACCACCGGCGAGATGCTCGACGCCAACGAGGTCGAACGCAGCCCCGAGGACTCGGTCCTGGAGTCCCTCTCCAACGCCGCCCTCCTCGACGCCGTCCGACGTCTCAACCCGCAGCAGCAGGAATGCGTCACGCTCCGGTTCCTCCAGGGCCTGTCGGTCGCCGAGACCGCCCGCGTCATGGGGAAGAACGAGGGGGCGATCAAGACCCTCCAGTACCGGGCGGTCCGCACCCTGGCCCGTCTCCTCCCGGACGACGCCCGCTGACCCCCCGCCGCACCACCGGCATCCGTCGCCACCCGTCCCACCGGTGCCGGCCATCCCTTCCCGGCCGGCCCCGACCGTCCCCCGCAAGCCCCGTCCCCTCCGGCCGGGAGCCGCCCCGCCCGCGTCCCACCGGAACCGCCAGGTCCGCCGCGTCCCGCCGACCGCCACGCACCGTGCCCGACAACTGGCCGTGCGTGGCTGTTCGCTGGGTTCCGCAGACCGATCGCGGCAGTTCCGTAACCAGGGGGCCGGGCCAGTCGTTGGGGGGATTGCAGACTTCCCCCGGATGCGCTTCAGCAGCCCCGCCCTCACTCGATCGGGTGGACGCCGCCGCGGTGCGGAACTCCCGGATCGCGCGGGAAGTCGACCGTCATGACGAGAGGAGGTGCCGCCCGTGATCGCGAATGTATCGGCACACCGGCGGGCGAACGCCTTCGCCCAGGCCCTGGAGGAGCAGACGCCCCCGGGCCAGGCGGCCGAGGACCGGCCACCGGCGGCGTCCGGCGAGCAGCCCGGCGCGGCTGACGCGGAGCACGCCGAGAAGAGCAGGATGCTCTCGCTGGCAGCCGAGCTCGGCGAGGTGCCCAGACCCGAACTGGACCCCGAGGTGCGAACCGTCCAGCGCGCCCAGTTGGTCGCCGCCATGGAGGCGATGGCCGGCTCCGCACCGGACCCTTCGGTGCCCGAGCAGCGCTCAGGCCGGGGCGCGCACCGGGCCAGCCCCTTGCGGAAACTCCGCCCCCGTTCCCGCCTCACCAAGGGCCTCGCCGCGGGCGGCCTCACGGTGGGCGTCGCGGCGGGAGCCTTCGGCGGCGTGGCCGCGGCCAGTTCCGACGCCCTCCCCGGTGACTCCCTGTACGGGCTGAAGCGCGGCATGGAGGACATCAAGCTCGGCATGGCCGGTGACGCGGCCGACCGCGGCGGGATCTACCTCGACCACGCCTCGACCCGGCTGAACGAGGCCCGCCGGCTGATGGAGCGCGGCCGCTCGGGCTCCCTGGACCACGAGTCGCTCGCCGAGATCCGCCGGGCGCTGGGCGGCGTGCAGCACGACGCCGCCCAGGGTCACCGGCTGCTCAGTGCCGCGTACCAGGAGGGCGGTTCGCTCAAGCCCATCCAGGAGCTGGCCGCCTTCTCCCGCTCGCACCGGGCCACCTGGACCTCGCTGCGCGAGCAGCTCCCGCCCACCCTGTTCGACGTGAGCGACCAGGTGAGCGAGGTCTTCGACGCCATGGAGCAGGAGATCGAGCCGCTGCGTGCCCTGCTGCCCGGCGCCCCTGCCCAGGACGACCGGCCGGGCGGTTCCCCGGCCCCGGGCCCGGGTTCGCCCACCGGTCCCGGCGCCGCCTCCCCCGGCGAGCCCGATCCGTCCGGCTCTGCCGAGCGCGAGGGCGGCGGCCAGGGCGGCACCGGCGAGAAGGACAGCCCGAAGCCGTCCACCGGCGAGCAGCCGGGCGAGGGTCTCCTCGGCGGCTCGACGGGCGGCCTGCTCGACCCGCCCCGGACCGGCCCGGGCACGCCGGCCCCCTCCCAGGAGCAGCGGGAGCCCGGCGCCGAGCCGGACGTCACCCTCCCGCCCCTCCTCCCGGGCCTCCTGCCCGGGCTGGGCATCGACACGGGCGAGCGGGACTGACCACACCGTTCCCCGTACGGCCGGAGGGCCCTCACCGTGCGCGGTGGGGGCCCTCCGGCCTGCTGGGGGTTCGTCTCCGGGGTTGTCTCCTCAGAAGAAGACCGACCGCCGCTGCACCAGCAGCTTGTACAGGGTGTGCTGGATCTGCTCGCGGACCTGGTCGGTGAGGTTGAACATCAGCATCGGGTCCTCGGCCGCCTCCGGCGGGTGTCCCTCGGTGGGGATCGGCTCGCCGAACTGGATGGTCCACTTGGTCGGCAGCGGCAGCGCGCCGAGCGGCCCGAGCCACGGGAAGGTCGGCGTCAGGGGGAAGTACGGCAGCCCCAGCACCCGGGCGAGGGTGCGGGCGTTGCCGACCATCGGGTAGATCTCCTCGGCGCCGACGATCGAGCAGGGCACGATCGGGACGCCCGCGCGCAGCGCCGTCGAGACGAAGCCGCCCCGCCCGAACCGCTGGAGCTTGTACCGCTCGCTGAACGGCTTGCCGATGCCCTTGAACCCCTCGGGCATCACCCCGACGATCTCGCCCGCCCCCAGCAGCCGTTCGGCGTCCTCGGCGCAGGCCAGGGTGTGACCGGCCTTGCGGGCCACCTCGTTGACGACCGGCAGCCGGAAGACAAGGTCGGCGGCGAGCAGCCGCAGGTGGCGCCGGGCGGGGTGCCGGTCGTGCACGGCGACCTGGAGCATCAGCCCGTCCAGGGGCAGCGTCCCCGAGTGGTTGGCGACGATCAGGGCGCCGCCGTCGGCGGGGATGTTCTCGATGCCCTTCACCTCGACCCGGAAGTACTTCTCGTACACCGGGCGCAGCAGCGACATCAGGACCTGGTCGGTGAGTTCCTCGTCGTAGCCGAACTCGTCGACCTCGTACTCGCCGGTGAGGCGGCGCCGCAGGAAGGCGAGGCCGCCCGCGATCCGCCGTTCCCAGCCGCTCGCGTCTCCGCCGGCCCCGAGGTCCGGCGCCCCGGCCTCCCCGGGCCGCGGCTGCGGCTGCTCCGGGAGCGGGCGTACGGGGGCGGGGGTGCGGGGGCGGCGACGGCGCGGCCCGTCGTCGAAGGGGAGGACCTTGGCGTCCGCCATGGTGCGGGGCTCCTTAGTCGGCGCTCGGTACGGGGTGGGCGGTACTCGGTGTCCGCAGGGCCTCGGCGGCCCGGTCCACGGCGTGGGCCACGGCCCGCGGCGGGAGGAGTCCGCTGCCCCGGGCGCGGGCGAAGTCGGCGAAGGTCTGCGCGGTGGTCCAGGCGGGGTGGAAGCCGAGGGTTTCGCGCATCTGGACGGTGGACACGACCCGGCCGTGGGTGAGCAGCCGGATCTGCTCCCGCGAGAAGTCGGTCACGCCCACGGTGCGCAGCGCCGCCCCGACCCAGGTGACCGCCGGCAGCAGCACGGGCACGGTGGGGCTGCCGAGCCGCCGGGCGCACTGGGAGAGCAGGACCACGCCGTCCCCGGCGATGTTGAAGGTGCCGCTGTTGAGCGTCCCGCGGGCGGGCTCGCCCGCGGCGACGCGCAGCACGTCCAGGCAGTCCTCCTCGTGGACGAACTGGAGGCGCGGGTCGTAGCCGAGGACGGTCGGCAGCACCGGCAGCGAGAAGTACTCGGCGAGCGGGGTGCCGGCGCCGGGCCCGAGGATGTTGGCGAACCGCAGCACGCAGACGGCCACGTCCGGCCGCCGCCGCGCGAAGCCGCGCACGTACCCCTCGACCTCGACGGCGTCCTTGGCGAAGCCGCCGCTGGGCAGCGCCTTGGCGGGGGTGGTCTCGGTGAAGACGGCCGGGTCGCGGGAGGCGGAACCGTAGACGTTGGTGGAGGACTTCACGACGAGGCGGCGCACGCGCGGTGCCTTCTGGCACGCGCCGAGCAGCTGGAGCGTCCCGATGACGTTGGTCTCCTTGACGGACGACCGCCCCCCGCCGCCGAGCGGCGTCCCGGAGACGTCGAGGTGGACGACGGTGTCGACGCGGTGCTCGGCCAGCAGCCGCGCGACGGCGGGCCGGCCGATGTCGGCCTGGACGAACTCGGCGTCCCCGAGCTGGTGCGCGGGCTCCACCGAGTCGACGGCCACGACCTTGTCGACGTCTTCGTCCCGCTGAATCCGCCGCACGAACCGCCCGCTCAACGGACGCGCGACTCCCGTGACGAGCACGACCCTGCCCAAGTCAGCGCCTGCCTTCCCCAGTCAGCTGTGCCCCGGCAACCCTTGCCACCTCACGGTAACGGCTCGGCATTGCCCCCCCGATGACACCGTGCCGCTTCCTCCACCCCTCCCAGCCAGGCCGACCAGAATCAGCCCGGCCGGCGCCTGAGGCCATCTCGTGCGCGCGCCTACGACCCGAAGCCAGCCGGACTCAGCCCGGCCGGCGCTTGAGGCCACCCACCGAGTGGCCGGGGACAAAGAACGAGGCCCTCCCGCCGACAGGCAGAAGGACCTCGTAAAGCACGCCGCTAGGCGCTTACTTCTTGTTGCGACGCTGCACACGCGTCCGCTTCAGCAGCTTGCGGTGCTTCTTCTTGGCCATCCGCTTACGCCGCTTCTTGATAACAGAGCCCACGACAACCCTCGCTCACTTCTCGGACAACCCCCGTGTTCACCGGGGGTCATTGGTGCGGGGCTGCATGGGCCCACACGACCTACGTCGGCTTAGCCTACCCGTCATGAGCCCGAGCCCGTAATCGAGGTCCCGCGGCCCGGCCGTCAGGCCGTCTCCACCCCCACGTAGGACTCGCGAAGGTACTCGTGAACCGCCTGTTCCGGGACGCGGAAGGACCTTCCGACCCGGATGGCGGGCAGATGACCGCTGTGCACCAGGCGGTACACGGTCATCTTGGACACGCGCATCACCGAGGCGACTTCCGCCACGGTCAGAAACTGGACCTCGTTGAGAGGCCGGTCAGCAGCAGCCATGTCACACCTGAACCTTCCGCACATGACGGGCACCGGCTTCCCCTCCGGTGACTCCTCGTCTCTGTGCGCTCACTCCCCAATGTAGGGGCGGGTGATGCGAGTGGGGAAGAGGAGCCCCTGCCGGGTCCCTACGGTGACAGACACGCCCGATTGAGTACATAGCGCGTCAGCGGCTCGTAGCAGGCCGACCGCACCGCGTCATCGAGCGGCACCGCCACCGCCACCCGCCCCTCGGCCTCACCGACGAACGGCGCGGGGTCGTCGGTGTCGGCCGGCCCGATCACCTCGAACCCGAGCTGACCTGCCCCGCAGGCCCAGCCGTGGTCGCCCACGACGAGCCCGGGCAGCGGCCCGCCGCGCTCCGCCGCCGCCTGGAGCACCACGCGTACGGGCAGCGGCGAATGGCAGTGTGCGCCCGGCTCACAAGCAGCTCCCCGGCCCGCGTCCGCTCTCACCAACGCGACGCCCTGTACGTAGTCGATCCGATGCGTGCGTAGACCGAACCGGGTCGTTATGTCGACACTTCGACCCTGCGCCGGGGTGAGGACGTGCCCTCCCGCCGCCGAGACGGCCCGCGCCAAGGCGGCGTAGAAACCGAGGAGACGGTGGGGGTGCCCGGTGCCGAAGAGGACCGGACGGCGTTCGGCCACCGCCTGTCCGAGCCGAGCGGCGAACCGGTCGAGGGCCCGCAGGGTCCGGTCCGGGTCGACGGTGTCGGCGCCCTCTCTCCGGCGCGGGTCGGCCGAGACGCCGCACCGCCGCGCCATCAGCGCCAGCACCTCGTCCTCGCGCCAGGTACCGACCGGGTCGAGGCCGAGCAGCACCCGGGGGTCGCGGGCGGCGAAGAGGCGGTAACTGCGCAGGCCGGCCTCCCGGGTGGTCGCCACCGGTCCGGCGATCCCGGTGGCGAGCAGATGGGCGCGCAGGGCCTCGCGGGAGGGCGCAGGGGCGCAGGAGCGGTCGGGCGGCGGGATGGACACGTGGCGATGCTGGCGCACCGTGGGCCCCGGCAGCCGGGTTCCCCGGAAATCCCCCCGGTCGGCCGAGCGTCCGCCAGGGCGCCGGGCGCCCCCGTCCAGCTCCCGACGCGGGCCGGGCCCCCTACGGCAGCAGCCCCCGCTGCGGGAACGCCGCCTTCCGGGTGGCCAGCACGGCCTGGTCGAGCCGGTCCGCCGGGTCGTATCCGCCCTGCCAGTCGCGGAAGCTGACCGGCCAGCGGCCGTCCGTCATCCGCATCGGGCCCAGCTGGCGGGTACGGGCGTAGACGAGCTGCTTCCACTCCTCCGGGATCATCGACTCCGGCGGGATGGGCCGGCCGGCGGCGACCGCCGCGAGGTGCGTCCAGGCGCGCGGGACGACGTCCACGACGGCGTACCCGCCACCACCGAGCGCCACCCAGCGGCCCTCGGAGTGGTCGTGCGCCAGGCCGTGGCAGGCGAGCTGCACGGCGCGCTGGGCGTCCAGGGAGATGGCGAAGTGCGCGAGCGGGTCCTCGAAGTGCGTGTCGGCGCCGTGCTGGGTCACCAGCACCTGCGGCCGGAACTCCGCCAGCAGTTCGGGCACGACGGCGTGGAAGGCCCGCAGCCACCCGGCGTCGCCGGTACCGGCCGGCAGCGGCAGGTTGACGGCGGTGCCCTCGGCGCCCGGTCCGCCGGTCTCCTCGGGCCAGCCGGTGTGCGGGAAGAGGGTGCGGGGGTGCTCGTGCAGCGAGATGGTGAGCACCCGCGGGTCCTCCCAGAAGGCCGCCTCGACGCCGTCCCCGTGATGCACGTCGGTGTCGACGTACGCGACGCGCTCGGCGCCCAGCTCCAGCAGCCGGGCGATGGCGAGGGCCGCGTCGTTGTAGACGCAGAAGCCGGAGGCGGCGCCGGGCATGGCGTGGTGCAGGCCGCCGGAGAAGTTCACGGCGTGCTCGGCCTCCCCGCTCCAGACCGCCTCGGCGGCGCCGACGGAGAGACCGGCGATGGCCGCCGACACCTCGTGCATGCCGGCGAACGCCGGGTCGTCCTCGGTCCCCAGGCCGTACGACCCGTCCGCCGACCCCGGGTCGGCGGAGACGGCCTTGACCGCGTCCACGTAGTCCTGCCGGTGGACCAGCCGCAGCGTGGAGTCCCCGGCGGGCTTCGCCCCGGTGACCCTGAGCTGCCGGTCCACGCCGTACGCCGAGATCAGGCCCCGGGTCAGCGCGAGCCGCACCGGGTCCATCGGATGGTGCGGCCCGAAGTCATAGCCGGTGACCGCCTCGTCCCACATCAGCTGCGCGCGCCCGCTCATGCCCGTCACCGTACCGGCCACCGGTTCCCCCGAACGAGCGGGCATACCCGACGGTCACCAGGACGAGCGCCATCGGCACCAGCATGGCCCCCCGGTAGCTCCACGCGTCACCGATGACCCCGACCAGGGGGGAGCCGATGAGGAAGCCGACGTAGTTGAAGGCGTTGAGCCGGGCCACGGCCGCGTCCGACCCGGCCGGCCCGCCCCTCTCGTAACCGATCCGGCCGGCCGCCGCGAAGGTCTGGGGCACCAGCACGCAGAGCCCGAGGCCGAGCAGGATGAAGCCGGCCATTCCGGCGGGCACCCCGGGCGCGCCCGCCACCAGCCCGAACCCCGCGGCCGCCAGCACCGCACCCGCCCGCACCACGGCCGCCGCCCCGAACCGCCGTACCCCGAGGTCCCCGAGCGTCCGCCCGAGCAGGGTCGTCACCATGTACACGTTGTAGGGGACGGTCGCCGTCCGCTCCGAGCTTCCCAGCACGTCCTGGAGGTACTTGGCGCTCCAGTTGGAGACCGTCGAGTCCCCGATGTACGCGAAGCTCATGACGAGGCAGAACGGCAGCAGCACGGCGAACGCCACCCCGCGCCCGCTGCCCGTTCCACCCGTCCCGGTGCCGGCGGGCCCGGCGTCCGCGTCCACGTACCAGCGGCCGGCGATCAGCACGAGTGGCAGCAGCACTGCGACGACCGGGGCGTACGACACCCCGAGCGTCCACCCGCCGTGCGCCCCGAGCCACGCCAGTGAGGCCCCGGCGATCCCGCCGAGACTGTACGCGGCGTGGAAACCGAGCATGATCGACCGCCCGTACGCCCGTTGGAGACTGACGCCGAGCATGTTCATCGAGGCGTCGAGCGCGCCCACCGACAGACCGAAGACGGCCAGCGCGAGAGCGACCTGGATCATTCCCCGACCGGCTCCGACCGCCAGCAGTGCGAGGAGGACCACCGGCTGGGCCCACCGCAGGACGAAGCTGGGTGCGGTCCGCCGGACGAGCCGCTCGGTGGTCACGCTGCCGACCCCCGCGAGGACCGGCACGGCGGCGAGGAAGGCCGGCAGCAGGGCGTCGGAGATCCCGTACCGGTCCTGGACCGCCGGGATGCGGGTGACGAGCAGCGCGAACGCCACCCCTTGCACGAGGAAGCTGAACGCCAGGGCAGCCCGCCCCCGCCGCACACGCGTGTCGGTCATGGCCGCAGAGCGTACGACCGCCCGCTACCCGCCGGTATCCCTTTGACCGGATCAGGTGGAACCCATGACCAGTCGCGGCAACTCGGCCATGGCCGCGAAGAGTTCGTCGGCGCCGGCCAGCCGCTCGGCGGGGGTCGTGGCGGTGAATCCGTACACGTCCATCCCGGCCGCCCGCGCCGCCTCCACGCCGAGTGGGCTGTCCTCGACCACGGCACACCGCTCGGGTGCCACCCCCATGCGCTCGGCCGCCCGCAGGAACAGGTCCGGCGCGGGCTTGCCCCGGCCGACGTCGTCAGCGCTGAAGACGTGCTCCTCGGGAAACCACGCGTGCATCCCGGTCCTGCGGTGCCCCACCCGGATGCGCTCGTGGCTCCCGGACGAGGCGACGCAGTACGGGACGCCCGCGGCCCGCAGCGCCCCCAGCACGTCGACGACGCCCGGCACGGGCTCCAGCTCCTGCCGGAACGCCTCGAAGACGCGCCTGTGGAACTCCTCGTCGAACGTGGCCGGGAGCCGCCGGCCCGACCTCTCCAGCACCAGGTCGTGGACGCGGTGCACCGCCCCGCCCATGTAGTCCCGCAAGGAGTCCTCGTAGCTGGTGGGGTGCCCCAGCTCGGTCAGATAGCCGGCGAGGATGGTGTTGGAGAGGGGCTCGCTGTCCACGAGCACCCCGTCGTTGTCGAAGACGACCAGGTCGTAGCGCATGGGCCCCACCCTATTGACCCGAAACAGCTTGGGTTTCGGGTCGTTGGTGGGGAGTTGGCACCTTCACGTTCATCTCGCCGCAGCCGACGCGTTTCGCTTCCGCCTTGACGTACGACGGCAGAACGGCAAGGGCGAGTGACCTGTCGTTGTGCGACTCGCTTTCCTCCCCCGGCTCATACGCCACAAACGCCACCCACCCGGACCGGCAGTCCGCCACGTAGACGCTCAGGCCGCCCGCGTAGGCGCCCTGCCCCTCACCACCCAGACGCGTGGCCCGGTTGCCGAGCACCTGGGAGACAACGCCGGCCAGCTCCGGGTCCGCCACGGTCATCAGCCGGAGCCTGCTCGGGCCGAAGGGCTGGCGCACGTCGCACGCCCAGATTCTGTCCGCAGAGGACGCGCCCGGCTTTGTGCCCGGCGTGGTGCCCACGACCTCCGCCTCGGGCCCTTCAGCCCATCCGGGCAGTCGCACGCCCTGGATCCCGCAGAGCCGGTCGGCCTCGACATCCGGCAGCTCGTCGCCCTCCGGGGCGCGGCGGAGCGTCGGCGGGTCGGAGTACGGGCCGTCGCAGCCGTATCGTTCCATGACCCCGTTGGCCAACCGCACGACCGCGCGGGACATCGCGTCGAGGCCCCGCCGCGCGTCGACCTCGTTCTGGCCCTCGGGGTCAGCCGCGTCCGAGGCGAGGGTGACCACCCGCAACGGCGGCTCCTCGCCCGACTCGTACGGCCATTCCTCACAGCTCGCGGGGAGCGCCACCCAAGCCCGGGTGGAGGAAGCCATGCCGGTGATTCCCTCGCCAAGCGGCGTCATACGGGAGGAGAGGTACTCCTCGATCCAGCTCCATGCCTGCGCGCCCCGCAACTCGCCCAGCGTCCGCACTGACGCTATGACCTCAGACTCCAGTTCGTCGGCCCCGAACGCCTGCATGCTGCACTCGGTCTGCATGTGGTCCTCCGTGGCCCGGCGCAGCGGCAGCTCACGGCTGCGGACGTCCGTGTCCGAGAACAGAGCGTGCACGACATCGGACGAGAGTGAACCCCAGCACACGTCCCGCGCCACGAGGGGAAGTTCATTGGAGCGCCATGCCATGACGCCAGCCCCCAGCAGCGCCCCGACGAGCGCGCCGATGATGGCGATGCCGCTCCGGCTACGGGACAACCGGTGCATCCGGCCCGGGCGCTCCGGCGCGGAAGGGCGAGGGGCGGGGGCCTTCCGTAAGGGCCCGTCCACCTCCGTGGTCTTCGGCCCGGAGTTGACCATCTTGGAGCTCTCCGGCCCCGTGCTCTCCGGTTCGTCCGGCATCTCGTCCTTCCTCTCAGGGGCTGTCCTGGCGATCCGCGCGGCCCAGCGGCCGGGCAACCGAGTCGTCGGGTGACGGTGGCGGGCCGCCTCCCCGCTCGCCACCGACGGTCCGAGGAGGTTACCTGCCGGGTAGACGCGTTCGGGGAGCAGGGCGGCCTCGCGGAGAGGGAGCGATGGCGATGCCCTGGACGAGAACCCCATCAGTTCTGATCAACAATTGCCCGACGTCTTCCGCTCACCGGGCCGAAAGGGTCATGAACGCAGAAATGCCTCGGGCCCGGAAAACCTTTGATCAGGTTTTCCGGGCCCGAGGCCACAAAGAGTTCGGCGGCGACCTACTCTCCCACAGGGTCCCCCCTGCAGTACCATCGGCGCTGTAAGGCTTAGCTTCCGGGTTCGGAATGTAACCGGGCGTTTCCCTCACGCTATGACCACCGAAACACTACGAAACACACCAGCAACCACAACCCACCAGAAGATGAGTGTGCGGTTGGTGTTCGTGGTTTCAGAACCAACACAGTGGACGCGAGCAACTGAGGACAAGCCCTCGGCCTATTAGTACCGGTCAACTCCACCCCTTACAGGGCTTCCATATCCGGCCTATCAACCCAGTCGTCTACTGGGAGCCTTACCCTCTCAAGGAGGTGGGAACACTCATCTCGAAGCAGGCTTCCCGCTTAGATGCTTTCAGCGGTTATCCCTCCCGAACGTAGCCAACCAGCCATGCCCTTGGCAGAACAACTGGCACACCAGAGGTTCGTCCGTCCCGGTCCTCTCGTACTAGGGACAGCCCTTCTCAATATTCCTACGCGCACAGCGGATAGGGACCGAACTGTCTCACGACGTTCTAAACCCAGCTCGCGTACCGCTTTAATGGGCGAACAGCCCAACCCTTGGGACCGACTCCAGCCCCAGGATGCGACGAGCCGACATCGAGGTGCCAAACCATCCCGTCGATATGGACTCTTGGGGAAGATCAGCCTGTTATCCCCGGGGTACCTTTTATCCGTTGAGCGACGGCGCTTCCACAAGCCACCGCCGGATCACTAGTCCCGACTTTCGTCCCTGCTCGACCCGTCGGTCTCACAGTCAAGCTCCCTTGTGCACTTACACTCAACACCTGATTACCAACCAGGCTGAGGGAACCTTTGGGCGCCTCCGTTACACTTTAGGAGGCAACCGCCCCAGTTAAACTACCCATCAGACACTGTCCCTGATCCGGATCACGGACCCAGGTTAGACATCCAGCACGACCAGAGTGGTATTTCAACGACGACTCCACACACACTGGCGTGCATGCTTCACAGTCTCCCACCTATCCTACACAAGCCGAACCGAACACCAATATCAAACTGTAGTAAAGGTCCCGGGGTCTTTCCGTCCTGCTGCGCGAAACGAGCATCTTTACTCGTAATGCAATTTCACCGGGCCTATGGTTGAGACAGTCGAGAAGTCGTTACGCCATTCGTGCAGGTCGGAACTTACCCGACAAGGAATTTCGCTACCTTAGGATGGTTATAGTTACCACCGCCGTTTACTGGCGCTTAAGTTCTCAGCTTCGCCACACCGAAATGTGACTAACCGGTCCCCTTAACGTTCCAGCACCGGGCAGGCGTCAGTCCGTATACATCGCCTTACGGCTTCGCACGGACCTGTGTTTTTAGTAAACAGTCGCTTCTCGCTGGTCTCTGCGGCCACACCCAGCTCAGAGTGCAAGACTCATCACCAGACATGGCCCCCCTTCTCCCGAAGTTACGGGGGCATTTTGCCGAGTTCCTTAACCATAGTTCACCCGAACGCCTCGGTATTCTCTACCTGACCACCTGAGTCGGTTTAGGGTACGGGCCGCAATGAAACTCGCTAGAGGCTTTTCTCGACAGCATAGGATCATCCACTTCACCACAATCGGCTCGGCATCAGGTCTCAGACTATTGCCAGGCGGATTTACCTACCTGACGTCCTACACCCTTACCCCGGGACAACCACCGCCCGGGATGGACTACCTTCCTGCGTCACCCCATCACTCACCTACTACCAGCTCGGGTCACCGGCTCCACCACTTTCCATTCCCCGAAGGGTCCGGAACGGCTTCACGGGCTTAGCATCACTGGATTCAATGTTTGACGCTTCACAGCGGGTACCGGAATATCAACCGGTTATCCATCGACTACGCCTGTCGGCCTCGCCTTAGGTCCCGACTTACCCTGGGCAGATCAGCTTGACCCAGGAACCCTTAGTCAATCGGCGCACACGTTTCTCACGTGTGAATCGCTACTCATGCCTGCATTCTCACTCGTGAACCGTCCACAACTCGTTTCCACGGCTGCTTCACCCGGCACACGACGCTCCCCTACCCATCACAGCGGGCGTTGGCCCTCATGCTGCAATGACACGACTTCGGCGGTACGCTTGAGCCCCGCTACATTGTCGGCGCGGAATCACTAGACCAGTGAGCTATTACGCACTCTTTCAAGGGTGGCTGCTTCTAAGCCAACCTCCTGGTTGTCTCTGCGACTCCACATCCTTTCCCACTTAGCGTACGCTTAGGGGCCTTAGTCGATGCTCTGGGCTGTTTCCCTCTCGACCATGGAGCTTATCCCCCACAGTCTCACTGCCGCGCTCTCACTTACCGGCATTCGGAGTTTGGCTAAGGTCAGTAACCCGGTAGGGCCCATCGCCTATCCAGTGCTCTACCTCCGGCAAGAAACACACGACGCTGCACCTAAATGCATTTCGGGGAGAACCAGCTATCACGGAGTTTGATTGGCCTTTCACCCCTAACCACAGGTCATCCCCCAGGTTTTCAACCCTGGTGGGTTCGGTCCTCCACGACCTCTTACAGCCGCTTCAACCTGCCCATGGCTAGATCACTCCGCTTCGGGTCTAGAGCGTGCAACTCAAACGCCCTCTTAGGACTCGCTTTCGCTACGGCTTCCCCACACGGGTTAACCTCGCTACACACCGCTAACTCGCAGGCTCATTCTTCAAAAGGCACGCAGTCACGACGCACCGAGCAAACTCGATGCGCGACGCTCCCACGGCTTGTAGGCACACGGTTTCAGGTACTATTTCACTCCGCTCCCGCGGTACTTTTCACCATTCCCTCACGGTACTATCCGCTATCGGTCACCAGGGAATATTTAGGCTTAGCGGGTGGTCCCGCCAGATTCACACGGGATTTCTCGGGCCCCGTGCTACTTGGGTGTCTCTCAAACGAGCCGCTGACGTTTCGACTACGGGGGTCTTACCCTCTACGCCGGACCTTTCGCATGTCCTTCGCCTACATCAACGGTTTATGACTCGTCCCACGGCCGGCAGACCGTGGAAGAGAGATCCCACAACCCCGCATGCGCAACCCCTGCCGGGTCTCACACACATACGGTTTAGCCTCATCCAGTTTCGCTCGCCACTACTCCCGGAATCACGGTTGTTTTCTCTTCCTGCGGGTACTGAGATGTTTCACTTCCCCGCGTTCCCTCCACACTGCCTATGAGTTCAGCAGCGGGTGACAGCCCATGACGACTGCCGGGTTTCCCCATTCGGAAACCCCCGGATCAAAGCCTGGTTGACGACTCCCCGGGGACTATCGTGGCCTCCCACGTCCTTCATCGGTTCCTGGTGCCAAGGCATCCACCGTGCGCCCTTAAAAACTTGGCCACAGATGCTCGCGTCCACTGTGCAGTTCTCAAACAACGACCAACCACCCACCACCCCGAGACCAAACATCCCGAGTTCACTGGGGCCGGCAACCGAAGAAACAGCCACAACATGGCCGCTCCCTCAGACACCCAACAGCGTGCCCGACCCAGCCGACCCATGACCCTGCGTTCCACGCCGAAGCAGTACTAGCAAAACCATCGAATCCACTGTGCCGAATAGTCAACGTTCCACCCATGAGCAACCAGCACCAGACGTTCGCTGATGAACTGGCCCCTGGACCACCAACCCGAAAGCTGGCAGCCAAGAAGTGCTCCTTAGAAAGGAGGTGATCCAGCCGCACCTTCCGGTACGGCTACCTTGTTACGACTTCGTCCCAATCGCCAGTCCCACCTTCGACAGCTCCCTCCCCACAAGGGGGTTGGGCCACCGGCTTCGGGTGTTACCGACTTTCGTGACGTGACGGGCGGTGTGTACAAGGCCCGGGAACGTATTCACCGCAGCAATGCTGATCTGCGATTACTAGCGACTCCGACTTCATGGGGTCGAGTTGCAGACCCCAATCCGAACTGAGACCGGCTTTTTGAGATTCGCTCCACCTCACGGTATCGCAGCTCATTGTACCGGCCATTGTAGCACGTGTGCAGCCCAAGACATAAGGGGCATGATGACTTGACGTCGTCCCCACCTTCCTCCGAGTTGACCCCGGCGGTCTCCCGTGAGTCCCCAGCACCACAAGGGCCTGCTGGCAACACGGGACAAGGGTTGCGCTCGTTGCGGGACTTAACCCAACATCTCACGACACGAGCTGACGACAGCCATGCACCACCTGTACACCGACCACAAGGGGGGCACCATCTCTGATGCTTTCCGGTGTATGTCAAGCCTTGGTAAGGTTCTTCGCGTTGCGTCGAATTAAGCCACATGCTCCGCCGCTTGTGCGGGCCCCCGTCAATTCCTTTGAGTTTTAGCCTTGCGGCCGTACTCCCCAGGCGGGGCACTTAATGCGTTAGCTGCGGCACGGACAACGTGGAATGTTGCCCACACCTAGTGCCCACCGTTTACGGCGTGGACTACCAGGGTATCTAATCCTGTTCGCTCCCCACGCTTTCGCTCCTCAGCGTCAGTATCGGCCCAGAGATCCGCCTTCGCCACCGGTGTTCCTCCTGATATCTGCGCATTTCACCGCTACACCAGGAATTCCGATCTCCCCTACCGAACTCTAGCCTGCCCGTATCGACTGCAGACCCGGGGTTAAGCCCCGGGCTTTCACAACCGACGTGACAAGCCGCCTACGAGCTCTTTACGCCCAATAATTCCGGACAACGCTTGCGCCCTACGTATTACCGCGGCTGCTGGCACGTAGTTAGCCGGCGCTTCTTCTGCAGGTACCGTCACTTTCGCTTCTTCCCTGCTGAAAGAGGTTTACAACCCGAAGGCCGTCATCCCTCACGCGGCGTCGCTGCATCAGGCTTTCGCCCATTGTGCAATATTCCCCACTGCTGCCTCCCGTAGGAGTCTGGGCCGTGTCTCAGTCCCAGTGTGGCCGGTCGCCCTCTCAGGCCGGCTACCCGTCGTCGCCTTGGTGAGCCACTACCTCACCAACTAGCTGATAGGCCGCGGGCTCATCCTGCACCGCCGGAGCTTTACACCATCCACCATGCGATGGACGGTCATATCCGGTATTAGACCCCGTTTCCAGGGCTTGTCCCAGAGTGCAGGGCAGATTGCCCACGTGTTACTCACCCGTTCGCCACTAATCCACCCCGAAGGGCTTCATCGTTCGACTTGCATGTGTTAAGCACGCCGCCAGCGTTCGTCCTGAGCCAGGATCAAACTCTCCGTGAATGTGTACCGGTAATCCGGTCAACAAGCACAAGAGCGGTACGACAAGGAGGAATAGTCCCTGCCGTACACAGCGTCCTCGCTGTTGTATTTCAAAGGAACCTCAACCAGCCAGAAACCTGGATGGTCGGGGTATCAACATATCTGGCGTTGACTTTTAGCACGCTGTTGAGTTCTCAAGGAACGGACGCTTCCTTCGTACTCACCCTCTCGGGCTTTCCTCCGGGCGCTTCCCTTCGGTATTTCGTGTTCCGACTCTATCAGACTCTTTCGCGTCCGATTTCCTCGGTGCCTTTCCGGTTCGAGCGCCGCGTTTCCGCTTCGCTTTTCCCTTTCGGCGGTTCCGACTCTATCAGATCCTTTCGGGCCTGATTCCCAGTCAGCGGGTTTCGCCTTCCCGGCCGTTGAGCCGTTCCGACGGGTGAGACTTTAGCGGATTCCCTTTCCCCGAGCTAATCGGGGGCGGCCCTGCCGGGACGCGGATTCCTCTTTCCGCAATACGCAACGGAACGAGCAGCGGAGACCGCTGTGCGTTCTGAAGAGGTCCTGCGGATCGGCTGCCCGGGGTCCGGTGGGAACCGGCGCTCACGTCGGGCAACTCGGTGGACCTTACGGAGAGGTCCCAGGGACTGTCAACTCGGTGCCGTTCGGGTCTAAGCTCCCCCCGTGACCACGCGTATGTACGACGGGCTCTGGTGGGCCGCCTGACGGCGGCCAGCCCTGACGTGCGCATTCAACGGCCGCCGCATCCGGCGGCCGTTGGTGTTTCTCTCCCCTGACGAGGAGCTGCCGGCCGGAGGGTGCGGGGCCCTCGGAGAGAGGCAGGAGAGCGATGACACGGGTATTCAGCGGGATCAAGCCGACCGGGCATCTGACCCTCGGGAACTACCTGGGAGCGGTCCGGCAGTGGGTGGAGCGTGACCAGCACCAGGCGGACGCGCTGTTCTGCGTGGTGGATCTGCACGCACTGACCGTCGAACACGACCCGGCGCGGGTGCGCAGACTCAGCCGGCAGGCGGCCACGCTGCTGCTGGCGGCCGGGCTCGACCCGGAGCGGTGCACGGTGTTCGTGCAGAGTCACGTCGACGAGCACGCACGCCTCTCCTATCTCCTGGAATGCGTCGCCACCGACGGGGAGATGCGCCGGATGATCCAGTACAAGGAGAAGTCGGTGCGGGAGCGGGAGCGCGGGGAGGGCGTGCGACTGTCGCTGCTGACGTATCCGGTGCTCATGGCGGCCGACATCCTGGCGTACCGGACGGACGAGGTGCCGGTGGGTGAGGACCAGACGCAGCACGTCGAGTTGACGCGCGACCTCGCGGAGCGGTTCAACCAGCGGTACGGGCAGGCGTTCGTGGTGCCGCGGGCGACCCATCCCCCCGTGGCGGCACGCGTCATGGACCTTCAGGTACCGGGCGCGAAGATGGGGAAGTCGCACGAGTCGGGTGCGGGCATCGTCTATCTGCTGGACGAGCCGGAAGCGGTGCGGCGGAAGGTGATGCGGGCGCTGACCGACAGCGGCCGCGAGGTGCGTCACGACCGGGAGCGGATGCCCGGGGTCACCAACCTGCTGGAGATCCTGGGGGCGAGCACGGGCGCCGATCCCCGGAAGCTGGCGTCGCGGTACTCCTCGTACGGCGCGTTGAAGAAGGACACGGCCGAGGCGGTGGAGGAGCTGCTGCGACCGGTGCGGGAGCGCCACGCCGCGCTGGTGGCCGATCCGGGCGAGGTGGACGCGGTACTGCGGCGCGGGGCCGAGCGGGCGCGGGCGATGGCGCGGCCGGTGGTGGACGAGGCCTACCGGGCGGTGGGGCTGCTGCCGGCCTGAGGGCGTGCGGGGCGGGGCGCGCCCGTGCGGGTGCCCCGCCCCGGGGACCGGTCAGCCCTTGCCGGAGGCCAGTTCGCGGCTGCGGTCGCGGGCGGCCTCCAGAGCGGCGATCAGGGCGGCGCGGACGCCGTGGTTCTCCAGTTCGCGGATGGCGTTGATGGTGGTGCCGGCCGGGGAGGTCACGGCCTCGCGGAGCTTCACGGGGTGTTCGCCGCTGTCGCGGAGCATCACGGCGGCGCCGATCGCGGCCTGCACGATGAGGTCGTGGGCCTGGGAGCGGGGCAGTCCGAGCAGGATGCCGGCATCGGTCATCGCCTCGACCAGGAAGTAGAAGTAGGCGGGGCCGGAGCCGGAGAGGGCGGTGGCGGCGTCCTGCTGGGACTCGGGGACGCGCAGGGTCTTGCCGACGCCGCCGAAGATCTCCTGGGCGATGGCGAGGTGCGCCGGGTTGGCGTGCGTACCGCCGGAGATCACCGACATCGCCTCGTCCACCAGGGCGGGCGTGTTGGTCATGACGCGGACCACGGGTGTGCCTGCGGCGAGGCGCTCCTCGAAGTACGCGGTGGGGATGCCGGCGGCGCCGCTGATGACGAGTCGGTCGGCGGGGACGTGCGGGGCCAGCTCCTCGACGAGGGCGCCCATGTCCTGCGGCTTGACGGTGAGGATCAGGGTGTCGGCGGTCTTGGCCGCCTCGGCGTTGGTGACCGGAGTGACGCCGTAGCGCTCGCGGAGGGTGTCGGCGCGCTCGGGGCGGCGGGCGGTGACGAGGAGGTCGGCGGGAGACCAGCCGGCGCGGATCATTCCGCTGAGCAGGGCCTCGCCGATCTTGCCGGTGCCGAGCACTGCGACTTTCTGGGTCATGTCGGGGTTCGCCCTCCGCGTGGTGCCGTACGTGCCGTTCCGCTCGTCATCCTCGCACCGGGGGGCCGTCGGGTGCGGGGGTGTCCGCAGGGCGGTCGTCAGGTGGTGCGGCGGCGCAGGGTGGCGGCGCCGAGGGCCAGGACGAGCAGGGCGCAGCCGGCGACGACGCCGATGTCGCGGACGAAGGTCGCGGTGACGCCCGTACGGGTGAGGACCTCGTTCATCGCGTCGACGGCGTACGACATCGGCAGGACGTCGGAGACGGCTTCCAGGGCGGGGTGCATGCGCTCGCGCGGGGTGAACAGGCCGCAGAGCAGCAGCTGCGGGAAGATCACCGCCGGCATGAACTGGACGGCCTGGAACTCGGAGGCGGCGAAGGCCGAGACGAAGAGGCCCAGAGCGGTGCCGAGCAGCGCGTCGAGGACGGCGACCAGGAGCAGGACCCAGGGGGAGCCGGTGACGTCCAGACCGAGGAGCCAGACGGAGAGCGCGGTGGCGAGGGCGGACTGGACGACGGCGAGGGCTCCGAAGGCGAGG
The DNA here is from genome assembly GCF_011170125.1 of Streptomyces diastaticus subsp. diastaticus. NCBI lineage: Bacteria > Bacillati > Actinomycetota > Actinomycetes > Kitasatosporales > Streptomycetaceae > Streptomyces > Streptomyces diastaticus. The sequence continues at coordinate 1,283,284 of NZ_BLLN01000002.1, read as the reverse complement.
GCGTAGCCGGCGATGAGGTCGGCCTTGCCGAGCGGCAGGGCGAGCAGGCGTTCCAGGGTGCCCGAGGTCCGTTCGCGCAGGGTGGCGATGGAGGTGACCAGGAACATCGTGATGAGCGGGAAGATTCCGAGCAGGGAGGCGCCGATGGCGTCGAAGGTGCGCGGGCTGCCGTCGAAGACGTAGCGGAGCAGCGCGGTCATCACGCAGGGCACCAGGAGCAGCAGGGCGATGGTGCGTGGGTCGTGGCGGAGCTGGCGCAGGACGCGGGCGGCGGTGGCGAGGGTGCGGGCAGCGGAGAAGGCGGTGGGGCGCGCCGGGGTGGCGGTGGATGTCACGGGGTGTGCTCCTCGGGGGTCGTCGCCGGGTGGCCGGCGGCGTCGACCAGGTGCAGGAAGGCTTCCTCGACCGTGTCGCGGCGGGTGCGGGTGCGCAGGGCCTCGGGGGTGCCCTCGGCGAGGACGCGGCCCTCGCGCATGAGGAGGAGGCGGTGGCAGCGTTCGGCCTCGTCCATGACGTGGGAGGAGACGAGGAGGGTGGTGCCGCGGTCGGCGGCGAGGCGGTGGAAGAGGTTCCAGAGGTCACGGCGGAGCACGGGGTCGAGGCCGACGGTCGGTTCGTCGAGGACGAGGAGTTCGGGTGCGCCGAGCAGGGCGACGGCGAGGGAGACCCGGCTGCGCTGGCCGCCGGAGAGCTGCCCGGCGAGGGCGTCGGCGTGCGAGGTGAGGTCCACGTCGGCGACGGCGCGGGTGACGGTCTCGGCGCGGCGGGCGGTGGCGCGGCGGCCCGGATCGAGGACGGCGGCGAAGTAGTCGAGGTTCTGCCGGACGGTCAGGTCGTCGTAGACGGAGGGTGCCTGGGTGACGTAGCCGATGCGGTGGCGCAGGCGGGGGTCGCCGGCCGGGTGGCCGAGGACGTCGAGGGTGCCGGTGGCCTTGGCCTGGGTGCCGACGACGGCGCGCATGAGGGTGGTCTTGCCGCAGCCGGAGGGACCGAGGAGGCCGGTGACCTGGCCGCGTTCCACGGTGAAGTGGAGGTCGTCCAGGACGGTGCGGGAGCCTCGGGCGACGGTGAGGGCGGTGGCGGTGACGGCCGGGGCGGGGGCGTCGCGGGGTGGAGGCTCCTTTTTATTCATCACTCGTTGAATACTCCTCCTGGTGCTGATCCGGGTCAAGGGACCAGGGGGAGGAGTACGCGAACGGCGCGCCGCCCGGCCCGGTGGGGTCCGGAAGGGCGGCGCGCCGGGCGGGGTGGTCAGGCGGAGGCCGGGCGGGTGGTCAGGACCAGGTCCACCACGTACCGCTCCTCGACGTGGCCGTCGGGGAAGAGCCGGAGCAGTCCGGCGCGCTCGCGATCCAGGAAGTCCTGGGCCAGGGCGGCGTCGGCGACCAGGAAGAGGGAGTGGCTGGCGAGGTTGGCCAGGTGGTCGTCGACGGTGAGCCGGCGGGACCAGGGAATCCGGTGGCTGAGCGGGGCGTCGGCCACCGGCTCGGGGTCGGGGGTGCCCGGTTGGGAGGGGGTCTTGGCCGGCGCCCCCACGGCCGGGTCCCCGACGGCGGGGGCGGCGTCGGCGCGGCCCGGGATGTGCGCGCCGTGGGCGGCGCCCTCCGGGCCGAAGTGGGCCCGCAGGCGGTCGGCCTGGTCCGCGACCCAGGTGTGCGAGGAGTCGGAGATGTTCCACCAGCGGGCGAGGACGCCGCCGGGGCGCAGCACGCGGTACGCCTCCGGCAGGGCGCGCTCGGGGTCGGTCCAGTGGAAGGACTGGGCGAAGATGACGAGGTCGGCGGTGGCGTCGGCGGGGGGGGAGGGCGTTGCCGTCGCCGCGGACCAGGGGGGTGCCGGGCAGGGTGCGGCGGAGTTCGGCCGCCATGCCTCCGCCGGGCTCGACGGCCAGGACGCGGGCGCCGCGTTCGTGGAGCTGGGCGGTGGCGATGCCGGTTCCGGCGCCGATGTCGGCGACGCGGGCTCCGGCGAGGGGACGGCCGAGCGCTTCCTCCAGGGCCTCGTACAGGGCCGGCGGGTAGGAGGGGCGGTACTCGGCGTAGTGGGCCGGGGCGGTGTTGAAGGAGGCGGCTCGGCGGGTGCGGTCGGCCAGGGGGTCGGGCATACGGGCTCCTGCGGGGTGGGCGGTGTTCAGGTCGTGGCTGTCACCTGGGGTGTTGTGGGGGGCCAGGATTGTCCGTGCCGGGCCGGGAAGTGCGCGCCCGGGGCGATGAGTTCGCGCGGGCCGGAGGGTCGTAGGGGTGACAGGTGGTGCGGTGCGCACGAGAAGTCGTCTCAGAAGGAGTGGTCCGTCATGGCGGAGAGCGTGAAGGGTCCGGCCAGTTACTTCCCGTCGATCGAGAAGAGGTACGGGCGTCCGGTGGCCCAGTGGCAGGAGATGATCCGTGCCTCGCCGCTGACCCGGCACCTGGAGCTGGTCGCCTGGCTCAAGGCCGAGCACGGGCTGGGGCACGGTCATGCCAACGCGCTCGTCGCGCACACCCTCGCCGAGGGGCGCGCCGCGCGGAGGTGAGTCAGCGCCCGGCCCGGCGCCCCGGGTGGCCGGTGCGCCGTGCGCGGCGGCGGGTCGCCCGGGCGACGGCCTCCTCGTACTCGGCGCGGTGCAGCCCCTCCCCCGGGGCCTCGCGCAGGCTGCGCACGGACCAGGCGACCAGGACCCCGAGGAAGCCGATGGCCATGAGGCCCCGCAGGGACTGACGGCGTTCGGGGTCCTCGCGCTTGGTGAAACTGCGCAGGGTGCGGCCGAAGGCGATGGCGGTGCAGATCGCGAACATGCCGACGACCAGGACGTTGATCAGCCGGCCGACCTCGGCGAGGGCCATGCCCTGGTAGCCGATGCGCAGCAGCACGGCACAGGCGACGGCGAGCGCGAGGGAGCCGGCCGCGACACCGGCGCGACGCAGGCCGTAGTGGCCGGAGTGGTCGAGCCAGGTGGTGCCGAAGAACCGGATCGGCTCGGGGTGGGGGCCGGGGGCGGTGGGGCGGGTCGAGTCGGTCACGGGGGCGATTGTCCCCTGTCCGGGGCAGGGGGGCGGGAAGGGCCCGGCGAGCGGGGTCGTCAGGCAGGCCGGGGCGGGGACGGCGGTCGCCCGTGGAGGCTGCGGATCAGGGCGGTCGGCTGGGTGTGCGGAGGGGGCGAGGGAGGCGCCCTCCTGGCGGCCGGCGAGTTCGGCCTCCCGGGCGTGGAGGACGCGGCCGGCGGCGGCCAGGTGGGCGAGGGCGGCGCCGGTCAGGACGAGGAGCTCGCGGCCGCCGCCCGCCGGGAGGCCGGGTACGCCTCGGCCCCGGCGCCCGCTGGTGGGGCGGCCGGGGCCGAGGGGTGCGTACGGGTGTCAGCCCAGCTTCGTCACGTCGCGGACCGCGCCCTTGTCGGCGCTGGTCGCCATCGCGGCGTAGGCGCGCAGGGCGGCGGAGACCTTGCGCTCCCGGGCGACGGGCTCGTAGCGGCCGCCCAGGGCCTCGCGGCGGGCGTCGAGGGTGGCGTCGTCCACCAGCAGTTCGATGGAGCGCTGCGGGATGTCGATGCGGATGCGGTCGCCGTCCTCGACCAGGGCGATGGCACCGCCGGAGGCCGCCTCCGGGGAGGCGTGGCCGATGGAGAGGCCCGAGGTGCCGCCGGAGAAGCGGCCGTCGGTGACGAGCGCGCAGGTCTTGCCGAGCCCCCGGCCCTTCAGGAAGGAGGTCGGGTAGAGCATCTCCTGCATGCCGGGGCCGCCCTTGGGGCCCTCGTAGCGGATGACGACCACGTCGCCGTGGGTGATCTCCTTGCGGAGGATCTTGTCGACGGCCTCCTCCTGCGACTCGCAGACGACGGCCGGGCCCTCGAAGGTCCAGATCGACTCGTCGACGCCGGCGGTCTTGACGACGCAGCCGTCGGCCGCGATGTTGCCGCGCAGCACGGCGAGGCCGCCGTCCTCGGAGTAGGCGTGCTCGACGGAGCGGATGCAGCCGCCGGCCGCGTCCGTGTCGAGCGAGTCCCACCGCTCGGACTGGGAGAACGCCTCGGCGGAGCGTCGGCAGCCGGGGGCGGCGTACCAGAGGTCCAGGGCCTCGGCGGACGGGGAGCCGCCGCGCACGTCCCAGGTCTTCAGCCACTCGTCCATGGTGGCGGAGTGGACGGTGTGGACGTTCTCGTTGAGCAGCCCGCCGCGGTACAGCTCGCCGAGGAGAGCGGGGATGCCGCCGGCGCGGTGCACGTCCTCCATGTAGTACGTGCCGCCGGGGGCGACGTTCGGGGCGACCTTGGCGAGACAGGGGATGCGGCGCGAGACGGCGTCGATGTCGGTCAGGTCGTAGCCGAGCTCGGCCTCCTGGGCGGCGGCCAGCAGGTGGAGGATGGTGTTGGTGGAGCCGCCCATGGCGATGTCGAGCGCCATGGCGTTCTCGAAGGCCTCGCGGGTGGCGATGTTGCGCGGCAGGACCGAGGCGTCGTCGTCCTGGTAGTACCGCTTGGCCAGCTCGACCACGGTGGCGCCGGCCCGCTCGTAGAGCGCCTTGCGGGCGGTGTGGGTGGCGAGGACCGAGCCGTTGCCCGGGAGGGAGAGGCCGATGGCCTCGGTGAGGCAGTTCATCGAGTTGGCGGTGAACATGCCGGAACACGAACCGCAGGTCGGGCAGGCGTTCTCCTCGATGCGGAGGATGTCCTCGTCGGAGACGGACTCGTCGACCGCGTCGCTGATCGCGTTGACCAGGTCGAGTTTGCGGACGGTGCCGTCGACGAGGGTGGCCTGGCCGGCCTCCATGGGGCCGCCGGAGACGAAGATCGTCGGGATGTCGAGCCGCAGGGCGGCCATCAGCATGCCCGGGGTGATCTTGTCGCAGTTGGAGATGCAGATCAGCGCGTCGGCGCAGTGCGCCTCGACCATGTACTCCACCGAGTCCGCGATGAGGTCGCGGGAGGGCAGGGAGTACAGCATGCCGCCGTGCCCCATGGCGATGCCGTCGTCCACCGCGATGGTGTTGAACTCGCGGGGCACCGCGCCCGCCGCCTTGATCGCCTCGGAGACGATCCGGCCGACCGGCTGGAGGTGGGTGTGCCCGGGGACGAACTCGGTGAAGGAGTTGGCCACGGCGATGATCGGCTTGCCGATGTCCTCGCTCGCTACCCCGGAGGCCCGCATGAGGGCGCGGGCGCCCGCCATGTTGCGGCCGTGGGTGACTGTGCGGGACCTCAGCTCGGGCATCGTCGCTCGCTCCTTCTGCGGGTGGGACTTGTTCGAGCGTACGCCTTCGGTGCCGGTTCGTGGACAGTTCGTCCACGCCGTGGGACGGGCGGGGCGGACGCGGCGCGCGACCCGGCGGGTCAGGCGCCGGCGGCCGGGACGGCGTCCGGGTCGGTCAGGTACCGCTGGAGGGTCGGGGCGACCGTGGCGATGACGGTCTCGACGTCGGCGGAGGCGAGCGGCTCCAGCTCCAGCACGTACCGGAGCATGGCGACGCCGATGAGCTGGGAGGCGGCCAGTTCGGCGCGGAGCGTGGGGCCGGGGACGGGGACCTGGGCGGCGACGTGCTCCAGCAGGTTGCGCAGGACGAAGCGGCGCATGATGTCGCGGGCCGCCTCGTGGGTGAGGGCGGAGCGGACCACCGCCAGCACGGGCCCGCGGGTCGCCGGGTCCTCCCAGAAGCCCAGGAAGAGGCGGGCGACGCGTTCGCCGACGCCGTCGGGGCCGTCGGCGAGGAGGGCGGGGAGGGCCTTGGCGGGGAGTTCCAGGGAGAGGTCGACGGCGGCGGCGAAGATCTCGTCCTTGGTGCCGAAGTAGTGGTGGACGAGGGCCGGGTCGACGCCCGCGGCCTGGGCGATCCGACGGATCGGGGTCCTGTCGTAGCCGCGGGCGGAGAACTCCTCGCGGGCGGCGGCCAGGATGCGGTCACGGGCGGCCGGAGTCCCGTCGGCCGTACGGCGGGAGGGGCGTCCCCGGCGGCGGGGGGCGTCCGGTGTCACCGGCCGGGGCCGGGGGTGCGCGGCGACGGGGTGGCGGCCAGGTGGAGGCGGGTGAAGGCCAGGGCCTCGGCGAGGTCGGCCTCGCGTTCGGCGCTGGACATGGCGCGCCGGGTGTTGACCTCGATGACGACGTGGCCGTCGAAGCCACGGGCGGCGAGCCGTTCCAGGGTCTCGGCGCAGGGCTGGGTGCCGCGTCCGGGGACGAGGTGCTCGTCCTTGTTGGACCCGGCGCCGTCGGCGAGGTGGAGATGGGCGAGGCGGTCGCCCATCCGGTCGACCATGTCGAGGGCGTCGGTGCGGGCGGTCGCGGTGTGCGACAGGTCGACGGTGAAGTGCCGGTAGTCGTCCTTGGTGACGTCCCAGTCGGGCGCGTAGGCGAGCATCTCGCGGTCGCGGTAACGCCAGGGATACATGTTCTCGACGGCGAAGCGGACGTCCGTCTCGTTCGCCATCCGCCAGATCCCGGAGACGAAGTCCTTGGCGTACTGGCGCTGCCAGCGGAACGGCGGGTGGACGACGACGGTGGACGCGCCAAGGCGCTCGGCGGCGGACTTGGCCCGCTGGAGCTTGGTCCAGGGGTCGGTGGACCAGACCCGCTGGGTGATCAGCAGGCAGGGGGCGTGGACGGCGAGGATCGGTATCCGGTGGTAGTCGGAGAGCCGGCGCAGCGCGTCGATGTCCTGGCTGACCGGGTCGGTCCAGACCATCACCTCGACACCGTCGTAGCCCAGGCGCGCGGCGATCTCGAAGGCCGTCGCCGTCGACTCCGGGTAGACCGAGGCCGTCGACAGGGCGACCTTCGCATCGGGGATGCGCACCGCTGGTTCTGCCACGTGGAACAGCGTAACGGGGCAGCCGGGGAGCGGCCCGGGGCCGGAGGGTGCGAAGGCTCACTCCCGGACCCGGGGCGGGAGGGCGTGCGCGGGGTACGGGATCCGGGCGCGGCCCGGCGGCGCACGGTCAGCGCTCCTCGGGCCAGTGCTGGGCCGCGGCCCAGTCGGCGTAGGTGGTCCACGGCACCCCGGGGAAGCGGGCGTGCAGGGCGGGGATGTCGACGTCGTAGCCGTGCTCGGCGAGGAAGCCCCACATGGCGCCCATGTCCGGGTCGGCCTCGCGGACCGCCTCCAGGGACGTGGAGCGGAACTCCAGCTCGCGGCCGGTGGCGGCGCCGATCGCGGCGGCCATCTGCGGCCCCGTGGGATCGTCTCCCGCCAGCTCGATCCGCTCTCCGGCCCAGGCGTCCGGGGCGGCGACGATCGCGGCGACGACATGGCCGAGGTCGTGGCGGGCGACCTGCTGGAGCCGGGTCTCCGGGCCGAGGGGCAGCGCCACGGAACCTGCCGCGACCCCGCCGCCGGGGCCGAGGGCGTTCTCGTAGAAGTAGGTGGGGGCGACGACGGTGGAGGGCACGTCGGCGACGGCGAGGAGGCGCTCGGTGTGCGCCTTGGTCTCGAAGTGCGGGACACCGGTGTGCTGGTCGGCCCCGGCGACGGAGGAGAGGACGAGGTGCGGCAGCCCCGCCCGCTCGGCGGCCCGGACCACGGCGGCGCCCTGCTCCTTCTCGGCCTCCAGGCCGTCCTGGAAGGGGGTGGTGACGGCGAAGGCGGCGCGGGTGGAGCGGAAGAGCGTGGTCAGCGCCTCGACATCGGTGAGGTCGCCCTCGACGAGGGAGACGCCCGCCCCGGCGAGGACCTGGGCGCGGACGCTGCCCGGGTCCCGCACCATGGCCCTGACCTGGTGACCTGTCCGCAGCAGGGCGGCGGTGACCGCACCGCCCTGACCGCCGGTGGCGCCGAGTACCGCGATGGTCATGAGTCGCCTCCTGGGCTGGGGTCGTGCCGGCACTGCGCCGGACCGGGATGCGGGGAGGGCAGTGCGGGCGAGGAGTGGGCCGCGGGGCGGACCTGGCGTTGCGCCCCGTATGTCCGTTCTCTTCTACTGCGTTCCCGTTGCGCGGCCCGCCAACCTTGCCGGGCGGGGGCGACTCGGCGCCCGGGCGGGACGGGCGTGTGGGGCGCGCGGGGCTCACGGGGCCCGTGGGGGCGCACACCACTTCATGATTCGCACATCTGTACGCCTGGGTGAGGCGGGTGCGGCCGGGCATGACCTCCTCGAACCGCCTGATCAGGGCGGGCGGGGCCAGACGACACCCGGCGGGGCGAGGCCGGCTGAGGACGAACGGGGGCGGGGCGGTGGTGGCGGTCGGCGTGGCGGTGGGAGTGCTGGGGACGTCTGGGGTGACGGCTGGGGGTGACCGGATGGGGGTGACGGATGGGGGGTGACGGATGGGGGGGGTGACGGATGGGGGGGTGCTGGTGGCTGGGCTGCCGACGAGGGTGGTCGGCCGGGCACGGGCGGTACGCGGCCGGCGGGGGCGCGCGGGGCCGGGGCCGGTTACGCCGGCCCGCTGCCGCGACCGGAGCGCCCCGGGCCCGCTCCGTCCCTCACCTCGCCCCTGACCGGGCCCGCGCCCGCCCGGAGCCCCGCCATGGCTGGGGGGGCCTTCAAGGTCCTGGGCGGTGTCCGCGGTGTCTGCGGTGTCCGCTGCGTGCTCTCGGCACGCCTGGCACAAGCTCTCGTACCGGACGTACTCGGGCTTTCGCCGGTGCGGCGAGCGTGCGTGCCGGGCGCCGTGGGCGCCGTGCGGGACTTGAGGAGGACCTCTCCTCCTCCTGCCCTCGGCCTCACTCCGCCGGCAGGTGGTCCAGATGCCGCAGGATGACGCCCTCGCGGAGTGCCCACGGGCAGATCTCCAGCGTCTCCACGCCGAAGAGGTCCATCGCCGCCTCGGCGACCAGGGCGCCCGCGGGGAGCTGGGCCGCCCTGCCCTCCGAGACGCCGGGCAGCAGCGCCCGCTCGGCGGCCGGCATGGCCACCAGCCGGGGCACCCACTCCTCCAGCGACTTCCGCTTCAGCTCGCGCTGGACGTACAGCCCGTCGGCGGAGCGTGCCGCGCCGGCCAGCCGCGCCAGTTGCTTGAAGGTCTTCGAGGTGGCGACGACGTGGTCAGGGGTGCCGAAGCGGCTGAACTCACCGACCACCCGCGCGATCTGCGTCCGTATGTCCTTGCGCAGCGCTCGTACGTCCTCGGCCTGCGGCGGATCCCCGGGCAGCCGTCCGGCCGTGAGCCGCCCGGCGCCGAGCGGCAGGGACGCGCAGACGTCCGGCTCCTCGTCCGTGCCGTAGGCGATCTCCAGGGAGCCGCCGCCGATGTCGAGGACGAGCAGCCGCCCGGCCGACCAGCCGTACCAGCGACGGGCGGCGAGAAAGGTGAGGCGGGCCTCGTCCTCGCCGGAGATGACCCGCAGCACGACGCCGGTCTCCTCGTGGACGCGGGCCAGCACCTCCTCGCCGTTGGCCGCCTCCCGGACCGCCGAGGTGGCGAACGGCAGCAGTTCCTCGACACCCTTGTCCTCGGCGGCGGCCAGGGCGTCACGGACGCCGGCGACCAGCCGCTCGACCCCCTCCGGCGCGATCGCGCCGGTCGCGTCCAGGAGCTGGGCGAGGCGCAGATCGACCTTGTGGGAGTGCGCGGGCAGCGGGCGCGCGCCGGGGTGGGCGTCGACCACCAGCAGATGCACCGTGTTCGATCCCACGTCGAGGACACCGAGTCTCATACGGGAAACGCTACTGCCCGCCCGACGTCGCACGGTCCTCGGCCGGCCCGGCTCCCGCTTAGGCTGGAAACGTGCCAAAGACGAAGAAGGCGAAGGACGGCCGCCCCGCCGAGGCGGCGGAAGCACAGGTCCGGGGGAAGAAGGGCAAGGTGAAGCCGGCGAAGGGTGCGCGGGAGGCGCGGGTCCCGGACGAGCAGGGACTGGACTTCGCCCGCGCCTGGGTGGAGTTCCCCGACCCGGCCGACGACGAACAGGTCTTCCGCTGCGACCTGACCTGGCTGACCTCACGCTGGAGCTGTGTCTTCGGCAGCGGCTGCCAGGGCATCCAGGCCGGCCGGGCCGACGACGGCTGCTGCACCCTGGGCGCCCACTTCTCCGACGAGGAGGACGAGGAGCGGGTGGCCGGCCATGTGGCGAGGCTCACGCCCGACATCTGGCAGCACCACGACGTGGGCACCGACTCCGGCTGGACCCAGGAGGACCAGGACGGCGACCGGCAGACCCGCCGTTGGCAGGGCTCCTGCATCTTCCAGAACCGCCCGGGCTTCGCCGGCGGCGCCGGCTGCTCGCTGCACATCCTGGCGCTGCGCGAGGGCCGCGAGCCGCTGGAGACCAAGCCGGACGTCTGCTGGCAGCTCCCGGTCCGCCGGACCTACGAGTGGATCGACCGCCCCGACGACACCCGCGTCCTCCAGGTCTCCATCGGCGAGTACGACCGCCGTGGCTGGGGCCCCGGCGGCCACGACCTGCACTGGTGGTGCACCTCCGCGACCTCGGCCCACGGTGCCGGCGACCCGGTCTACGTGAGCTACGCCCCGGAGCTGCGCGAACTCATGGGCAAGGACGGCTACGACCGCCTGGCCGAACTCTGCGAGGCACGCCTGGCCTCCCAGTTGCCGATGGTCGCGCCGCATCCGGCGGACCCCGAGGCGTAACAGCCGTAGCGGGCTCCCGGTGCCTGTCGGGGCCGGGAGCCCGCTACGGCCCGGTCGACCGCCGGGCGACCGTCCCCGGCCCGACAGGCACCGAGGCGTGCCGGAACTCGCGCCTCCGCCGTCGTCCCCGAGCGCTCATCCCCGTTCCTCGCCCGGGTGCCCGGGCGCTCACGCCCGCCCCCTCCTTCTCGGGGCCGACGACCATCATGTTGGCTGCCCACCCAGGCGCTCGTGCCCGCCCCCACCGCCCCGCTCATCGAGAACAACGAGCCGAAGGCGTCGCCTTCCACCCGCACACGGACTCCGGCCCGACGTACCGGCCCCGGTCAGGCTCGCGGACAGGCCCCCTACCCTCCCGTCTCTCCGTCCCCGGGGTCGGTCGGCCCCGGGTCCGGCGGGTCGGGCTCGGTCGGGTCCGGTGCGGAAGGGATCGGCCCCGGGTCGGAGGGCTCGGGGTCGGTCGGGCCGGGGTCGGTCGGGCCCGGGTCCGAGGGACCGGGGTCGGTGGGCCTCGGGGTGCCCGGGTCGGTCGGGCCGGGGGCGCCGGTGCCCGGTGGGGCGGTACCCGGCGGGCCGGGGCGGCCGGGGGTGCCGCCGTGGCCCCGGACGGTGACCACCGCTCCGTGCGGGCCGATGGCGATACGGGCGCTCCAGTGGCCGCGGGGCTCGCGCTCGGCGTGGACGAAGACCCGGAGAGTGACCGTTTCGCCAGGAGCCAGGGTGCCGGAGGTCCGGCTCAGCCCGAGCCAGGCCGAGCCCGCCCGTGCGGACCAGTCCACGGAGGTCCCGCCGGTGGCGGTGAGAGTGACGAGGGTGCCGCCGCGTGTGTGCCGGGCGTCGACGGTCAGGGCCCCCTGGTCCGGCCCTTCGGGCGGTACTCCGGGGACGGTGACCTCGACGGAGACGTCGGGGCGGTCGGTGGGACGGGTACTGCCGGTGTTCTCGTAGTGGCCGTCGGCACCGGGGCCGTGCGTCACGTCCGGGTCGCCGCTCTCACTGGCAGCCACCGGCCTCCCGTCCTGCACCTCGCCGGTGAGCGGCGCACCCCGGTAGGCCGCCCAGAGGGCGAGCACCGGCGCGGCGACGACCGTGGCGACCAGGGTGGTGGTGACCGCTCGGGCCCGCATCCGCTCGCGGCGGGCGGCGCGGTCCCTGGGATCCATCGGGAAGCCCGCGCGGTTGAAGCGGGGAGAGGTACGCACCACGCGGTACGGCCGGGCACCGGCGGGGAACGCGGCGGCCAGCGCGGACCGGTCGGGGGCGACCAACGGGAGCGGCCCCGGCACCGGCCGGGCGGTGCCGGGCCAGGGGGCGGCGGCCTCGGCGCGCTCGGCGGCCCGGCGGCACCGCGGGCAGTCGTCGACGTGGCGGACCAGTTCCGTGCGCAGGGCCGCGCTGAGCAGGACCCGGCGGTCGCCGGTGAGGCGGGCGACACTGGGGCAGGTGCCGCGCTCGACGACGCTGAGCGCGGCCCTGGTGCGCTCGACCTCGCAGAAGGCGGCGGCGAGCAGGGCGCGGGTGGCGCCCGGGTCGGCGCCGAGCACGGCGGCGATCTCCTCGGTGGTCAGGCCGTGGCGGACGGAGAGCTCCAGGGCCTCGCGCTGCTCGGGGCTGGTCCCGGCGGCCTCGGGCCAGGCCAGCCGCGCCAGTTCGGCGGCGCGCCGCCGGTCGGGGTCGCGGTGGTGCCCGCCCGGGCCCGCCGCGTCGGGCCCCCCCGCCGGGGTCGTGTGCCCGGCGGCGTGCGCCGGGGCGCGGCCGGCCTCCGCCTCGGCCAGTTCGCGACGGCACACCCAGCGGGCCAGGGCGTAGAGCCAGGCGCGGCGGCCGGCCGGGCCGCGGGCGGGGCGGGAGCCGTGCCGGGTGGCGAGGGCGACCACCTCCGCCAGGGCGGCGTGGGCGAGGTCGTGGTCGTGGAGGATGGCGAGGCAGTAGGTGAACAGGCCGTCCAGATGGGCGGCGTCGCCCTTCTCCTCGGCGGCGGTGACGGCGGCCGGGGCCTGCGTTCCGGCCTTCCGGAAAGCGGGGGCGCGGTGCGCCCTGGGCCCGCCGGCGGGGTGGGTGGGGCGATCGGTCCTGCTGCTCATCACCTGGATGACCGTAGGCGCGTTCGGCGAAACCCTCCGCCAGCTTGAACGCTTTTCATCCTTACGGGTGAACAGATCCCTCATAAGGGGACAGCAGATGAGGTTTCGACCCGCTGAACGCCTCATTCCCGGCGCCCCCGAACGCGCCCCCGGGGCACACTCCGCCGCCGCCTCGGCATGGCCGGATCCGTACGGCCCCGGCCGGTGCCCGGGAGAAAGTTCCGGCGGGGCCGATGAGCTTCGGGGCCCGCCCGGGTCGGGAGAGTCATGGGATACATCGCCTCAGGCATCTCCATGTCACTCGACGGCTTCGTCACCGGCCCCGGACCCACCCGCGACCGCCCGCTCGGCGAGCGCGGGGAGGTGCTGCACCGCTGGCTGGACGAGCCGATGGCGCCGAGCGACCGCGTCCACCTCGCGGGGATGCGCGGCCGGACCGGCGCCGTCGTCATGGGCCGCAACGGCTACGCCCCGTACGAGGGGACGGCCGCGGGCCCGCTCGGCACCACCCCCTGCGTCGTCCTCACCCACAGCCCGCCCAAGCCCGACGAGGTCGGCGCGCCCGAGCTGTTCACCTTCGTCACCGGCGGCATCGCCGAGGCGCTGGAGCGGGCCGGGGAGCTGGCGGGCGGCAAGGACGTCGTGCTGCACGGCGCCTCCCCGGTCCAGCAGGCGCTGCGCGCGGGCCTCGTCGACGAGCTGTACGTGAGCCTCACCCCGGTGATCCTCGGTTCGGGGACCCGCCTCTTCGACAACCTGGAGGGGGTCCACGTCCAGCTGGAGCGGCTCCAGGTGGTGATGTCGCCGGGCGTGACGCACCTGCGCTTCCAGGTCCGCCGGTAGCGGCCGGGCGGGGAGTGTCGGTGGGCGCCGCTACGGTGGGCCCATGGCTGCCCGTACGAAATCCGCCAAGGAACGGCCGTCCTACCGGTGCACCGAGTGCGGCTGGCAGACGGCGAAGTGGCTCGGCCGCTGCCCCGAGTGCCAGGCGTGGGGCACGGTCGAGGAGTACGGCGCGCCCGCCGTCCGTACCACCGCCCCGGGGCGGGTGACCAGCTCCGCGCTGCCCATCGCGCAGGTCGACGGCAGGCAGGCGACGGCCCGCCCGACCGGCGTGCCCGAGCTGGACCGGGTGCTCGGCGGCGGCCTGGTGCCCGGCGCCGTGGTGCTGGTCGCGGGCGAGCCGGGCGTCGGCAAGTCCACGCTGCTGCTCGACGTGGCCGCCAAGGCCGCCTCGGACGAGCACCGCACGCTGTACGTCACGGGCGAGGAGTCGGCCAGCCAGGTCCGGCTGCGCGCGGACCGGATCGGCGCGCTCAGCGACCACCTCTACCTCACCGCCGAGACGGACCTCTCCGCCGTCCTCGGCCATCTCGACGCGGTCAAGCCCTCGCTGCTGGTCCTGGACTCCGTGCAGACCGTCGCCTCCCCCGAGATCGACGGCGCGCCCGGCGGCATGGCGCAGGTCAGGGAGGTCGCCGGGGCGCTCATCCGGGCCTCCAAGGAGCGCGGCATGTCCACGCTCCTGGTCGGCCACGTCACCAAGGACGGCGCGATCGCCGGCCCCCGTCTGCTGGAGCACCTGGTCGACGTGGTGCTCCACTTCGAGGGCGACCGGCACGCCCGGCTCCGCCTGGTCCGCGGCGTCAAGAACCGCTACGGCACCACCGACGAGGTCGGCTGCTTCGAGCTGCACGACGAGGGCATCACCGGCCTCACCGACCCCAGCGGCCTCTTCCTGACCCGCCGCGCCGAGCCGGTCCCCGGCACCTGCCTGACGGTGACGCTGGAGGGCCGCCGCCCGCTGGTCGCCGAGGTGCAGGCGCTCACGGTCGATTCTCAGATCCCCTCCCCGCGCCGGACCACCTCGGGTCTGGAGACCTCCCGGGTCTCGATGATGCTGGCGGTGCTGGAGCAGCGAGGCCGCATCACCGCCCTCGGCAAGCGGGACATCTACTCCGCGACGGTCGGCGGCGTGAAGCTCTCCGAGCCCGCCGCCGACCTGGCGGTGGCGTTGGCGCTGGCCAGCGCGGCGAGCGACACCCCGCTGCCGAAGAACCTGGTGGCGATCGGCGAGGTGGGCCTGGCGGGCGAGGTCCGGCGGGTGACGGGCGTGCAGCGGCGGCTCTCGGAGGCGGCCCGGCTGGGTTTCACGCACGCCCTGGTACCGGCCGATCCGGGGAAGGTGCCGCCGGGGATGAAGGTGGTCGAAGTGGCGGACATGGGGGACGCGTTGCGTGTTCTGCCGCGGCGCCGCCGGGCCCAGAGCCCGGCAAGCCCCCAGGACGCGGAGGAGCGCCGGTAGACTTTTGCCAGGTCTCGCCGGTCCGGCAGGAGTCGTCGTACGGTCCGGACGCGCCGTGACCTGGTCGGCCGCGCCGGTGAGCCGCGGCCTCGGGGGCCGTGGCCCCCCGGCCCGACGGGCCGCGACCAGGGCGGTGCGGCAGAGGCAAACCCGCGACCGGAGGAGTGCAGTGGCAGCCAACGACCGGGCAACGGCCCCCGGCAAGTCCGGCGGGCCCGGTGCCGACGGGCTGATGCGTGCCTCGCTGAGCGCAGTCGCCCCCGGCACCCAGCTGCGGGACGGGCTGGAGCGGATTCTGCGGGGGAACACCGGCGGGCTCATCGTGCTCGGCTGGGACAAGACCGTCGAGTCGATGTGCACCGGCGGTTTCGTGCTGGACGTCGAGTTCTCCGCGACCCGCCTGCGGGAGCTGTGCAAGCTCGACGGCGGCATCGTCCTCGACAAGGACCTCACCAAGATCCTGCGCGCCGGAGTCCAGCTCGTCCCCGACCCGACCATCCCCACCGACGAGACCGGCACCCGGCACCGCACCGCCGACCGGGTCTCCAAGCAGGTCAACTTCCCCGTGGTCTCGGTGAGCCAGTCGATGCGGCTGATCGCGCTCTACGTGGACGGGCAGCGGCGGGTCCTGGAGGACTCCGCGGCCATCCTCTCCCGCGCCAACCAGGCCCTGGCCACGCTGGAGCGGTACAAGCTCCGGCTGGACGAGGTGGCCGGCACGCTGTCGGCACTGGAGATCGAGGACCTGGTGACGGTCCGCGACGTCACGGCCGTCTCGCAGCGGCTGGAGATGGTCCGCCGGATCGCCGCCGAGATCGCCGAGTACGTGGTGGAGCTGGGCACCGACGGACGCCTGCTGGCACTCCAGCTCGACGAGCTGATCGCGGGTGTCGAGCCCGAACGCGAGCTGGTCGTACGGGACTACGTGCCCGAGCCCACGGCGAAGCGTTCCCGCACGGTGGACGAGGCGCTGGCGGAGCTGGGCAAGCTCAGCCACACCGAGTTGCTCGAACTGCCCGTGGTGGCGCGGGCGCTCGGCTACACCGGCTCGCCGGAGGCGCTGGACTCGGCGGTGTCGCCGCGCGGGTTCCGGCTCCTCGCGAAGGTGCCGAGGCTGCCCGGGGCCATCATCGACCGGCTGGTGGAGCACTTCGGGGGCCTCCAGAAGCTGCTGGCGGCCAGCGTGGACGATCTCCAGACGGTGGACGGCGTCGGCGAGGCCCGCGCGCGCAGCGTCCGCGAGGGCCTCTCGCGGCTGGCCGAGTCCTCGATCCTGGAGCGCTACGTCTGACCCGGGAGCACCCTGCACAGGGGGAGCGCCGCCGCACAAGGTCCGTGCGGCGGCGCTCTCTCGTCCTCGTACCGGTGCGCGGGTCAGTCCTTGGCGAGGACGAAGGAGGTCTTGGCCGTGGCGCCGGGGGCCTTGGCCTCGGCGAGGTAGGTGCCGGGGCCCGCGCTGCCGGCCGGCGGGGTGGCGCACTTGTCGGCGCTGGCGCGGCGGTCCCAGGTGACGGTGTGGGTGGCGCTGCCCTGGGCCGGCAGCTTCAGCAGCAGGCTCCCGGCGGCGGGGCAGTGCTCGGAGGACCAGAGGGGCTTGTCGTCACCGGTCGCAGTGATCGTCAGCACGGCCGCCTCCGGCCCGAGATCGACCTTGCAGTCGGCCTTGGAGGTGTTCTCGGCCGTCAGGACGAGCTTGGGGTGCTGGCCGGGCTCGTAGGTGTTCCTGGTGGAGCGCAGGCTCATCTCCAGGGCGGACGCGGGGCAGTTGGGAAGTGCCGACCCCGCCGGGAGCTGCTCGCCGGTGGTCTCGCCGCCGCCCGGGCCGGAGCCGGGCCCCGCCCCTCCGCCGCCGGGCGCGTCCTCGTCGGAGCCGTCGTCCTCGCCGCCGGAGCCGCCCGTACCGCCCTCGTCGTCCTCGCCCGACTCGTCGCGTCCGCCCGGGTGTTCGCTGATCGCGGGACCGGAGGGGGAGTCACCGGGAGTGATGGAGGGAGCGGGGCTGTGGCCACCCGGACCGGAGGCCCCGCTCTTCTCCCCGCCTCCGCCGAGTGACACCACCGCCCAGGTGACGAGGAGGGCGAGCACCGCCAGGACGGACAGCAGGACGACCCTCCGTCGCCAGTAGATGGAGGAGGGAAGCGGCCCGATCGGATTGCGCAGAGATCCCACGCCCAAACCTTACGAGAGATCAGACGCGTCTCCGGCCCTACCCGCCGCTCGGAGCACATCTTTTCCGGATCATCATTCCACCGGACACCTGATCGACCCCGGCGGCTGCCCGCACCCGCCCACCACCTCCACGGAACGTCACCCGACGGTGACACGCGGTCAGTTCCGTGATCGCCGTGCGGCGGATGAGACGCACGCCGCACGGACGGCCGGGTTACGGCGGAACCACCGGTGTCGGTAAACCGTATGTACGGCGAGAGAATCATCTGCGCGGGGCGGCGCCGGCAGGCCGGGCACCGCCTCCCGACAACCGCAACCGCCCAGGACGGCCTGGACCGCTCGACAGCTTGGACGGCATGAACAGCATCTTGGAACCGGATCTCGTGACCGCCGCCGCGGCGGCGCACGCCGCCCCGCTCCCCGGCGAGAGCTCGGGGGAGGCCACGGGCGAGACCCTCGCCGCAGCGGGCGACCTGGGAGGGACCTCCGGTCTCTACCGGGACATCCTCGACTTCGCCCACTCCACCCCGACCTGGACCAAGGACGTCGCCGAGCTGTGGACGGAGCTGGGCCTGCTGGTCTTCGCGGCGCTGTTCCTGGCCGGCTGGTGGCGCTCGCGCCGGTTCAGCCCGCAGGCGACCGCCGTGGCGGTGCTCGCCCCGCTGGTCACCGGCGTCGCCTACGTACTGAGCGAGTCCTTCAAGTCGCTCATCCAGGAGGAGCGCCCCTGCCGCGCGGTGGCCGACGCCGCCGCCTCGCTGGTGCCCTGCCCGCCGTACGGCGACTGGTCGTTCCCCAGCAACCACTCGACCATCGCCGGGGCCGCGGCGATCGGCCTGGCGCTGGCCTGGCGCCGCCTGTGGCGGCTCACGGTACCGATGGCGGTCCTGATGGGGTTCTCGCGGATCTTCGTCGGCGTGCACTACCCGCACGACGTCGCGGTCGGCCTGGTCTTCGGCGGGCTGGTCGCCTGGGGCCTGGTCCGGTTGTGCACCAAGCCGCTCACCAGACTGGTGGTGACGATGCGCGGTTCGGGCTCCGAGGCCGTGGTGTGGCTGGCCGGACCGGGCGCGCCCCGGCACTCGGCCGGGGGCGACCAGGTGAGGTGACCGGCCGGCCGGCCCGACTCCAGCGGTGCGGTGCCCCGGCGGGGCGCCGCACCGCTGCGCGTGTCGCACGGGGTCCTCGTGGCAGGATCGAGAACGCCATGACTGCGTCGATGAAGCCCATGCCGAACACGCCCGCCCCCGACCGGCCGGAAGCCGTCCGCACCGCCACTCCGCCCACCACCCCACCGGCCCGCACCCCGCGGACGAACCACGAGCCGGCCGCCGAGCCCGCGCCCGGCGCCACCGTGCCGCGCCCGGCCGCCGGCGAGCCGCAGGCCGGGACCGATCTGCACACCCCGGTCATCGCCTGGTTCGAGCAGCACGCCCGCGACCTGCCCTGGCGCGATCCGGACGCGGGCGCCTGGGCCGTGATGGTCAGCGAGTTCATGCTCCAGCAGACCCCGGTCAACCGGGTCCTGCCGGTCTACGAGCAGTGGATGGCCCGCTGGCCGCGCCCCGCCGACCTGGCCGCCGAGGCCCCCGGCGAGGCGGTCCGCGCCTGGGGCCGCCTCGGTTACCCGCGCCGCGCGCTGCGCCTGCACGGCGCGGCCGTCGCCATAGCGGAACGCCACGGCGGCGACGTCCCGGCCGAGCACGCGCAACTGCTCGCCCTGCCCGGCATCGGGGAGTACACGGCGGCGGCCGTCGCCTCGTTCGCCTACGGGCAGCGTCACGCGGTGCTCGACACCAATGTGCGCCGCGTGCTGGCGCGGGCGGTGAGCGGCGTGCAGTACCCGCCGAACGCGACCACCGCGGCCGAGCGCCGCCTCGCCCGGGAGCTGCTGCCGGAGCGGGACGAGACGGCCGCCCGGTGGGCCGCCGCCTCGATGGAGCTGGGCGCGCTGGTCTGCACCGCGCGCAACGAGAGCTGCGCCCGCTGCCCGCTCGCCGCCCGGTGCGCCTGGAAGGCCGCGGGCAAGCCGCCGCACAGCGGCCCGGCCCGCCGCGGCCAGAGCTACGCGGGCACCGACCGCCAGGTCCGCGGCAAACTCCTCGCGGTGCTGCGGGAAGCGGTGGCGCCGGTTCCGCAGGCGGTGCTCGACCGCGAGTGGGACGACGCCGTGCAGCGGGCCCGCGCGCTGGACGGCCTGGTCGCCGACGGCCTGGTCGAACCGCTGCCCGACGGGCTGTACCGGCTGCCGCTGACCTGACCGAAACCGGCCGGCCCCCGCCACCCGGCAGCCCGGCAGCCCGGCAGCCCGCGTACGGAACCGGACGTCAGCCCTCCGCGCGCCCCGCTCAGGGCGCGCGGAGGGCTGTTACACAACCGACGTACATCTGTGCGCCCACCGCCGTCCCACGCGCCGAACGCCGTTACACCCCCGCCGTAGGTTCCTGTCCGTACCACCCCGCCGCTCCCGGGCGGTGTGCGGCGGAGCAGGGGATTCACGGGGTCGAGCGGAGGCGGACATGGCGCAGAACGAGGTGCTGGAGTTCGAGGAGTACGTCCGCACGCGGCAGGACGCGCTCCTGCGCAGCGCGCGCCGGCTGGTCCCCGACCCCGTCGACGCGCAGGACCTGCTCCAGACGGCGCTGGTGCGCACGTACCGGCGGTGGGAGCTGATAGCGGACAAGCGGCTGGCCGACGCCTACCTGCGGCGTGTCATGATCAACACGCGTACGGAGTGGTGGCGCTCGCGCAAGCTCCAGGAGGTCCCGACCGAGGAGCTGCCCGAGCCCGCGGTCACCGACGGCACCGAGCAGCACGCCGACCGCGCCCTGCTCATCGACGTACTGAAGATGCTGGCTCCCAAGCAGCGCAGTGTCGTGGTGCTGCGACACTGGGAGCAGATGTCCACTGAGGAGACCGCCGCCGCCCTCGGCATGTCGGCCGGTACGGTCAAGAGCACGCTGCACCGGGCGCTCGCCCGGCTCCGCCAGGAGCTGGAGAGCCGTGAACTGGAGAGCCGCGCGCCCGAGCATGAGGAGCAGGAGCGTTGCGCGGCCTGAGAGGTGAGGGGCTCCTGAGGCAGCCCCGGGGGGGCGGTGGTCTGCGCCGCCGTGGTCTCGCTCCTCCTCGTCGCCGCCCTCATGGCCTGTACCGCCACCAGCACCGGCACCCGCGACGAGGGGCCGGCCCGCAGCGAGCCGGTCGCCTCCTCCCCCACCGGCGCCGCCAGCCCCACGCCCCGGGTGCGGCGGGCCGACGCGGTCGAGCTGCTCAAGGCCGACCCCGAGGTCGACCCGGGCGTCAAGCGCGACCTGAAGCCCTGCGTGGGCGACGAGTACCCGGTCGACGTCAGCTACGGCGACCTGACCGGCGCCAAGGTCTCCGACATCGTGGTCAACGTGCTGACCTGCGGCGACGCCGTCGGGGTCGGCGCCTACGTGTACCGCGCCGCCTCCCAGGAGAAGGACGCCGGCCAGGCCACCCAGGGCTACGTCAACGTCTTCCGCAACGAGACGCCCCCGGTCTACGCCGAGATCGACCGGGGCGACCTCGTCGTGACCCGGCAGATGTACGACAAGGGCGACGCGGTCGCCTATCCCTCGGGCGAGGAGGTCGTCACGTACCACTGGAAGGACGGCACCTTCGCCGAGCTGTACCGGATGCACAACGACTACAGCAACACGGTCACCTCCGAGCCGCCGCAGGCGCTGGGCGGGAGCCCGGCGGCGGTCGGGGACGGGACCGGGAGCGGAGCCGCCCCCGGCGCCTGACACCATCGTCGGGGCGGTGCCCGCGCCACCCGCCCCGTGACCGCCCGCAGACCGGGCAGCCGCCCGCCGGGAGCCCCGCGCCCCGGACGCCCCCGCGGCAGCCCCGAGAACTGGAGAACAGAGGATCCGCCCGATGGCCGACCCCACCCATGTCCTGTTCGTGGAGGACGACGACGTGATCCGGGAGGCGACCCAGCTCGCCCTGGAGCGGGTCGGCTTCCGGGTGACCGCCATGCCGGACGGGCTCTCGGGGCTGGAGGCGTTCCGCGCGGACCAGCCGGACATCGCCCTGCTCGACGTGATGGTGCCCGGAATGGACGGGGTCAGCCTGTGCCGCCGCATCCGTGACGAGTCGACCGTGCCGGTGATCATGCTCTCGGCGCGCGCCGACTCCATCGACGTGGTCCTCGGCCTGGAGGCGGGCGCCGACGACTACGTCACCAAACCCTTCGACGGCGCGGTCCTGGTCGCCCGCATCCGCGCCGTGCTGCGCCGCTTCGGCCACGCGGCCGGCGCCGGAGCCGGGGCCGGCCGGGCAGAGGAGGAGCCCTCGGGCGGCCCGGCGGGGGCGGACGACGGGCTGCTCCGCTTCGGCGACCTGGACCTGGACACCGAGGGCATGGTGGTGCGGCGCGCCGGCACCCCGGTCGCGCTGACGCCGACCGAGATGCGGCTGCTGCTGGAGTTCTCGGCCGCGCCGGGCACCGTCCTCTCCCGCGACAAGCTGCTGGAACGCGTCTGGGACTACGGCTGGGGCGGCGACACCCGGGTGGTCGACGTGCACGTGCAGCGGCTGCGCGCCAAGATCGGCCAGGAGCGGATAGAGACCGTCCGCGGCTTCGGCTACAAACTGAGGGCCTGACGTGCTCGGGCCCTCGCGCCGCCGGCCGGCCCCCGACGGGCCCGCGGCGGCCCCCCGTACCAGCCCCGGCGGCGCGTCCCCAGCCGCCGGGGCCCACCCGGGTGGCTGGTGGACGCGGCTGCGCGACCGGCTGCGCGGGCATCTGCACACCGGGCTGCGCTGGAAGCTGAGCGCGGCCATCACCCTGGTCGGGGCGCTCGTCGCGCTCGCCCTCAGCCTCGTGGTGCACAACGCCGCCCGGATCTCGATGCTCGACAACGCCCGCGACCTCCAGGACGAGCGGGTCCAGTTCGCCCAGCGGATCTACGCGGGGACCGGCCGGCTCCAGTTCGGCGCCGAGATCGACGACCCGGAGATCCCCGACGAGTTGCGCGAGCGCGCCGAGGCGGGCCGCCGCGCCACCTTCATCCAGGAGTTCCGCGAGGGCGTCCCCGACATCTGGGGCGCCGTGCCCCTCGGTGACGGCCGCATCCTCTCCGTGCACACCCGGTTCAACGACCGCAGCTCCACGATCATGCGCGACCTCGACCGGGCCCTGCTGGCCGGCTCGGGCGCGGTCATCCTGGGCGGCTGCGCGCTCGGCGTGCTCATCGGCGGCCAGCTCTCGCACCGGCTGCGCAAGGCGGCGACCGCCGCGGGCCAGGTGGCCGAGGGCCGCACCGACGTCCGGGTGCGTTCGGCGATCGGCGGGGTGGTCCGCGACGAGACCGACGACCTGGCCCGGGCCGTGGACGCGATGGCCGACGCGCTGAAGCAGCGGCTGGAGGCGGAGCGCCGGGTCACCGCCGACATCGCCCACGAACTGCGCACCCCGGTCACCGGCCTGCTGACCGCCGCCGAGCTGCTGCCGCCCGGCCGCCCCACCGAGCTGGTGCGGGACCGGGCCCAGGCCATGCGGACCCTCGTCGAGGACGTGCTGGAGGTCTCCCGCCTGGACACGGCGGCCGAACGCGCCGAGCTCCAGGACATCGCGCTGGGTGAGTTCGTCACCCGCCGCGTCGGTGCCCTCGGCCCGGACGTGGAGGTACGCGTCCTCTACGACGCCGACGTGTCGACCGACCCGCGCCGCCTGGAGCGGATCCTCGGCAACCTGCTGGCCAACGCCGCCAAGCACGGCAGGCCCCCGGTCGAGGTCACCGTCGAGGGCCGGGTCATCCGGGTACGGGACCACGGGCCCGGTTTCCCGGAGACGCTGCTGGCCGACGGGCCGAGCCGGTTCCGCACCGGCAGCGCCGACCGGGCGGGCCGGGGCCACGGGCTGGGACTGACCATCGCGGCGGGCCAGGCGCGGGTCCTGGGGGCGCGGCTCACCTTCCGCAACGTCCGCACGCCCGGCGCCGCGCCCGAGGCCCCGCCCGAGGGCGCGGTCGCGGTGCTCTGGCTGCCGGACCACGCGCCGACCAGCACGGGGAGCTTTCCCGTGGTGCGGCTCCCGGACGAGAAGAGGGGCACCGGGGGCGGCCGCCGCTCGGGCCCGTGGTGGCGCGGCACGCCGAACGGCGGTGCGGGCTGAGAGCCCGCACCGCCGTCCAGGGGTGCCGTCCGCGCCGGGGCGCGCGGTGCTGTGACCGGGTCACAGACCCTTGCTGTGCAGGAACGCGGCGGGGTCGATGGCGGAACCGTAGTTGGGGCCGGTGCGGACCTCGAAGTGCAGGTGGGGGCCGCTGGAGTTACCCGTGTTGCCGGAGAGGGCGATCTTCTGGCCCTCCTTGACGGTCTGGCCGGGGCTCACGTTGATCTGCGACAGGTGGGCGTACTGGGTGTACGTCTTGTCGGCGTGCTTGACCACGACGGCGTTGCCGTAGGCCGGGCCGTCGCCGGCGCCGTTGCCGCCGGTCTTGACGACCGTGCCGCTGTGGGCGGCGTGGACGTCGGTGCCGACCGACACCGCGTAGTCCTGGCCGGAGTGCTTGTTGGTCCAGCGGTCACCGCCGGTGCCGTAGGTGGCGGAGATGGTGGCGTCGTTCACCGGGACGGTCCAGGAGGACTTCTTCTTCGCCGGCTTCTCGGCCTTCTTCTCCGCGGCCTTCTTGCTGTCCTGCTTGGCCTCGGGGGCTTCCTTCTTCGACTGCTCGACGGCCTGGGCGGCCTTCGACTGCGCGTCGGCCTGGGCGGCGACCGCACCGGCGGCAGCACCAGGAGCGGCATCCGCACCGGTCGCGGCGGACGCGACCCCGACCCCGAGCATCGCCGAGGCGCCGACACCGGCGGCCAGGACGGCGACCCGAGTACGGAGCTGGGGCGAGGCGAGGTTGAGGTTCATGGCGCGCTTCGACATACGGGGTGGACCTCCGTGAGGGGGAACGAGGGAGCCCGACGTTTCGCCGGTGCCTCACCTTGGTAACCCGCCACCCCAGCCCAGGACAAAGGGCTCATCTACTACCGGATCTCGTATATCGGAAGGGGGTAACCCACACCCTTGACAGTTCAAACGAACCCCCTCGAAACCAGCCGAATCACCCCACCGGAGCGGCCGAGGCCCCACATCGGGCCCGAAAGGAAGTGACCGCGCCGTCGAAGTGAAGCCGTTCACACGACGAACGATCCGCCCTGGTCGACAAACCGCCGCGTAAACATCCAAACCGGACGCGAATGCTCCTAGGGGGCGTAGTAGGGGCGAAACCCCCTGTGCCGCTTGTCACCCGGCACCCCTCTCGAAGCCCCCTCGAAAGTGGCCTGGGCCACCCCGTCGAGGCGTCCGACTCGCCCTTCCGGACGGCAGGACGAGGCCCTTCGGAGTGGCCCGGGCCACTCCGTGGAGGGGGTACTCGGGCCGAAAACGCCCGGCGACCCGCGGCACGGGGTGCGCACCGGCGTGTCTGAGGCTTCCGCAAGGGTCTTTGGAGCAGCCTCGGAGAGCCGGGAAGCGGGGCCCGCCGTGTGCGAGGAGGGAGCCCGGAACCTCGCCGATCGCCGCCCCGCAACCGCCGCCCGCCGACCGGCCGCCCCCGCTCCCACCCCGAGACCCGGCGCCCCGCTTGGCCGGAGGCTCGCCCGCGGCCTCCAAGCTTTTCCCTGAGCGCAACGGGGGGACGGAGGCGGGGCCGGGGCCCTCGGAGCACAGGCGAGAGCGCGGACGGCGCCGGTCTGCCCCCGCTGCACCGGCCTCGCCTGCCCTCGGAGCACAGGCGAGAGCGCGGACGGCGCCGGTCTGCCCCCGCTGCACCGGCCTCGCCCACGTGGCGCCGTCCTGGCAGCCGATTGCCCGGACCGGCCACAGCGCCGGGCGCGGAGCGGTGGTCCGCCGTTCGTCCTCACCCCGGTGCGGCAGACGGCACCGGCCCCACCAGGCCCTGGACGGGCCCTCCGGCCCCGCGCGACACCGGGAACCGGTTCCCGTCGAGCCCGCGTCCTCGCCCGCCCGCCCGGCCGTCGCCCACGCCCACGCCCACGCCCACGCCCACGCCCACGCCCACGCCCACGCCCACGCCCACGGCAGGATGGCCCCATGGACGGACTCCTGGCCGACCTCCCGGCCGACCTTTGGACGGTCCCGTACGTGGGCGCCCGCCACCCGGGCTCCCCCGCGACGGCCGCCCGCCCCGCGGCCGCCCACGGCGCCAACTGCCAGCTCTACGCCTACGAGGTGCTGCGCCGGTTCGGCCGCCGGGTGCCCCCGCTGCGCTCGGCCGAGCTGTGGGCCGACCGGACCGCCACGTTCCCCGTCCCGCACCCGGAACCGCTCGACCTGCTCCTCTTCAGCCCCGACGGCTCGGCGTACGGGGCGCACGTGGGCCTCTGGATGGCCGAGGACACGATCCTGCACCTCTGCCGGGAGGTGGGCAGGCCCGCCGTCTGGAGCAGGGCCGACTTCGCGGCCAGGGCCCGCTACCGGGAGCTGGTCGGGATCAAACGGGTACGGACGGCCGAGAGGGAGCCGGGCAGCCCCGCCCCGCCGTGAGACGCGAAAAGGCCGCCTCCCCGGCTCCGTTCCGTGGAACGGGCCCGGGGAGGCGGCCCAGCCTGGCGGCGCCCCGAGGGGACGCGCCGGCATTACTCCTTGCTCAGGTTCGGTCCGCCACCGGCGGCCGACTCGACCGGCGGGGCGTCGGGCAGCGCCGACTTCTCCTCACCCCGGAAGGTGAAGGTCCGGTCGTCGCCCTCGCCCTCGGTGCCGACGACCACGATGTGGCCGGGGCGGAGGTCGCCGAACAGGATCTTCTCGGACAGGGTGTCCTCGATCTCCCGCTGGATGGTGCGACGCAGGGGACGCGCGCCCAGAACCGGGTCGTAGCCCTTCTTGGCGAGCAGTTCCTTGGCCTCCTGGCTGAGCTCCAGGCCCATGTCCCGGTCCTTCAGACGCTCGTCCACGCGGCCGATCATGAGGTCGACGATCTGGAGGATGTCGTCCTGGCTGAGCTGCGGGAAGACGATGACGTCGTCGACACGGTTGAGGAACTCGGGGCGGAAGTGCTGCTTCAGCTCGTCGCTGACCTTCGCCTTCATCCGCTCGTAGTTGCTCTTGGTGTCGCCCTGGGCGGCGAAGCCCAGGTTGAAGCCCTTGGAGATGTCCCGGGTGCCGAGGTTGGTCGTCATGATGATGACCGTGTTCTTGAAGTCGACGACCCGGCCCTGGGAGTCGGTCAGGCGACCGTCCTCCAGGATCTGGAGCAGCGAGTTGAAGATGTCCGGGTGGGCCTTCTCCACCTCGTCGAAGAGGACGACGGAGAACGGCTTGCGGCGCACCTTCTCGGTCAGCTGACCACCCTCCTCGTACCCCACGTAGCCGGGGGGCGAGCCGAAGAGGCGGGAGACCGTGTGCTTCTCGCTGAACTCCGACATGTCGAGGGAGATCAGCGCCTCCTCGTCACCGAAGAGGAACTCGGCGAGCGCCTTGGACAGCTCGGTCTTACCGACACCCGACGGGCCGGCGAAGATGAACGAGCCACCGGGACGCTTCGGGTCCTTGAGCCCGGCCCGCGTGCGCCGGATCGCCCGGGAGAGCGCCTTGACGGCGTCCTTCTGGCCGATGACGCGCTTGTGCAGCTCGTCCTCCATGCGCAGCAGACGCGAGGACTCCTCCTCGGTCAGCTTGAAGACCGGGATGCCCGTGGCCGTGGCCAGGACCTCGGCGATCAGGTCCTCGTCGACCTCGGCGACGACGTCCATGTCGCCGGCCTTCCACTCCTTCTCCCGCTTGGCCTTGGCGGCCAGGAGCTGCTTCTCCTTGTCGCGGAGGGAGGCGGCCTTCTCGAAGTCCTGCGAGTCGATCGCGGACTCCTTGTCCCGGCGGACGCCGGCGATCTTCTCGTCGAACTCGCGGAGGTCCGGCGGCGCGGTCATCCGGCGGATGCGCATGCGTGAGCCGGCCTCGTCGATCAGGTCGATCGCCTTGTCCGGCAGGAAGCGGTCCGAGATGTACCGGTCGGCGAGGGTCGCGGCGGCCACCAGCGCGGAGTCGGTGATGGAGACCCGGTGGTGGGCCTCGTACCGGTCCCGCAGACCCTTCAGGATCTCGATGGTGTGCGGCAGCGACGGCTCCGCGACCTGGATCGGCTGGAAGCGGCGCTCCAGCGCGGCGTCCTTCTCCAGGTGCTTGCGGTACTCGTCGAGGGTGGTCGCACCGATCGTCTGGAGCTCACCGCGGGCGAGCATCGGCTTGAGGATCGAGGCGGCGTCGATCGCGCCCTCGGCGGCACCCGCGCCGACGAGCGTGTGCAGCTCGTCGATGAACAGGACGATGTCGCCTCGGGTGCGGATCTCCTTGAGGACCTTCTTCAGGCGCTCCTCGAAGTCACCGCGGTACCGGGAGCCCGCGACCAGCGCGCCGAGGTCCAGGGTGTAGAGGTGCTTGTCCTTGAGGGTCTCGGGCACCTCGCCCTTGACGATGGCCTGCGCCAGCCCCTCGACGACGGCGGTCTTGCCGACGCCGGGCTCGCCGATGAGGACCGGGTTGTTCTTGGTGCGGCGCGAGAGCACCTGCATGACCCGCTCGATCTCCTTCTCGCGCCCGATGACCGGGTCGAGCTTGGATTCGCGGGCGGCCTGCGTGAGGTTGCGGCCGAACTGGTCGAGGACCAGGGAGGTCGAGGGCGTGCCCTCGGCCGGACCGCCTGCCGTGGCGGCCTCCTTGCCCCCCGAGTAACCGGAGAGCAGCTGGATGACCTGCTGCCGCACCCGGTTCAGATCGGCGCCCAGCTTCACGAGGACCTGGGCGGCGACGCCCTCGCCCTCGCGGATCAGGCCGAGCAGGATGTGCTCCGTGCCGATGTAGTTGTGGCCGAGCTGGAGGGCCTCGCGGAGCGACAGCTCCAGGACCTTCTTGGCGCGAGGGGTGAAGGGGATGTGGCCGGACGGGGCCTGCTGGCCCTGGCCGATGATCTCCTCCACCTGCTGGCGGACCGCCTCGAGCGAAATCCCGAGGCTCTCCAGGGCCTTAGCGGCGACACCCTCACCCTCGTGGATCAGTCCCAGGAGAATGTGCTCGGTGCCGATGTAGTTGTGGTTGAGCATCCGGGCTTCTTCCTGAGCCAGGACGACAACCCGCCGCGCGCGGTCGGTGAACCTCTCGAACATCGTTAATCGCTCCTCAGAGCGGTCAGGCAGTAAGGGGTCGGTCCCCTCCCTGTCCTTCCGCAGCTTAGTCCCGCAAGCGGGGACCGCTCATTCCAACTGCCGACACCCGTCGATGGCCTCCTGACCCCGAACGCCGACAACTGCTCCAACCCGATGGTGCGAGACGATGTTCCCGCAGGCCAAGCTGTTACCCGCACTGCCACTACGCCGATGGCGAACGCGGGACGGCCGGACGAGGCGCTCGCCCCTCCCCACTAGGCATCTCTTACCCGCGACCACCGGCACTCCATGCCGATCCCCCCCTGTCCCTCAGCTACGGGCGAACAGCCTTGCGCCGCCGAATGCCGCGCAGACCCCGTACCGTGCGAACGCTTCGCACATCT
The DNA here is from genome assembly GCF_011170125.1 of Streptomyces diastaticus subsp. diastaticus. NCBI lineage: Bacteria > Bacillati > Actinomycetota > Actinomycetes > Kitasatosporales > Streptomycetaceae > Streptomyces > Streptomyces diastaticus. The sequence continues at coordinate 1,254,702 of NZ_BLLN01000002.1, read as the reverse complement.
TCCAGAACGCTCCGTGACCTCGGGAGGGTTCCCGGGGTTCTCCCCCACATGACACTTCCCGGCCACCACGGCACCCCGCCCGCCGCACCGGTACCGCGCCCGAGCCGACCGCGCCCGGCGGACGGGAGGTACGAGGCGTGGCGCGACTGGTACGCGCGGGTGCCGGGCTGGCAGGTGACGGACGGGGTGCCGCCACTGCTGCCGGCCGGGACCGCCTTCGACGCGCTCTCGCTCCCCGCGGCGGCGGGCCGGGAGGTACTGGACCGGTTGTCCCCGGCGACGCCCGTGGCGGTCGACGGACAGACCATGCACGTGCTGGTGGCGCCCGGCTCCGCGGAGGAGCTCCCGGGCCTGCTCGACTGGCTGGAGTGGGGCGCTCTCGTGCCGGAGCTGCGCGGGGTCGGGGAGGGCGGCCTGCTGGCGGCGCCCGCGCCACCGGGGCTGCGGACGCGGGGTGTGGCCGCGCGGTGGGTGCGGCCACCGCTGGCCGGCGGGCCGGGGCGCGCACCCGTCCTGCCCGGTCTGACGCGGCTGGGCGACGGCGGCGCCCCCGACCTCGTGCGGCTGGTGAGCGCGGCGGCGACGGCCTGCCACCGGCTCGGGCTGGGGCGGTGCGGAGATCAGCCGTTGGCCTTCTCGTACTCGGCGCGGATGTTGGCCGGGACGCGGCCACGGTCGTTGATGTCGTAGCCGTTCTCCTTGGCCCAGGCGCGGATGACCGCGGTCTCCGGGCCGGAACCGGCGGAGGTGGCGCGGGTCGCGCGGCCACGGCCGCCGGAGCTGCGGCCGCCGGTGCGCCGGCCGCCCTTCACGTACCGCTCCAGGAGCGAGCGCAGCTCCTCGGCGTGCTCGGCCTTGAGGTCGATCTCGTAGGACTTGCCGTCGAGCGCGAACGTCACGGTCTCGTCCGCCTCGCCGCCGTCGAGGTCATCGACAAGAAGGACCTGAACCTTCTGTGCCACGGTGATTTCCTTTCATCGATAACTTCAGGGCCGAGGCCGCAGCGGAGCCCGCTGATTCGCCATCCCTGTTATATGCAGTACGCCGGAAAGCAAACCGCTTTTCACCGGAAAACACAAACCCCCGGGGCGGACCGATGTGCGCAAGAGTCCGGGAAGAGGTCCGGAAACGTGCGCGTTTCGGACATAGCGAACCACAGCTGGGCCGTGTTCCGGAAATGGCGGCCGATCACCACGCGGGCACGCGTCCTAGAGATGCAGAAGCATGCGGCTGTTGCCGAGGGTGTTCGGTTTCACCCGTTCGAGCCCGAGGAACTCCGCGACACCCTCGTCATAGGAACGCAGCAGCTCGCTGTAGACGTCGTGGTCCACCGGCGTCTCACCGATCTCGACGAAGCCGTGGCGGGCGAAGAAGTCGACCTCGAAGGTGAGGCAGAAAACCCGCCGCACTCCCAGCCAGCGTGCGGTCTGAAGGAGCTTGCCGAGCACTTGATGGCCCACTCCCGCTCCCCTGACCTCGGGATTCACCGCGAGAGTACGGACTTCGGCGAGATCTTCCCACATCACGTGAAGGGCGCCGCAACCGACGACCTCGGCGTTGTCGTCGCGTTCGGCGACCCAGAACTCCTGGATGTCCTCGTAAAGGGTCACCGTCGCTTTGTCGAGCAGGATGCCCTTGCGTACGTAGGAGTCGAGCAGAGAGCGGACCGCGGGGATGTCGCTGGTGCGGGCGCGGCGGACACTGAGGGCTTTCGCGGGGGGTCCGCCTTTGGCGTCGGCCGCGTTCTCGGCGGCCCCTTCCGGCATCGCCGTACGGCCCGGTACGGACGCCTCCGGGGCGGCCGTGTGTTCTGACGCTGCTTCTGCGGAGTCGTCCGCCGACCCTGATGAGGACATACCGCGACGCTATCGCCCGGCACCGGCCTCCGGGGCACCGCCCTCCGATTCCGGGAGTTCGGACGCCGCCTCGGGCGTGGTGGGTCCGCCGCGGCCTTGTACGGGTTCTCGCGGGTCTTGCGCGTCTTCGGCTTCTTCCGGGGCTTCGGCCCGTTCCGCGTCTTCCGTGTCTTCCGCGCCTTCGGTGTCCTCCGCGCCTTCCGCGCCTTCTGACGGCCCGGGGACTTCTCGGGGTGCCTCGGAGGGGAGTTGGATGACGCGCATCGCGTCGCCGAGGGCTTCGCGTTGTTCGGGCGACATCATGCCGAAGAAGGCGACGAGTGCGGCGGCCTGGTTGTCGCTGCGCTGCCACGCCTCGTTCATCAGTGCGGCGGCGTACGCGGCCCGCGTGGAGACGGCCGTATATCGATAGGCCCGCCCTTCCGCTTCCCTTCGTACCCAGCCCTTCTGATAGAGATTGTCCATTACCGTCATCACGGTGGTGTAAGCGATCGACCGCTCCTGCTGGAGATCCTCCAGCACTTCCCGAACGGTCACCGGGCGGTTCCACTTCCACACGCGTGTCATGACGGCGTCTTCGAGTTCTCCCAAGGGCCGAGGCACAGGTGCACCTTAGTGCGGGAACAGGCGCATTCCCCGGCGGACATGGCGCGGCGCCCGAAAGGGGATCGTTCCCGGCCCCGCCGCCCACCGCCCCGGGACCCGGGAGGCCCCCGGAAACGCGGAAACCCCGCTCCGGCCGTGCGGGAGCACTGGCGGGCGGGGTGCGCGTCGGACAGGTCCAGCAGCCCCGGCACGGCGTACGGCGGGCGTACGGCGAGGGGCGCGGGCGTGCGGCGGGCCGTGACCGGGGCCGGTCAGGCCTCCTTCGCCGGAGCGGCGGCCTGGCGGGTGTGCTCGGCGCGGGAGAGGGCGGCGTCGACGGCCGCGTCCTCCTTGGCCTTGTTGGCACCTCCCTGGGTCTTCACGATGACCGTGATGAGCGCACCGAAGAAGATGGCCATCACCGTGGGAGGCAGAAGCGCGGAGACGTAGTCCATGGGACCAGGGTAGCCACCGGCCTCCCCGGCCCGCGCCCGGCCCCGGCCGTGTCGCCGCCGTGTGGAGGCCGCCTGCGGGCGGCCGGGAGGCGGCGGGTGGCGCCGGAGCCCGGGGACGCGTCGGCGCCGGGCGGAGGAGGCTCCGCCCGGCGCCGGGCTGTCCGGCCGGGACGCGAAGCGACGCTTCGCGTCCCGGTCAGCCTGCCGCGAGTTTCCTCGGGGGCTCCGGCGGGGCCGGTTTGCGCTTGGGCGGGAACACCTCGGCCGGGGTCGGCACCGGACGCTCGCGCTCCGGCTCGGGCGTGGCGGGCCGCCGGTCGGGGCCGGGACCGGGCGCCGCCGGCCGCTCGGCCGTGTCGCCGCCGCCGGGCAGCGCGTGCAGGCGGGCGCGGGAGGCGGGCACCGTGGCACGTGCGGCCTCGACGGGAGCCGGGCGGCCGGCCAGTTTCGCCCGGACCGCGCGCTCGACGAGGACCCGGCAGCGGGCGAGCAGATCGGCGGCGACGGCGTTGCCGCGCAGCGCCCTGAGGGCGGCGAGATCGTCGGGGACCGGCTGGTATCCGGCGCCGAGGGCTTCCTCCAGCAGGGGGAGGTACCCCGCGACCGTGCCCGGCAGAGCCGCCCGGTAGCGGGCGAGGTCGGCGAGGAGGAAGTCACGGAGCCGGGCACTCTCGTGGACCGCCTCGTCGACCGAGTGGGCCAGGCGCAGGCAGTCGGGGACGTCTGCGTCGTCGGCGGTGCTGGGATGGAGGGCGATGGCGAGGGCGCGTCGGAGCACACGCAGCTCGTCTGCGCTGAACGCCATGCCGCCGCGGAATCCGTATGGCGTGGGCATGGGCCGACGATACGCACAAACCAGACAAAATCCGCTTAACGTAAATGGGGTGGCGTGGTTCCGCACGTCAGGGCCCACCGAACGGCCCCGCCCGCTGCGCCGGAAGGGGCGGGCGGACGGGGCCGGGCGCCCCGGGGCGGCCACGAGGCGGCGCGGTCAGAGGCGCGGGCGGTTCCGCTCGTAGACCAGGCGGAGGCCGATGAGGGTGAGCCAGGGCTCGTGCTCGTCGATGACGGTGGCTTCCTTGAGGACCAGCGGGGCGAGGCCGCCGGTGGCGATGACCGTGACGTCCTCGGGGTCGTCGGCCAGCTCGCGGGACATCCGGGCGACCACACCGTCGACCTGGCCGGCGAAGCCGTAGATGATGCCGGACTGCATCGCCTCCACGGTGTTCTTGCCGATCACGCTGCGCGGCCTGGCCACCTCGAACTTGCGGAGCTGGGCGCCCTTCGCGCCCAGCGCCTCCACCGAGATCTCGATACCGGGGGCGATGACGCCGCCCACGTACTCACCACGGGCCGAGACGGCGTCGAAGGTGGTGGCGGTGCCGAAGTCGACGACGATCGCGGGGCCGTCGAACAGCTCGATGGCGGCGGCCGCGTTGATGATGCGGTCGGCGCCGACCTCCTTCGGGTGGTCCATCAGGATCGGCACGCCGGTCTTGATGCCCGGCTCGACCAGCACGGCGGGCACGTCGCCGTAGTACCGCCGGGTCACCTCGCGCAGCTCGTGCAGGACCGAGGGGACCGTCGAGCAGATGGCGATGCCCTCGACGCCGTCGCCCAGCTCCTCGCCGAGCAGCGGGTGGGTGCCCATCAGGCCCTGGAGCAGGACGGCCAGCTCGTCCGCGGTGCGCCTCGGGTCGGTGGAGATCCGCCAGTGCTCGACGATCTCGTCGCCGTCGAAGAGGCCGAGGACGGTGTGGGTGTTGCCGACGTCGATGGTGAGCAGCATCAGGCGCCCGCTCCCTCGACGGCGCCGAGGCGGGCCTCGCGCAGGTCCAGGCCGATGTCGAGGATGGGCGCCGAGTGGGTGAGGGCGCCCACCGCGAGGTAGTCGACGCCGGTCTCCGCGTAGGCGCGGGCGTTGTCCAGGGTGAGGCGGCCGGAGGACTCCAGCAGGGCGCGGCCGTCGGCCAGGGTGACGGCCTCCTCGGTCTCGACGGTGGTGAAGTTGTCCAGCAGGACCAGGTCGGCGCCGGCCTCCACCACCTCGCGGAGCTGGTGCAGGGTGTCCACCTCCACCTCGATGGGCACCTCGGGGAACCGCTCGCGCACCGCGCGGAAGGCGGCGGCGACGCCCCCGGCCGCCACCACGTGGTTGTCCTTGACGAGGGCGGCGTCGGAGAGCGACATGCGGTGGTTGACGCCGCCGCCGCAGCGGACCGCGTACTTCTCCAGGGCGCGCAGGCCCGGGGTGGTCTTGCGGGTGTCGCGCACCTTCGCCTTCGTCCCCTCCAGGGCGTCGGCCCAGGCGCGGGTGGCGGTGGCGATGCCGGAGAGGCGGCAGAGGATGTTGAGGGCGCTGCGCTCGGCGGTCAGCAGGTCGCGGGTGCGGGCGGTGACGGTCAGCAGCGGCTCGCCCGCGATGATCCGGTCGCCGTCCTCGGCGTGCCGCTCCACCTCGAACTCCTCGGTGGCCACGATCGACAACACCGCCTCCGCGATCCGGAGCCCGGCGACCGTGCCGTTCTCCCGCGCGGTGAAGTCGGCGGTGGCGACCGCGGCCTCGGGGATGGTGGCGACGGTGGTGACGTCCTCGCCGTCGGCGAGGTCCTCGGCGAGCGCCAGCAGGGCGACCTGCTCGACGTCGAACGGGTCGATCCCGGCGGCGGCGAACCCGGCGGCCAGCGCCGGGTCGATGGTCAGCTCGGTCTCCTCGGCCGAGTGCCCGCAGCCGCAGGAGTCACCGCAGCCGCCGCCCTCGTCCTGGGCGCCGATCCGGTGGAGGGGGAGGTCGGGGGTGCTGCTCACGGTCGGTGCTCCTGGGGAGGGTGGGGTCCGGGTGGTGGGAGGTGGTGCGCGCGGTCGGGCCGGGCGGCGGGGCGGTGGGCGGCCGGGAGGCGGCCGCCGGTACGGCTCAGGGTGTCCCACCGGGCGGGGCGGTGGCCGGGAGGCCCGGCCCGGCGGTGGTGTGCACGCTGAGCGTACGGTCCTGCGCCAGCCGCGTGACGAGATGGCGGCGCCAGTGGGCGTCGTCGCGGTCGGGGTGGTCCTCGCGCCAGTGGCAACCGCGGGTCTCGGTGCGGCGCCGGGCCGAGTCGACGAGGACCCGGGCGACGCAGAGGAGGTTGGTCGCCTCCCAGCTCTCGACGCCCGGCTCGGCCGGCTTGGCCTCGACGGGCGCGCCGTCGTCGGCCCGGTCCCCGGACTGCGCGCGGAGCGCCGACAGTGCCTCGGCCGCCTGGGCCAGCGAGGCTTCGGAACGCAGCACTCCGGCGCCGCGCGTCATGGTCCGCTGGAGCGCGAACCGCTGCTCGGGGGCGAGCAGCGGGACCGTCTCGGCCCGGGCGGGCTCCGCCGGTACGGGCGCCGGTCCGCCCGCCGGGTGGGCCGCGACGACGGCGTCCGCGATCCGCTCGGCGTAGACCAGGCCCTCCAGGAGGGAGTTGGAGGCGAGGCGGTTGGCGCCGTGGACGCCGGTGCAGGCGGCCTCGCCGCAGGCGTAGAGGCCGGGCAGTGTGGTGCGGCCCCAGCGGTCGGTGCGGATGCCGCCGGAGGCGTAGTGGGCGGCGGGGGCGACCGGGATCGGCTCGGTGACCGGGTCGATGGAGTGGGCGCGGCAGGCGGCGAGGATGGTGGGGAAGCGCTCGGCCCACATCCGGGCGCCGAAGTGGCGGGCGTCGAGGTACATGTGCTCGGTGTCCCGCTCCTGCATCCGGCGGGTGATCGCCTTGGCGACGATGTCGCGCGGGGCCAGCTCGGCCAGCTCGTGCAGGCCCACCATGAACCGGGTGCCGTCGGCGTCGACCAGGTGCGCCCCCTCGCCCCGGACCGCCTCGGAGACCAGCGGCTGCTGTCCCTCGGCGTCGGCGCCGAGGAAGAGGACGGTCGGGTGGAACTGGACGAATTCCAGGTCGGCGACCTCCGCCCCGGCGCGCAGCGCGAGGGCCACGCCGTCGCCGGTGGAGACCGCCGGATTGGTGGTGGCGGAGAAGACCTGGCCCATGCCGCCGGTGGCGAGGACCACGGCGGGGGCGTGCACGGCGCCGACGCCGTCGTGCCGCCCCTCGCCCATGACGTGCAGGGTGACACCGGCCGTGCGGCCCTCGGCGTCGGTGAGCAGGTCGAGGACGAGGGCGTTCTCGACGGTGCGGATCCCCTCGGCGCGCACGGCGGCGACCAGCGCGCGGGAGATCTCCGCCCCGGTCGCGTCGCCGCCCGCGTGGGCGATCCTGCGCCGGTGGTGGCCGCCCTCGCGGGTGAGCGCGAGGGTGCCGGCCGTGTCGGCGGTGTCGAAGACGGCGCCCGCGCCGATGAGGCGGCGCACGGCGTCGGGTCCCTCGGTGACCAGCAGGCGTACGGCCTCCTCGTCGCAGAGTCCGGCGCCGGCGACGAGCGTGTCGTCGAGGTGCTGCCCCGGGGTGTCGCCCTCACCGAGCGCGGCGGCGATCCCGCCCTGCGCCCACCGCGTCGACCCGTCGTCCAGCCGCGCCTTGGTGACGACGACCGCGCGCAGTCCGGCCGCCGCGCAGCGCAGGGCGGCGGTCAGTCCGGCCACGCCGCTGCCGACCACCACGACGTCGGCGGGCTCGGCCCAGCCCGGGGCGGGCGCGGGCAGCCGTATCGCCGTGCGGGCAGTGGTCTGCTCGGGGGGCTGGCCGGTCACGAGGCGGCTCCGTGCGGTGCGAAGTGGAGGGGGATGTTGTCGATGAGGCGGGTGGCGCCGGCTTTGGCGGCGACGGCGAGGAGGGCCTCCCCCTCGTGGTCCTCGGTGATCTCGGTGAAGGTGGCCGGGTCGACGAGGGCGAGGTAGTCGAGGACGAGCGGCGGCTCGGCGCGGCCCGCCTCCTCCAGCACCGCGCGGGCGGACTCGCGGACGGCGGCGGGGCCGGGCAGCCGGGCGTGGGCCAGGGCATGGGCGTCGGCGGCGAGCCGGGACTCGCCGAGCGCGTCGAGCGCCCCGGCGCGGGCGGCGTCACCGCCGGCGGCGTCGGCGCGCTCGCGCAGGGCCTCCTGGGCACCGAGCCGGTCGCGTCCGGCGAACAGGGCGCGCGAGAGGGCGAGGGCGGTGCGGCGCTCGGCCGGACTCAGGTAGCGGTTCCGGCTGGAGCGGGCCAGGCCGTCGTCCTCGCGGACGGTGGGGACGGCGACGATCTCGACGCCGAAGTCGAGGTCCTTGACCATGCGGCGGATCAGCGCGAGCTGCTGGGCGTCCTTCTGGCCGTAGAGGGCGAGGTCGGGCCGGGTGAGGTGGAGGAGCTTGGCGACGACGGTGAGCATGCCGTCGAAGTGGCCGGGCCGGGTGGCGCCCTCCAGCAGGCCGCCCATGGCGCCCGCGGTGATCCTGACCTGGGGTTCGCCGCCCGGGTAGACCTCGTCGACGGAGGGGGCGAAGACCAGGTCGGCGCCGGCCGCGCGGGCGGTCGCCAGGTCGGCGTCGAGGGTGCGCGGATAGCGGTCGAGGTCCTCCCCCGCGCCGAACTGGAGCGGGTTGACGAAGACGGTGACGACGACCTGCCCGTCCGGGCCCGCCAGCTCGCGGGCGGCGCGGACGAGCTGGGCGTGGCCCTCGTGGAGCGCGCCCATCGTCATGACCACGGCCCGCCGTCCGGGGAGCGGCGCCGCGCGCAGTTCGGCGGCGGTGCGCACGAGGGTGACGCCCGGGGTGCCGGTGGGCGCGGGCGGGGTGGGGTCGGTCATCGGTCCGTTCCGTCCTGGCCCTCGCCGTCGGGGCGCTCGTCGTCGGGGTGGTCGTCGTCGGGGTGGTCGTCGTCGGTGGGGGTGCCGGATGCCCGGCCGGGTACGGAGTCCTCGGCACGGTCGGCGAGCACCGCGAGGAGGGCAGCAGCGAGATCGGGCTTGAGCAGGCCCTGGTCGAGGGCGCGGTCGGCGGTGGCGCGGGCCATCGCGAGGTACCCGGGGACGGTACGCGGGGCGTGCGCGCGCAACTGCTCGACGTGGGCCGCGACCGTGCCGGCGTCGCCGCGGGCGACCGGGCCGGTGAGGGCGGCGCCGCCGGAGCGCAGGGCGTTGTCCAGGGCGGCGCCGAGGAGCGGGCCGAGCATCCGGTCGGGGGCGCCGACACCGGCCTCGCCCAGCAGTTCCATGGCCTCGGCGACCAGGGTGACCAGGTGGTTGGCGCCGAGCGCGAGGGCCGCGTGGTAGAGGGGGCGGGCCTCCTCGGCGATCCATTCCGGCTCGCCGCCCATCTCGATGACCAGGGCCTCGGCGGCCAGCCGCAGTTCCTCGGGGGCGGTGACGCCGAAGGAGCAGCCGGCCAGGCGCTGCACGTCGACGGCGGTTCCGGTGAAGGTCATCGCGGGGTGCAGGGCGAGCGGCAGCGCCCCCGCCCGGCGGGCGGGGCCGAGCACGCCGACGCCGTACCGGCCGGAGGTGTGCACCAGCAACTGGCCCGGGCGGACGGCGCCGGTGGCGGCGAGCCCCTCGACCAGCTCGGGCAGGGCGTCGTCGGGGACGGTGAGCAGGACGAGGTCCGCGGCGGCCAGCACCTCGGCGGGGGTGACCAGGGGGACGCCGGGCAGCAGGGCGTCGGCGCGGCGCCGGGAGGCGTCGGAGACCCCGGAGACGGCGACGGGGCGGTGCCCGGCGAGCTGGAGCGCCGCGGCCAGAGCGGGGCCGACGCGACCCGCGCCGACCACACCGACGGTGAGGCGGGCGGGGCGGGCGTGCGGGTCGGGCAGGGAGGGTGTGTTCACTCGGCTGGGGCCTTCCGTTCCAGTCCGCTGGGGGTACCGGACGATTTCCGTCATGCTAACGCGGCCCGTTCGGGCCGGTCCCGGGGTTGTCCACAGGCTGTGCATATTCGTACGACTGGCGGACCGAGTCCTTCCGTTTGATCTTTCCGCAAGCCGCGTCGGCGTGGCGGGCACCTCGGCAGAGAACCGGAGTTGACGCCTCCGCAGCCGTAGCCGAAGCACCGGCCACGCTGCTGGACGGCTGGGACATCATCGGGGCATGAACGAGAACGAGCGGGACCGACAGACGGTGACGGACCCGGCGGAGCCGACCGCGGACACGGCCCGGCCCCCGGAGGAGAGGCCACGGGGCGAAGGACCCGGCGGGGATGACCCGCACGCCCGCCGCGCGGCGGCCCTGCGGAGTGCGGAGCGGGTGCTCGCGCGCCACAGCACGGACGCCACCCTTCAGGAGCGCCTCGCCGCACTCTCCACGCAGGCCGCCTCCGTCCACGACCTCGCGGAGCCGGTGGACGTGTACGGCAACGGCGTGGTCGAGGCCCTGGAGGACCGGGTGGCCGACGTGCTCGGCACCGAGGCGGCCGCCTTCTTCCCCACCGGGACGATGGCGCAGCAGGTCGCCCTGCGCTGCTGGGCAGGGCGCTCGGGCAACCACACGGTGGCGCTCCACCCGCTCTCCCATCCCGAGGTGCACGAGGGCGGCGCGCTGGGCGCGGTGAGCGGGCTGCGCACGGTCCACCCGACGCGTGAGCGCCGGCTGCCCACGGCCGCCGAGGTCGCGGAGTTCCCCGAGCCGTTCGGCACCCTCATGCTGGAGCTGCCGCTGCGGGACGCCGGTTTCGTCCTGCCGGACTGGGCGGAGCTGACGGAGGTGGTGGCCGCCGCCCGCGAGCGGGACGCCGTGGTGCACCTGGACGGCGCCCGGCTCTGGGAGTGCGCCGCACACTTCGGCCGGGCCCTGCCGGAGATCGCCTCCCTCGCCGACAGTGTCTACGTCTCCTTCTACAAGTCGCTGGAGGGCATCGGCGGCGCCGCCCTGGCGGGCCCGGCCGACCTGGTGGACGAGGCCAGGGTCTGGCGCCACCGGTACGGGGGCCAGCTCTTCCAGCAGTTCCCCACCGCCCTCGCGGCCCTGCACGGCCTGGAGACGGTCCTGCCGCTGCTCCCCTCGTACGTGGCCAAGGCCCGAGAGGTCGCCGAGGCGATCGGCGAGGGGTTCGCGGCGGCCGGGGCACCCTGGTTCCGGATCCACCCGCGCCCGGTCCACACGCACCAGTTCCAGGTCTGGCTGCCCTACGAGGCCCAGGTGCTGGACGCGGCCGTCACGGAGCTGGCCGAGGAGACGGGCACGGCTCTGTTCCGCCGCTGGATGCCGGGGGACGCGCCCGGCGTCTCGGTGGCCGAGGTGACGGTGGCGGGGCCGGGACTGGCGTGGACGCCCACGGAGGTCGCCGAGGCCGCCGAGACGTTCGCCCGGCGGGTGGCGGCGGCCGGGTGAGCAGGCCGCCGCCTCAGCGGGCGGGTCCGCTCCCCCCGGAGCCGGCGCGGACCAGGCCCGTCTCGTAGGCGAGGACGACGACCTGGACGCGGTCGCGCAGACCGAGCTTGGTGAGGATGCGGCCGACGTGGGTCTTGACGGTGGCCTCGGAGAGGACGAGGTGGGCGGCGATCTCGCCGTTGGAGAGGCCCTGGGCGACGAGGATCATCACCTCGCGCTCCCGGCCGGTGAGCCGGTCCAGTCCGGCGTGCCGGGGGGCGGCGGCCGCGTCGGGGAGCATCGGCGCGAACCGGTCGAGGAGGCGGCGCGTGGTCGACGGCGCGACCACGGCGTCACCGCTGTGCACGGAACGGATCGCGGTGAGCAGTTCGGAAGGAGGAACGTCCTTGAGCATGAACCCGCTGGCACCGGCCCGGAGGCCGGTGAAGGCGTACTCGTCCAGGTCGAAGGTGGTCAGGATCAGCACCTTCGGCGGGTTCTCGGCGGCGCAGATCCGCCGGGTGGCCTCCACCCCGTCCAGGCGCGGCATCCGCACGTCCATCAGCACCACGTCGACGGCGGTGGACCGCAGCACCTCGATCGCCTCGGCGCCGTCGCTCGCCTCCCCGACCACCTCCATGTCCGGCTGGGCCGTGAGCACCATGCGGAAGCCGGTGCGCAGAAGCGTCTGGTCGTCCACGAGCATCACGCGGATCGGCGCCATGCGAATCCCTTCCCTGTCCTGTTCGGGTCCTGCGTCGTACTGCTGTCCCGCGCCGTACTTCCGGGACGGTGCCTGGCGGAGCCAGGCCGGGACCGGTCCTTCCCGGTGCCGGCGAGGGGCGGCCTCGCGGGCGGGGGCCGCTCGTCCGGGCGGTCCGCCGAGGATGTCACCCCGCCGGTTTCAGCGGGAGCAGGACGCTGATGCGGAAGCCGCCGCCCGGGCGCGGGCCCGCGTCCAGCGTGCCGCCGACCATGCCGACGCGTTCCCGCATCCCGATCAGCCCCTGGCCCTGACCGTCGGCGCCGCCCTCCCCGTACAGCTCGCGGGGGGCTCCGGCGCCGTCGTCCTCGACCAGGACACCGACGCCGTCGTCGAAGTAGACGAGCCGGACGCTGGCGCCCACGTCGGGACCGGCGTGCTTGCGGGTGTTGGTCAGGGCTTCCTGGACGATGCGGTAGGCGGTGAGGCCGACGCCGCTGGGCAGGGGGCGGGGCGAGCCCTCGACGCGGTAGTCGACGGTGAGCCCGGAGGCGCGAACCTGCTCGATCAGCTCGCCGAGCTGGTCGGCGTCGGGCTGCGGTACGTACTCGCCGGTGTCCGGCTGGCCGTCGCTGCGCAGCACGCCGAGCAGCCGTCGCATCTCGGCGAGCGCCTGCCGGCCGGTGGTGGAGATGGTCTCCAGGGCGGTCTTGGCCTGGTCGGGGGCGGCGTCGATGACGTACGCGGCACCGTCGGCCTGGACCACCATGACGGAGACGTTGTGGGCGACCACGTCGTGCAGCTCCCGGGCGATGCGGGCCCGCTCGGCGGCGACGACGATCTTGGCCTGCGCCTCGCGTTCCCGCTCCAGCCGGTCGGCCCGCTCCTCCAGCTGCGCGAAGTAGGCCCGGCGGGTGCGCAGCGAGTCGCCCAGCACCCACGCGAGGACGAACGGCACCGTCATCACGGCCGCCCAGAACAGCCGGGCCGCCGTACCCCCGCTCTCCAGCGGCCAGCGGGCCTGGGCGAGCGGCGCCGCGAGCAGCCCGCCGGCGAGCGCCAGCCGCGAGGACCACTTCGCGCCGTGCGCCGCGGCGGTGTGGATGACCACCAGCATCGCGAAGTCGGCCGGGATCACCGGCACGTTCAGCACGAGTTGGGCCACGCCTCCGGCGACGGCGAGGAGCAGCGTCCGCTCGGGCGCCTTCCGGCGCAGCGCGAGCGTCACGCAGAAGACACCGACGATCACGGCGTGCGGGACGAGGGGAATCCGTCGCGGGTGGTCCGGGTCGGCCGGCAGCAGCTCCATCGAGCTGACACCGAGCAGGACGACGGCCCAGAAGCAGTCGACCCACGTGGGGTGTCGGCGGATGAGATCGTAGAGACGCTGCACGTGACCCAGCGTAGGCAGGTCGCCGAAGCGCCCGGGTCAACCGGAGGTCCGATCCGTGTCCGCCGGGCGTACTCCCCTAGGTGGATGCCCGCCGCACACACCCCCTGGCCACGCCGCACGTCCCCGCCTTCCGCCCCCGGAGCGGAACCGCGGGCGGGGTGGGCCGCGGGAGTCTCTAGCCTTGGCCGGATGACGGGCGAGGACGAGTGGCGCGGGTGGCGGTCGGCGACGGAAGAGGCGCTGTACGGGCCGGGCGGGTTCTACGGGTGCGCGGCCGGTCCGGCCGGGCACTTCCGGACGTCGGTGCACGCCTCTGCGCTGTTCGCCCGGGCGGTGACCCGGCTGCTCGGCGCGGTCGACCGGTCGCTCGGCGGACCGCCGGAACTGGCCTTCGTCGACATGGGCGCGGGCCGGGGTGAGCTGTGCGCCGGGGTGCTTCGCGCGTTGCCTCCGGAGCTGGCGGACCGGACCAGGGTGGTCGCGGTGGAACGGGCCGTGGGCCGGCCGCGGGGCCTCGACCCGCGGGTCGAGTGGCGGGCCGCCCCGCCCGACGGCGTGACGGGGCTGCTCTTCGCCAACGAGTGGCTGGACAACGTTCCCGCCGAGGTCGCCGAGGTCGCTCCCGACGGGAGGGTACGCCTGGTGGAGGTCGCGCCGGACGGCACGGAGCGCCTGGGACCCGAACCGTCGGCCGGGGAGCGGGACTGGCTGCGGCGGTGGTGGCCGCTGGCCGGTGCCGCTCCCGGGACGCGCGCGGAGATCGGCGCGCCTCGGGACGCCGCCTGGGCCGCGGCCACCGGGACGGTGCGCCGCGGTGTCGCCGTGGCCGTGGACTACGCCCACGAGCGCGCGGCCCGGCCGCCCTTCGGGACGCTCTCCGGTTTCCGGGAGGGCCGCGAGACCCGCCCGGTGCCGGACGGTTCCTGCGACCTCACCGCACATGTGGCCCTGGACGCCTGTGCGGCGGCGTTCACCGCCACCCCCGGGGCCGCCGCCGGCCCCGGCCCCGCCCTGCTCACCCAGCGCGAGGCCCTCCAGGGCCTCGGCGTCCACGGCGGTCGCCCCCCGCTCTCGCTTGCCTCCACCGACCCGGCCGCGTACGTCCGGGCGCTGAGCGGCGCCGGTGAGGCGGCCGAGCTGACGGCCCGCGGCGGCCTCGGCGACTTCGGCTGGCTGCTCTGTCCCGTCGGCACGGAACTGCCGCCCCTCGGCTCGGAACCGCCGCCGCGCACCACGGAACCGCCGCCCCCCGGCACCGACCCGGGAGGCGGGGGCGGATGAGGCGGCTCCGGGCCCGGTGGCTGGACCGGGCACGGCGGGCCGCACGGGCCGCGCGGCGGTCGTCGGTCCGGTGGTGGAGGCGGGCCCGGAGTCTCCCGCGCGCCCTGTCCCGCCTACTTGTCGATGTCCCCGACCACGAAGAAGAGCGAGCCCAGGATGGAGACCATGTCGGCGACGAGGGTGCCCGGCAACAGGACGGCCAGCGCCTGGATGTTGTTGTACGAGGCGGAACGGAGCTTGAGCCGGTAGGGCGTCTTCTCCCCCTTGCTGACCAGGTAGTAGCCGTTGATGCCGAGCGGGTTCTCGGTCCAGGCGTAGGTGTGGCCCTCGGGGGCCTTCAGCACCTTGGGCAGCCGCTGGTTGACGGGGCCGGGCGGCAGCTCGGCGTACCGGTCGAGGCAGGCGTCGGCGAGGTCGAGGGAGTTGTAGGTCTGCTCCAGCAGGCACTCGAAGCGGGCCAGGCAGTCGCCCTCCTCCCGGGTGACGACCTCCAGGACGTCGGCGAGCTCCCCGTAGGCGAGGTAGGGCTCGTCGCGGCGCAGGTCGAAGTCGACGCCGGAGGCACGGGCGATGGGGCCGCTGACCCCGTAGGCGTGGACGTGCTCCTGGCTGAGGACTCCGATGCCCCGGGTACGGCCGCGGAAGATCTCGTTGCCGAGGACGAGCCGGTCGAAGACGTCCATGCGGGCCCGGACGCCGGCGACGGCGGCACGGGCACGCCCGGGCCAGCCCGCCGGCAGGTCCTCCTTGAGGCCACCGACCCGGTTGAACATGTAGTGCATCCGGCCGCCGGAGAGTTCCTCCATGACGGCCTGGAGCTCCTCGCGCTCGGTGAAGGCGTGGAACATCGGCGTGATGCCGCCGAGTTCGAGGGGGTACGAGCCGAGGAACATCAGGTGGTTCAGCACCCGGTTCAGCTCGGCCAGCAGCGTCCGCAGCCAGACGGCCCGCTCGGGCACCTCCATGCCGAGCATCCGCTCGACCGCGATGACCACACCCAGCTCGTTGCAGAAAGCCGACAGCCAGTCGTGGCGGTTGGCGAGCATGACGATCTGCCGGTAGTCACGCGCCTCGAAGAGTTTCTCGGCACCCCGGTGCATGTAGCCGACGACCGGTTCGGCCGAGACGACCCGTTCCCCGTCGAGCACGATGCGCAGCCTGAGCACACCATGGGTGGAGGGGTGCTGGGGGCCGATGTTGAGCACCATGTCGGTGCTCTCCGCGCCGCCGCCGATGCCGATCATCGTCTCCGTCATGGAGTCAGTCTCTCGCATCTAGGCTGGGGCCATGGAGACGGGGAGCGGGACTGCGGCGGGCGGAGCGGCGGCCGGCGGCACAGCACCGGAGGGCCCCTGCGGCGACCCGGCGTGGACCGCGCTGCCGCCGGGACTGCTGGTGATGCGCCGGCTGCTGCTGGTCGCCTGGTCGGTGGGGCTCGCCCTGGTGGCCGGGGTGGCGCTCGGCCTGCTGGCCGGTCCCGGCTGGGCCCTGTTCGCGCTGGTTCCCCTCTCGGTCCTGCCGTGGGGCTGGCCCCTGCTGGCCCGGAACTGGCGCTCGTGGCGGTACGCCGAGCGCGCCGACGACCTGCTGATCAGCCGGGGCGTGCTCTGGCACGAACAGACGGTGGTGCCGTACGGCCGGATGCAACTGGTCGAGGTGACCTCCGGCCCGCTGGAACGCCGGTTCGGCCTGGCCGGGGTGCAGCTGCACACGGCGGCCGCCGCGACCGACGCCCGCATCCCCGGCCTGCACCCGTCCGAGGCGGAACGCCTCCGCGACCGCCTCACCGAACTGGGCGAGGCCCGCTCGGCGGGCCTGTGAACGAGGCGTCGGGCCCGCCCCACGACGAGGCCGCCGAGGACGGGCCCCGGCGCACCGGGCCGGCCCGCGCCGCCGGGCCCGTGGGCGACGCCTCCGGCCAGGCACCCGTCTCCGCCGGCCGGCCCGGTTCCGGCGAGCGTCGTCTGCACCCCGTCACGCCGTTGCGGCGGGCCTGGGCGCCGGTGGCGCTCCTGGCGGGGTGGGCACTGCACGATCCGGGCAGCGCGTACCGGCATGTCAGTGATCTGGCGACCAGCACCTTGCTGCTAGGGCTCGGCGTGTTGTTGCCGGCCGCCGCGCTGTACGGCTTCCTCTCCTGGTGGGTGACCCACTTCTCGGTGACCGACACGGAGTTGCGCATCCGGACGGGAGTGCTGTTCCGGCGTACCGCGCACATCCGGCTCGACCGGCTGCAGGCGGTCGACGTGACGCAGCCGCTGCTCGCCCGCTTCCTCGGGGTGGCCAAGCTGAAGATGGACGTCATCGGCACCAGCAGCAAGGACGAACTGGCCTACCTCGGTGAGCCGGACGCGCGCGCCCTGCGGGCCGAACTGCTGGCGCGCGCGGCCGGGTTCGCCCCGGAGACGGCGGGCGAGGTCGGAGAGGCGCCGGTACGGCGACTGGTCCGGGTGGCGCCGCGTATGCTCGCCGTCTCCCTGCTGCTGACGGCGACCACCTGGCTGTCGCTGGTCGGCGCGTTGATCGTGCCGGGGTTCCTCTGGTTCGCCACCCACAACCTGTGGACGGTACTGGCCGCCGGCCTCCCGCTGCTGGGCGCCGCCGGGGCCACCAGCGCGGGGCGCTTCGTCCGCGAGTACGACTGGACGCTCGGTGAGTCCCCCGACGGGCTGCGGCTGGACCACGGGCTGCTCGACCGCTCGCACGAGACGGTGCCGCCCGGCCGGGTGCAGACGGTACGGGTCGTCGAGCCGTGGCTGTGGCGGCGGCTCGGCTGGGTACGCGTGGAGCTGGACGTCGCCGGTTCGCAGAACGGGGTGCTGCTGCCGGTGGCCGACCGCGCGACGGCGCGGGAGATCATCTCGCGGGTTCTCGCGGGCGCCGAGGTGCCCGAGGAGTTCCTCCCGCCGCCGGGCCGCGCGGCCTGGTGCGTACCGGCCTGGTGGCGGGGGTACGGCCTCGCGGTCACCGACCGCCTCTTCGCCGCCCGGCACGGCCTGTTCCACCGCACCGTCGCTCTCGTCCCGCACGCCAAGGTGCAGAGTGTCCGGCTGGAACAGGGGCCGTGGCAGCGCCACCAGGGCGTCGCCGACCTGCACGTCGACACCGGCGCATCCAAGACGGTCACCGCCCACCTCCGCGACGCCACCGAGGCGGCCGCGCTCCTCCGCGAGCAGGCCGACCGCTCCCGCACCAGCCGCCGCACGGCACACCCCGACCGGTGGATGACGGGTCCGGGAGCGGGAGCGGAAGAGGGGAACGGCGGCGGGACGGGCGCCGTCCCGTCTCCCGGGTGACGGCTCCGCCGGCGCGGCATATGCCGTGCGCGTGCTCCGATCAATCCGGCGCGCGGTGGCGCGGCCATGAAATCCGCATGTCTGATTGGTGATTCCCTCGCTGCCCGGCACAGCGGGCGACCCGGGATACTGGCGAGTAAACAGCTTGCACGCAACGGACCGAGGGGCAGCGTGAGAAAGGCGGACGGGCACAGCGCGATGCACCTCTGGTCCCTCGGTGAGGACATCGGCATCGAGGACGACGCCTCCGGTGACGGAATCGTCCTGACCGGGCCGAACGGCACCGACCGGGTGGCCGAGGCGTCCCCGCTGGTACGGGAGGCGCTGCGGCGGATGCAGCTCGGGCCCGTGCTGCTCGCCAACCTCGCCCCGGGGCGCCGCGAAGCGTCCGCGCCGCGGGGAGCGCTCCCGGTCGGCAGCGACGACCCCGCGCTGGCCCGGGCTCTGGGCGGCATCTCCCACCTCGTGGTGCGCACCCTGGCCATCGACGATCTGGGCGGACCGCTGCTTTCGGCCGTTCCCGTGGTCCGGCCCGCCCCGTTCGTCCCGGTCCGGCCGCCGCCCCGGCAGGCGATGCGGCTGATGGACGAGGTCTCACTGACCCCGGAGAGCGGCGGCTTCGCGCTGAGTTCGGCGGCCGCCTCGCACCGTGTCCTGCTGCACCGGCCGGAGGCGGCGTTGGTCGCCTCGCTGCTGGGCTGGCCCGTGACCCCGGAGGCCGCCGCCGACGTGCTGCCGGTACCCGGCGTGGTGCCCACGGGGGTGATCGGCTATCTGACCGCCGCCGGGATGGCCGCGCCGGTCCACGGGCCGCGCCCCGCCCCGGCGGGGGAGCCGCCGGCGGTCTCCTGACCCCAAAGCCCCCCGGCCGCCGCCGGGCGGCCTCACAGCAACCAGTCGGAGGCCTGCGCGATCCTGATCGCGTCCACCCGGTTGCGGGCGTTGAGCTTGGAGACCACCGTGGTCAGGTAGTTGCGGACCGTCCCGGCCGAAAGGTGCAGCTCCTTGGCGATCTCGCCCGGCTCCCAGCCCTGCGCGACCAGCCGCAGCACTTCCGTCTCCCGCTCGGTGAGCGGGCTGTCGGCGCCGTCCCACGCCGAGAGGGCGAGCTGGGGGTCGATGACCCGGTGGCCGGCCACCACCCGCCGTACGGCGGTGGCCAGTTCGTGCGGCGGGGCGTCCTTGAGCAGGTAGCCGGAGACGTGCGCCGAGAGGGCACGGCGCAGGGTGCCGGGACGCCCGAGATTGGTCAGGATCAACGTCCGGCACTCGGGCAGCGACTCGCGCAGCCGCGCCGCCGCGGTGAGCCCGTCGATCCCGGGCAGGTCGATGTCGATGATCGCGATGTCCGGCCGGTGTTCCAGCGCACTCGGCACGATGTCGTCGCCGCGGCCGACCTCGCAGACGACCTCCAGGTCGTTCTCCAGGTTCAGCAGGGCGACCAGGGCGCCGCGGACCATGTGCATGTCCTCGGCCAGCAGGATGCGTATCGCCATGGAGGCCGCTCCTCAGGTTCGTTCGGGGGTTGCTGGTGCGGTCAGGCGGTGGGGCCCTGGGCGTACGCCTCGGCCCTCCGGGCGGGGGCCCCGGGGGCCGGGTGCGCGGGTACCTCCGCGATGAGGGTGAAGGTCTCGTCCCCCGCCCGGGAGACGGAGAGCCGGCCGGAGACCGCCCCCAGCCGCGTCTCCAGGTTGCCCAGACCGCTGCCGCTGTGCGGCGAGACGTCGCGGTAGGAGGGGTCGACCCCGTCGTTGGAGATACGGAGCCGGACCACGCCGTCGTCCTGGACGGACGTGATGGCGCAGACCGAGGCCCGCGAGTGGCGCAGCAGGTTGGTGATCGCCTCTCGGGCGACCGCCGCCAGCACCGTGTCAACCTGCGGATCGATCTCGCCGAGCCGGATGTCGCTGTGGACCGTGACATCCGCGGACCGCAGCAGCGACTCGGCCGAGGCCAGCTCCTGCTCCAGCGACATCCCGCGCAGGCCGGCGGCGACCGAACGCACGTCGGCGAGGGATTTCCGGGAGACGGCGAGGACCTCGCCGACCTCCTCCATGGCCCGCTCGGGGTGGCTGGGCACCAGGCGGTGGATCAGCTCGCTCTTCAGAGTGATCACGGAGAGGCTGTAGCCGAGCAGGTCGTGCAGGTCTCGGGCGAAGCGCAGCCGTTCCTGCGTGACCGCCATCCGGGTCAGCTCGATCCGGGTGTCGTGCAGCGCCTTGACCAGTTCCGCCAGGCGCGAGAGCCCGTAGACCACCAGCCCGGTCAGCAGGCTGGACTGCGCCAGGTAGAACGCGTCGCGCAGCGGCAGGCCCTCCAGCAGCGGCGGGATCGCCATGGTCGAGCCGACGAGGCCGTAGGCGGGCCAGGCACGCCGCGGCGGCAGCAGGAGCAGCAGCGACCCGGCGAGGAAGCCGGCCATCGAGCCCCACTGGGACCGGAAGAAGATCAGCGGTACGTAGGTCAGCGCCGCCTGGCAGCCGAGGGTGACGCACCGCCCCCACAGCGGCGCGTGCCGGGCACCCGCGCCCGAATGGCGGATCTGGAGCAGGAAGACCCCGGCCTGGCAGACGAAGGAGAGCACCAGCGAGAACCGGGTGTGCGGAGCCGCGGCGAGGTTGATCGCGGTGACGCTGAGGTAGCCGAGCAGCACCACGACCAGGATGATCCGGGCCAGTCTCGGCGCCGGGAGGTACAGGTGGTCGGCCCGTGCTCCCGGTGTGGCGGCTTCCTCCTCGGTGTCCGGTCTCGCCTTCCCGGTCGACCCGGAATCCTCCAGTGGTTCGTCATCGCCCCGTCTCATCCGTACGCAGCCTTTCCCCCGTCGAACCTCCGTGCTACGCAAGGAGCGTAAGTGATCTGCGGGGAGACTGTGCCGGGATCATGGCGAGGCGTCGGCGCGCGGTGTCCGGGCGCCGGTGAGGCGGCACGCGTTCCGGGCCAACCGGAATCAGACGAAGAGGGGCGTCGGGTTCAGCTCCTCCAGCCTGCACGGCTCGGTCCGCAACCCCAGCTCCACCGGCGTGTCGTACAGCCTGCCGGGGGCGTACCGGGGCCAGAAGTGACGGAGTCCGGGTACCAGGACCTTGACAACCGGAAGTTCCAGGTCCGGTCTGGTCTGGTCCAGGACCAGCAGCTCCAGGCCGCGTGATCGCAATAGTTCCGTAATGGACCTGACGTCCTGGAGAAGATCACCGGCGGGGGTGTAGGACCAGTGGTCCGGGGTGCGGGCAGGGGCCGCCCGGTCCGGTCGTACGTAGGGGCGGTTGGCGGCGGTGGCGTGGCGCCACCAGTCGAGGGGTTCGGGGTCGGTGACCCGGTAGCCGCCTCCGTCGGCGGTCACCTCGCCGACCAGCGGCAGCAGTTGGCCCATCTCGGTCAGGGCCCGGCGCAGCGCCACCCGGGGGTCGAAGTGGGCGCCGAAGCCGAAGACGATGTCCTCGGCCGGTTTGTCGGTGCGCCGGGAGAGCGCGGCGACCACCGGGATGCCGAGGTCGCTGGTGAGGTCCAGCGCCCACACCTCGCGGCCCACCGACCGGTACCCGGCGCGCAGCCGCTCGATGTACGACTCGCCGAACGCGTCGAGGTCCACGGCGGGATGACGGGTGCGGTTGTACCACCACAGGGCGACGGCGTCCCGCTCGACCAGTTCCAGGAACCCCTGGACCAGCGCGTCCTCGGGGCTGCTGCCGGCGGCGTTGCCGTTGGAATCGGCCCACAGCCCGTCCGGCGCCTCGTGCTCGCCGAAGAAGAGCAACGAGGTCGGCAGCAGCCGGCGGCGCCGGTGGGTCAGCGACCAGACCGGGGTCCACTCGGTGGGGCTCTCCTCGTCGAACCGGCGCGGCACGTGGTGGAGGTGTGAGCCGCCTGAGTTCCAGCGGTCGCGGTCGGCGAACTGCCGCTCGTGGAAGAGCTGGCACGCGTTCGGGTGGACGGCCTCGTCGCCGAGCGCGCGGTAGGTCTCCCGCACCACCGGCTCGTCGCCCTGCCGGGTCCCGCTGTACCGCTCGACGGCCTCGCAGAGCGCGCTGGTCCGCGCCTCGGTGTCGCTGAGCCCCTTGCCACCGCTGAGCGAACGCAGCCCCGCCCGCAGTCCGGCGAGGGTGCCGCTGCGCATGGCGAGGTTCTGCCCGGAGAGATACGCGCTGATGAAGCCGGGGCTGCCCGGCGCCCGGCGGATCTCCTTGACGACGCCGGTGACGGGCCCGACCAGGTGGCCGTACCGCTCCAGCATCTGGGCGGGGGTCAGCGCCCGGTGGCCGTTGAGGTCTCCGGCGGCCTTGGGGCGGGAGGCGGGCACGAACGGCGCCTCGATCCGGCGGGCCGTCAGCCTCGGGTCGCCGCAGACCGCGCACTGCGGCAGCCGGGCGGTGGGGTGGGTGGTGGTGGCCAGCGTCACCGTGTCCAGGGTGGTCAGCCCGTCGTGGCTCGCGCCGCGGGCACCGGCCAGCCACTTGGCCGCCTCCAGGACGGCCAGGTGGGTGGCGACGGCGCGGCCGGCCGGGAGTGTGGCGTGCGGGCGGCGCACGGGGCCGTCCTGCCCCAGCGCGCGCTGGAGCGGCCACTCGGCGTGCCGGTGGCCGCGCAGCCGGGTGGCGAGGCAGTGCCAGCACGGGCCGTCGTGCGGACGCAGCACGGGTCCGAGCCAGAGCGCGGCCGACCCCAGCCGGACCGGCAGCCAGGGGGTGCCCGCGGTGCGCTGCCGGGCGTCGACCCCGGCGAGTTCCGGGTCGAGGTAGTCGTCGCACAGGACGAGGGAGAGGTCGGCCTCCTCGGCCGTGCCGGCCACCGTCAGGCCCGAGGCGCGGCACGCCTCGGCGACCCCGGCGGGGTCGGTGCCGGCGAGCGGGACGAGCGCCACCGCCGTCCCGGCCAGGGCGGCCAGGGCGTCGGGGGCGCCGGGTCCGGCGAGGTCCCAGTAGGCCTCGGTGGCCGGGTCGGCCGTCTCGGGGGTACGCACGCGGAGCAGGCCCGCCGCGTCGAGTGCGCGCAGCGAGCCGGCCGCCTCCTCGGCGGTCAGCTCGGGCCCGGCGTCGTTGATCACCGCGGCCTGGTCGCGGGTCCCGTCGAGCAGGGGGACCAGCACCTCGGCCGGGGTCCCGCGCAGCGCGGTGACCCCGCGCTGGGAGACCAGGTACGCCGCTTCGCCCGGTACCACGGTCGCCCGCAGATGACTCTTCAGGCCGATCGGCCCGACGCGGCCACCGGCGGGCTCACGGCCGCGTCCCCCGAGGACGGTCATGCCTGGTGCTGCTCGCGGGTGGCCGGGCCCGGCGCGGCCGGGGAGGCGGCGATGCAGATGGTGAAGAGGGCGGTGCCGTGCTCGGGCAGGGTCTCCAGGTCCTCGATGATCAGGGTGCGCGAGGAGGTGGCCGCGCCGTCGGAGCGCGGGGCGGAGAGCGTGGCAGAGCTCATGGTGGTGGTGTCCCTTTCATCCGTGGGGTGCGCCGGTTGTGTGCGGCGCCTCCCCCGATACCCCCGGATCGGGGTTCCGTTGCAGCGATTCTGTGCGACTCCGGTGAACGCCGGACAGCCCCGCGGGTCACCAAGGGGCCATGAAAATCTCATGGCGCGGTCACCCGCTTTCGGCAGGGCCCGAAACAACTGGCCGGTGGCGCACCGGGCCTGGAGGGTACCCGTACGGCGGCCGGAGTGGTTCAGGCGGCCGGGCTCGTGACGTGCAGCGGGGCCGGCGCGGGTGTGCGCAGCCGGCCGCCGAGGAGCGCCATGCCCAGCGGGGTCACCGAGTGGAGCGCGCAGTTGCGGACCCGGCGAGTGGTGATGAGCCCCGACTCCCGCAGTACCGAGGCGTGCTGGCTGGCGCTGCCCGGCGAGACACCGAGCCGCGCGGCGAGCTGGCTGGTGGTGCAGGTGCTGGTCAGCGCGCGCAGGGCGGCGGCGCGGGTCTGGCCGACCAGTGCCCGCAGGGCCTCCCCGCTGATCGCGTCCACCTCGTCGGTCGGGGCGAACAGCCGGGAGACGTCGGAGGGGACGGCGAAGACCAGCGCGGGCTGACCGCTGTCGCGTTCGGCGTGCAGCGCGCGGCCCACCAGACCCGGCAGGAAGGCGGAGGGGCTCAGCAGCAGGCCGCGCCCCTTGAGGTGGATGTCGCGCTCCGGGCCGTCGTGGATCTCCAGCACCGGCGGGTTCCACACGATCCTCGGGTGGAGGGTGGCGAGGAAGCGCTCCACACCGCCGGTCATCACGATCCGGCCGTGCTCGGCGCACTCGTGGTCGAGGTGCTCCAGGACGCGGTCCCAGTAGGGGGCGCCGCCCGCCCGCCACATGTCCACGGCCAGCCGGGTCACCTCAGTCCGGCTCAGGTGGAGCGCGGAGAGCGCCGAGGTGTCGGCCTGCGGCGAGGAGTCCAGGAGGAAGAGCAGGTCGTCGGGGGCGCGCAGCGAGCGGAGCAGGGGCAGCAGAGGACGGTTGAGGGAGTAGGTGTCGCGGAGCCTCGCCAGGGTCTCACCACGCCATCGGGCGTACTCCGCGTTACGTGAGTGGGCCAGCGCGCCGAGCGCGAAGATCCCCTCGGCGACCGGCCCGAGCGTGCTCTGTAGACGCGTGCGGGCCAGGTCAGCCGCTGAGAAGTGAATCCTCTGCATGTGTTTCCCCCGTTGATGAGTGGTGGACCCGAGCGCCAGGCGCGCGGCCGGTCCGCCTCCACCGGTTCACGGTGGAGCGCCGTACCGCTGCCCGCCCGGCCGGACGGTCTCCGGGGGAGGGCAGGTGCCGTGCGCGCGGATACCTCGCGGTGTTGGTGCCAGGGGCGCCCGCGTGCGGCCGCTCCTGTCCAGACTCATGCCAGACGGTGCCACGGCGGGTGGCGCGCGGACAGTGCCGCGTTCCTTGAGGCGCCATGGCCGATTCACCACGCCGATCATGAATTCTTCAGGTGCGGACCTCGTGAGGGACCGGGAAAGATCCCAGCCTCGTTCCCGGCTTTCCGTTTCAGCCGGGCGCGGCCGGGGACGGGGGCACCGGCACCCGGTGGCGTGGTGGCGCCATCACTACGTGTGACGAGGTTGGGCGCGTGGACCGGGGTCTCGGTGGAGCCTCCGCCCACTTCGCCCGGAGAGGGACTCGGCGGGCACGGGCCCGCCCGGAGGGGGCTGCCGGGGGGCGTGTCCCGGCCATCGCGGCGGTCCCGGACCGGTCGGGCCCCGGCGCCCGGCGGGGCCGTTCCGGTCGCTGCGGAAGGCTGCCCGTGGCTGGTTCTCACCGTTCCGTCGCCCCGCCCACGCGGTCGGCACGCGTGGCCTCGCACGCCGTCGGGGCCGGCGGCGGCCCCGTCCCGGCCCCGTCGGCAGCGGACCGGCCGGGCCGCCGCGTCCCCGCTCCCGACGGGGTTTGCCGAGGACCGAAACTGTGGCGGGGGGTGAATCGGCGGACCTACGCTGCGCCGGCAGGAACGTGAAGTTCTCTGCGGGAGCCCCGGGAGCCCCCCGGCGCCCCGAGACGAAGGCGCGTCCCCCGTGCACTCCAGGGAGACCGCTTCCCAGCGAGCGCCCTTGGGGGAGAGTCGTGATCAGGGAATCCGTGGAGGACGTGGTCCACCGGGCCAGAGCCGCCCAGGCCGAGATCGCCTCGTGGTCGCAGGCGGAGACCGACCGGGCCGTCGCGGCCGTCGGCTGGCACTGCTACCAGGAGGAGACGGCCGGCCGCCTGGCCCGGCTGAGTCACCGGGAGACCCGCCTCGGGGACGCCGAGGACCTGTACGCCCTCCAGCGCAGGCGGGTGCTGGGCATCCTGCACGACCTGCACGGCGCCCGCACCGTCGGCGTGGTCGAGTCGGACCCGGCACTGGGCCTGCTCAGGATCGCCAAGCCGCTCGGCGTGATCGCGGTGGCGAGCCCCGCGACGGCTCCGGCCCCCGGCATCATCTGCAACGCCCTGCCGATGCTGAAGACCCGCAACGCCGCCGTCTTCAGCCCCAACCCCCGGGCCCACCGCAGCGCGCGGGCCACGGTCGACGTGATGCGGGCCGCCCTCGCCTCGGTGGGCGCTCCCCCGGACCTGCTGATCTGCCTGCCCGAGGCGGGCCGGGAGGCGGGGTCGCTGCTGATGGCCGAGGCGGACTCGGTGGTCGCCATCGGCGGCTCGGGCACCGTACGCCGCGCCTACCGCAGTGGTACGCCCGCGATCGGAGCCGGGGTGGGCAACCCGACGGTCGTCGTGGACGAGACGGCGGACCTCGCGGCGGCGGTGGCGGCGGTGCACCACGGGGCCGGGTTCAACCACGGCACCTCGTGCTCCTCGGAGAGCAACGTCCTGGTCCACCACTCGGTGGCGGCGGCCTTCGAGCGCGGCCTGGTGGAGGCCGGCTCGCACCTCTGCGACGAGGCGGAGGCGGAGCGGCTGACCCGGGTCCTGTGGCCGGACGGCACCACCCTCGACCGGTCCCTGGTCGGCCGTCCGGCCGCCGAGCTGGCCGAGGCCGCCGGGATCGACCTGCACGGTCGGCGCGTCTCCGTCCTCGCCGTACGCTGCGCCGACCCGTCCCAGGACCAGCCGGTGCTGCGGGAGAAGATCTCGCCGTTGCTGACCCTCTGCGCCTACCGGGACTTCGGTGAGGCGGTCCGTCTGGTGCAGGCCATCGCGGAGCGGTGCGGCCTCGGCCACAGCTGCGCGGTGCACACCGCGCGCGAGGACCGGGTGCTGCGGCTGGCCGAGGCGGTCACCCACTGCCGGGTCGTCGTCAACCAGTCGACGATGACCAACACCGGCAGCCTCAGCGCCGGCGTCCCCTTCACCACCACGCTCTCCAGCGGCAGCTGGGGCGGCTCCAGCGTCGCGGGCAACGTCACCTGGCGCCACTTCCTCAACCACACGACGGTCTCCCGGCCGATCCCCGCCCGGGTCCCCGACGAGGCGGCACTCTTCGCCCCGTACCGCGCGGACCCTCCGGCACCGCGGCCCGCCCAGGTCCTGGGGCGTGTCTGACGGACCACGGAAGACGAAAGAAGGGCAGTTGTGCCGATCGCACACGTCAACGGAATCAGTCTCCACTACCAGGAGAGCGGCGACGGCGAGCCGGTGGTGATGGTGATGGGCTCCGGCGCCGGCGGCCGCTCCTGGCACCTGCACCAGGTGCCGGCGCTGCGCGCGGCCGGGTACCGGGTCGTCACCTTCGACAACCGGGGCATACCGCCGACCGACGTCTGCGCCGACGGGTTCACCGTCGACGACATGGTCGCCGACACGGCGGGGCTCATCGAGCACCTCGGACTCGGGCCGTGCCGCGTGGTGGGCACCTCGCTGGGCGCCCACGTCGCCCAGGAACTCTGCCTGGCCCGGCCCGAACTGGTCAGCCAGGTGGCGCTGTTGGCCACCCGGGGCCGGGACGACGCCATGCGCCGGGCGCAGGCCCGCGCCGAGCGGGAGTTCCACGACCAGGGCGGGGTGATGACCCCGCTGTACTCCGCGACGGTGCGGGCCGTCCAGAACCTGTCCCCCGCCACCCTGCGCTCGGACAAGGAGATCCGGGACTGGCTGGACATCTTCGAGATGGCCCCGCTCGCCCGGACACCGGGCCACCGGGCCCAGCTCGGCATCGACATGACCACCGACCGGCTGGCCGCCTACCGGCGGATCACCACGCCCTGTCTGGTCGTCGGCTTCGCCGACGACGTGCTCCTCCCGCCCCACCTGGGCCGCGAGGTCGCCGACGCCATACCCGGCGCCCGGTACCTGGAGGTGGCGGACGCGGGGCACTACGGCTACCTGGAACGCCCCGACCAGGTCAACAACGCACTGCTCGACTTCTTCGCGCGGCGCGCCTGATCCGGCAGGGGGGCCGGGGAACGCCTCCAGCGGCGTCCCCCGGCCCCACCGGACCGCACCAGCCTGGGCCGGTTCGACCCCAGGCGAAACACTTTGAACCGGTCGACACGGCCGGGAGACCATGCCGCGGGAACCGGGATCTGACCGGAACCCCAACATGAGGAAAGGGAAACTCATGGAGAACCCGTTCGACGACGACAACGGCGTCTTCTACGTCCTGGTCAACGACGAGAACCAGCACTCGCTGTGGCCCACGTTCGCCAAGGTGCCGGACGGCTGGACGGTCGTCTTCGGCGAGGACAGCCGCCAGTCCTGCCTCGACTACGTCGAGAAGAACTGGACCGACATGCGGCCCGCCAGCCTGATACGCGAGATGGACGGGGTCCCGGCCGCGCCCCAGGGCGCGGCCCAGACCGCCGTACCCGCCTGATCCACGGGCCAGTTCCGTCGCGGGTGTCCCGGAGTGCAGTCCGGGGCACCCGCTCCCGCTTGTTCAGAGCACGTCGCGGCGCATCGGCACCAGCACCGCCACCGCCGCGGCCACCAGGGCGTAACCGGCCAGCAGGAATCCGCCGCCCACCGGGGAGAGCAGCGAGACGGGGCTGGTGGCCAGTTCGCCGGCGACGGCGTCGGCGACGTAGGTGAAGCTGGTGAGGGAAGCCGTGGCACCGCCGGGCAGCAGCGGGTAGACCAGGTTGACGCCCGGGATCATCATGAGGATCAGCTCGCCCATGTAGAGGTAGCCGATGACCACGGCGAGGGCGACGGTCATGTTGCGGATGAGCGCCCCCATCGCGACGCCGAGCAGGGTGTAGGCCGCCATCGTCAGGGCCAGCCGCAGCAGCAGCGCCCACACGGTGCCCGCCGCCAGACCGGGCGTGACGCCGCGCGCGGCCAGCGCCCCGTACAACCCGGCGCCCGCGCTCACCGCCAGGACCAGCCCGTAGACCAGTCCGGCGCCGCCGAAGGTGACCAGCTTGGCGGTGAGCACCTGCCAGCGCCGGGGCGCGAAGAGGAAGGTGTACGTGGCGGTGCGGTGGCGGTACTCCGCGGTCATCGCCAGCGTGCCGAGCGCGGCCGGGACGAAGACGGTGAAGCCGAGCATCCCGAGGACGGAGAGCACGCCCTCCTCGGTGTGCATCCCGGGCATGGGCGGCGTGAAGTTCTCCGGCCCCACGGCCGCCATCAGGCCGACCAGGCCGCCGCCGAGCAGGACGGCCGTGAGCAGCGCCCACCGCCACATCCTGGTCGCCGTCAGCCGGCGGAACTCCGCCTTGATCAACGCGTTCACCGTGCTTCCCCCTCGTCGCGCCGGTTCTGCTCCGGCTGTTCGGTGCTGTCCTGGGTCAGGTCGAGGAAGAGCTGCTCCAGGCTGGTGCTGCCGGCGCTCAGCTCGTGCACCCGCAGTCCGGCGGCCGAGGCGAGGTCGGCGATCTCGGCGGCGGTCAGCCCGCGGACCCGCAGCGAACCGTCGTCGGCCGTGACCACTTCGGCGGCCGGACCCCGGGTGCCGTCGAGGATCAGCGTCCGCAGCCGCTCGGCGTCGGGCGAGCGCACCAGGACCGTGGCGGGCCGGTAGCGCTCGATGTCCGCCAGCGGTCCGGCGGCGACCAGCCTGCCGCGCCGGATCATCACGATGTCGTCGACGATCTGCTGGACCTCGCTGAGCACGTGGCTGGAGACGAGGACGGTGCGGCCCTCGGCCGCCAGCTCGCGCAGGAAGGTGCGGAGCCAGGCGATGCCCTCGGGGTCGAGGCCGTTGCTCGGCTCGTCCAGCAGCAGGACGCGCGGATCGCCGAGGAGCGCCGTGGCGAGGCTGAGCCGCTGCTTCATGCCGGTGGAGAAGGTGCGGGTGCGCCGGTGGGCGTGCTCGGCGATGCCGAGGCGGGTCAGCAGCTCGTCCACCCGGCTGTCCGGGTGTCCGCCCATGGCGCAGTAGATCCGCAGGTGGTCGCGGGCGGAGTGGTTGGGGTGGAAGGCGGAGGTGTCGAGGACGGCGCCGACCACGTCGGAGGGCCGGTCGAGTTCCGTGTAGCGGCGGCCGCCGACGGTGGCGGTGCCCTCGGTGGGGGTGACCAGGCCGAGGATCATGCGCATGGTGGTGGTCTTGCCGGCGCCGTTCGGCCCGAGGAAGCCGGTGACGACGCCCGGCTCCACGGCGAAGCTCAGTCCGTCGACGGCGGTGACCTCGCCGAACCGCTTGGTCAGACCGGTCACCTCGATCCGGGTGCCCGGGCCCGCCACCGGCCGCGTACCGGTCTCCTCGGTGGCGGCGCCCGGGCGGTCGTGGAGCGTGTTCTCGTTCATCGGTTCTTCCCCAGGTGGTGCGAGAGTTCCTCGGCGAGGCGGTCGGCGTCGTCGGCCGAGAGCACCAGCTCGTCGAAGTCCGCGGAGGCGGCCGCGCGGTCCAGCCGGACGTGCAGTCCGGGTGAGCCCCGGTAGGCGGCGACGAGCTGGCGCGGACCCTTGACCAGGCCCCAGGTGCCGACCTTGGCGAAGCCGGAGACCTGGATGCCGCTGCGGGTGCCGTGCGCCTCGCGGAGCGGGTCACGGACGGGCTCCACACGCCGCAGCGCCGCCAGCGGGACGGTCACCTTGTCGCGCTTGAGCCACATCCGCTCCCAGCCGCTGAAGGTCACGGTGAGGTCGGTGCCGGAGATCTTCATCAGTGCCATGGGGAACTTCCCCTCCCTCGGGGACCCCGTGGGTCCCGTGCGTCTTCTCTACGCTGGCTATCTGTTCTAGTAGTTGTATATCAGATATGTTGGAGCCGTGCAGCTACTACTCGATCTCGACAGCGAGGTCCCGATCTACCAGCAGATCCGGGACCGGGTGGTGGAAGCCATCGCGGACGGCACGCTGAAACCGGGCGAGTCACTGCCCTCCACCAGGCAGTGCGCCGTCGATCTCGCGATCAACTTCCACACCGTGAACAAGGCGTACGACCTGCTGCGCCGGGAGGGGATCATCCGCATCAACCGCAAGAGCGGCGCGGTGGTCCACCCGGACGTCGGCCGGCCGACGCCCGAACTGCGGGCGGGCGACGACTGGCGGCCCCGGCTGCGCGTCCTGCTCGCCGAGGCCGTCGTGAGGGGCGTGCCCGAGGCGGAGGTCGCGGCGTACGTCCGGTCGGCCCTCGACGGGTTCGCCCTCGGCCGGGCGGGAGAGGAGGAAGGAAGTGGATAGCCGGATGGTGGCAGAACCGCCCGGCGGGCGACGCGCATTCGGCGCTCGCCGAAGACCGTTGCCGGACGGGACGGCGGTACGGGAGGCTGCCGGAGGGTGTCGCGCGCGCGTCCGCGCGGCCGCGCACCGGGCGACGCCGCTCCCGCGAGGCCGCTCCCATGACCATGACTGCCATGACCATGACTTCGTCGGACGGATCAGGTGAACCCCGTGCTCGTCAGCCTCCTCGTCAATTCCGCGGTGCTCCTGCTCCTGGGTGCCGTCTTCTACGCCGCGCCGAGCCCGCAACTGAGCCCCCGTTCGGTGCCGTTCGGCGTCCGGGTGCCCCCCGGCCGGGCGGACGCGCCGGAGGTCCACCAGGAGCGCCGGCGCTACCGCGCCCTGCTCCTGCCCGCCATCGCCGTCCTCACCGCGGTCTCGCTCGGTCTCGGCGCCCTCACCGACAGCGCCCTGGTCGGCTCGGTCGCGGCGCTGGCGCTCTGCGGGGTCGCCGCCGTGCTGTGGTTCCGCGCCCACCAGGCGCTGACCCGCGCCAAGGAGGAGGGCGACTGGTACCGGGAGCTGCGGCAGGGCGCCGCCATGGACACCTCGCTGCGCACCGACCCGGTGCGGATGCCCTGGCTCTGGGTGGTCCCCTCGCTGCTGGTGTTCGCCGTCAGCGCCACCGCCGGGGCGTTCGCCTACCCTGAGCTGCCCGACACGCTGTTGCTGCCGGAGCGCTCCCCGTCGGGCACCGTCCACCGCGAGTTCGCCACCACCTTCTGGTCGGCCTTCAGCCTGGTCCTCGTCCAGCTGGCGGTCACCCTCACCATGGTCGGCACGGTCGCCGCGGTGCTGCGTGCCCGCGCCGACGTGGACGCCTCCCGGCCCCGCGCCAGTGCCGCCGAGTACCGCCGCAGGCTCTCCCTGATCGCCCGCTCCCTGCTGGGCGTGGGCGCGCTGATCAACGTGATGCTGCTCGGCCTCTCCGCGATGATGTGGACGGGCAGCCGCTCGGGCGCGCTGCTCGCGGTGGTCGTCGGGGTGCCGACGGTGCTGGCGCTGGCCGGCGCGGCCTACCCCTTCCTCCCGATGGCCCGGGGCGCGGCGACCGCCGGCGGCGAGGAGGACACCGGGCTGGTCACACGGGACGACGACCGGTTCTGGCGCGGCGCCGGCACGGTCTACCTCAACGCCGACGACCCGGCCGTGCTGGTCCCCAAGCGCGTCGGCATGGGCTGGACGGTGAACCTCGCCAACCGCCGCTTCCTGGCCGTGTGCGCCGTCCTGCTGGTGCTCGGCGCCGCGGCGGGCGTGGTGCTGGCGCTCGGCTGACGACAGGCACCGGGCGGACCTGGCCCGGTTCCTGTCAACTCCTCTCTGACCAGCGGCTTTCCGCTGCTGTCGAAGCTGATTGCGGTGGCACCCGCCGCACGGGAGTCTGGTGAGGCAGGCGAGGCATGTCCCGCCGCCCCCGAAGTCGACGCCGCACCGCGGCGTGTTCGCGCTGTGGTCCGCGCCGGGGCACGACGATCGCGTGAAGGGTCCGGTGGGTGCAGTGGGCGCAGTGGGTGCCGAGGAAGCGGTACGGGCCGGCGAGGCGGCCGGTGACGCGGCGGTGGGCGCGCTCTTCGAGGAGCTGGTCCGCGAGCACGGGGTGACCGGCGCGCAGCTCGCCGTCCACCGCGACGGCACCCTGAGCGAGTACGCCACCGGCCTCGCCTCGGTCCGCACCGGCGAGCCGGTGACGAGCCGGACGGGTTTCCCGTTCGGCTCGGTGACCAAGTTCCTCACGGCCGAGCTGGTGATGCAGTTCGTCTCCGACGGCGACCTGGACCTCGACGAGCCGCTCGCCGGGCTCCTGCCCGACCTGAAGCGCGCCGCCGTACCGGCCCTCGGCACGGCCACCGTCCGTCACCTCCTCAGCCACACCGCCGGGGTGGTGGACAGCCTGGAGCACCCGGAGATGCGCGGCCCGTCGTACCGGCGGTTCGCCGGGGTGTGCGCGCAGCAGCCGGCGCTCTTCCCGCCGGGCCGTGCCTTCTCCTACTCCAACACCGGCTACTGCCTGCTCGGGGCGGTGGTCGAGGCGGCCTCCGGCATGGACTGGTGGACGGCGATGGACAGCTGCCTGCTGCGGCCGCTCGGCATCGAACCGGCCTTCCTGCACGACCCGCGCCCCGGCCAGAACGGTGCCGCCCGGCCGGTGGCCGAGGGCCACGCGCTGCGGGCCGGCGGTGAGCGGGCCGAGCGCGTCGACCACATGACCTCGCTCTCCCTGGCCGCCGCGGGCGGACTGGTCGGCAGCGCCACCGACCTGGTCACGGCGGCCCGCCCGCACCTGGCCGACCGGGAGACCTTCCCCCAGCGGCACCTGCTCCCCGAGGACGCGGTCCTCGCCATGCGCACCTGCGTGCCGGACGCCGAACCGTTCGGCCTCGCCGACGGCTGGGGGCTGGGCCTGATGCGCCACGGCCACGGCGACGACGCCTGGTACGGCCACGACGGGGCGGTGGGCGGCGCCTCCTGCAACCTCCGGCTGCACCCGGGCCGTTCGATCGCGCTGGCGCTCACCGCCAACTCCACCGCGGGCCCCAAGCTGTGGGAGGCGCTGATCGCGCGGCTGCCCGAGGCCGGGCTGGACGTGGGCCACTACGCGCTGCCCGTCCCCGACTCCCCGCAGGGCGCCCCGCTCGCCGACTACCTCGGCACGTACGCCAACGGCGACCTGGCGCTGATGGTGGTCCGCGACGACTCCGGCGACCTCCTGCTGACCCGCGAGAGCTACACCGACTACCGCCTCTCCCTGCACGAGGACGACCTCTTCGTGGCCCGCAGCGGCGAGCCCGGCGCGCTCCCGATCACCGGCCGCTTCGTCCGGGAGCGGGCCGACGGCCCCGTCACCCTGCTCCAGTACGGCGGCCGGGCCATGTACCGGCTCTGACCCCTCGGGGCCGGACGGGCGCCGCCGCGGTGCGGCCGCCCGCGCTCCGGCCTTCCCTTCCCAGAGCCGTTGTGTCCGTGCGCCATCAGTTTCGAGAAATCCGGAGAGTCCACGATGTCCCAGGGTGAGCGGTCGATGCCGGCGGTCCAGCACGCGACGGTCGTGGAGGGGTTCGCGGCCCGCGTGGCGGCGCGTCCGGACGCGGTGGCCGTGGTGTGCGGCGGACGCACCCTGACCTACCGCGAACTCGACCGGCGCGCCGAGGGGCTGGCGCGAGGCCTGGTCGCGCGGGGCGTGGGCGCCGAGTCCCGGGTGGGACTGCTGCTGGCGCGCTCGGCGGACGTGGTCGTCGCGATGCTCGCGGTGCTGAAGGCGGGAGCGGCGTACGTCCCGCTGCATCCGGACGACCCCGAGGAGCGCACCCGCGCCCTGCTCACCCGGAGCCGCTCCTCGCTCGTCCTCACCGACCGGGACCGCTCCACCGTGGCCGGGCTCCCGGCGCTGCCGGTGGACCCGGACACCGCGGCGGGCAGCTCCCCCCTGCCCGCCGCGGCCCCCCGCCCGGCGTCGCTCGCGTACGTCATGTTCACCTCGGGCTCGACCGGCGTGCCCAAGGGGGTGGCCGTCACCCACGAGGACATCACCGCGCTGGCCGCCGACTCGCGCTGGCGCGGCGGGGCCCACGCGCACGTGCTCTTCCACTCGCCGCACTCCTTCGACGCCGCCACCTACGAGATCTGGGTGCCGCTGCTGAACGGCGGCACCGTCACGGTCGCCGAGGAGGGGATCAGCGGGCCGGTGCTGCGCCGGGCCGTGGCGGACGGGGTGCGGGCCGTCTTCCTCACGAAGGCCCTCTTCGACCTCCTCGCGGAGGAGGACCCGGAGTGCTTCACCGGCCTCAGCGAGGTCTGGACGGGCGGCGAGGCCGCCTCGCCCGCGGCGATGGCCCGGGTCCAGGAGGCCGTCCCGCGGCTCACCCTGGTCCACGTCTACGGTCCTACCGAGACGACCACCTTCGCCGTCTGCGGCCCCCTCTCGCCCGCCGACACCCGCGACAGCCACGTCCCGCTCGGCGTCCCCATGGACGACACCGGCGCCCACATCCTGGACGCCGCCCTGGCGCCGGTGCCGGAGGG
Source organism: Streptomyces diastaticus subsp. diastaticus (assembly GCF_011170125.1). NCBI lineage: Bacteria > Bacillati > Actinomycetota > Actinomycetes > Kitasatosporales > Streptomycetaceae > Streptomyces > Streptomyces diastaticus. Next base: position 1,219,915 of record NZ_BLLN01000002.1, on the reverse strand, counting down.
CACCCCGGGCGAGTTGTACCTGGGCGGCGCCGGCCTCGCGCGCGGCTACGACGGCCGGCCCGACCTCACCGCCACCCGGTTCGTCGCGGACCCGCACCGGCCGGGCGGGCGCCTGTACCGCACCGGTGACCTCGTGCGGCGGCGCCCCGACGGCCGGATCGACTTCCTCGGCCGCACCGACGGCCAGGTCAAGATCCGCGGCCACCGCATCGAGCCGGGCGAGATCGAGGCGGCCCTCCTCGCCGACCCGGCCGTCACCCGCGCCTGCGTCGTCGCCCGGGCGGACCTCCCCGGCGCGAAGCGGCTCACCGCCTACCTGGTGGCCGCCACCCCGCAGGACCCGGCCGCCCTGCGCGCCCGGCTCGCCCGGACGCTGCCGGAGTACATGGTCCCGGCCGCCTTCGTCACCCTCGACGCGCTGCCGCTCACCCCCAACGGAAAGATCGACCACCGGGCCCTGCCCGCCCCCGGCACCACCGCGGCGGCCGCGTACGTGGCGCCACGCGGCAGCACCGAGCGCGCCCTGTGCGACCTGTGGGCCGATCTCCTCGGGATCGAACGGGCCGGCGCCGAGGACGACTTCTTCGCGCTGGGCGGGGACTCCGTCGCCGCCCTGAAGGCGACCTCGCGGCTGCGGCGCACGCTCGGCGCCGACCTGCCCGCCCGGGCCCTCTTCGACCACCCGACCCCGGCCCGGCTGGCGGCCGTGCTGACGCGGGAGGGCGCCGGTGGGGCCGTCGAGCCCGGCGGGGTGATCCCGGCCGTGCCCCGCGACGGGGCGCGGCTGCCGCTCTCCCCCGGGCAGGAACGCCTGTGGTTCCTCGACGAGTTCACGCCCGGCGGCGTCGAGTACAACACCGGTCTCGCGCTGCGGGTCGCCGGCGGGCTGGACCTGACCGCGCTGCGCACCGCGCTGGACGCCCTCGTCGCGCGGCACGAGCCGCTCCGGACCACCTTCGCCGAGGGCGCGCAGACCGTGCACACCGCGCTCCCACTGCCCCTGCGCGCCGTCGACGCCGACGGTGAGGAGGAGCTGCGGCGGGTGCTGGCGGCGGAGCAGGCCACCCCGTTCGACCTGCGCACCGGCCCGCCCGCCCGCGTCCTGGTGGTGCGGCTCGCGTGGGAGGGCGCCACCGTGCTGGTCCTCTCGATGCACCACATCGCCACGGACGGCTGGTCGATGGGGGTGATCACCCGCGAGCTGAGCACCCTGTACGCGGGGGCGGTACGCGGCGAGCGGGCCGAACTCCCGCCGCTGCCCGTGCGATACGCGGACTTCGCCGCCTGGCAGCGCGACCGGGTGGCCGGTGACGCCTTCGACGGCCAGCTGTCCTACTGGCGGGAGAAGCTCGCCGGGACCGAGCCCCTGGAGCTGCCGGCCGACCGGCCCCGCCCGGCCGTGCGCACCTCGGCGGGCGCCCTGCACACCTTCGAGGTCCCGGCGGAGCTGACGGCCCGGCTCACCGCGGTGGCGCGGGAGGGCGGCGCCAGCCTCTTCATGGCGCTGACCGCTGTCACCCAACTGGTCCTCTCGCGGTACACCGGCCGCCGGGACATCGCCCTCGGCACGGTGGTCTCCGGGCGTGAGCGGCCCGAGCTGGAGGACCTGGTCGGCTTCTTCGTCAACACCCTGGTGCTGCGGCAGCGGGTGGAGGAGCGGGTGTCGTTCGACGCCTTCCTGCGGCAGGTCCGCGCCACGGTGCTGGAGGCGTTCGCCCATCAGGAGGCCCCGTTCGACCGGGTGGTGGAGGCGGTCGGCGCCGACCGCGACCCGAGCCGCAGTCCCCTCGTCCAGGCTCTGCTGGTCCTCCAGAACTCCCTGGGCCTCGCCCCCGACTTCGCGGGCCGTCCTGCCCGGCGGCAGCCCGTGCCCCGGTCCTCCTCGCGGTTCGACCTCATGTGGGAGTTCTTCGCGGAGCCCGACGGGCGGCTCACGGCCGAGGTCGAGTACAACTCCGACCTGTTCGACGCGGCCACCGTGGACCGGCTCTGCCACCACTGGCTGCACCTCACCGAGCAGGCCGTACGAGCACCCGGGCTGCCGCTGGCCCGGCACGACATGCTGGGGCCGGCCGAACGCGCCGCCCTCCTGCCCCCGTCCGAGGCCGTACCGGAACCGGCGGCCTTCCGCACGGTCGTGGAGCTGGTCGCCGAGCGGACGGCGGCCGCGCCGGACGCGGTCGCGCTCCGCCACGGCGACACCTCCGTCACCTACGCGGAGCTGGGCCGGCGTGCCGACCAGCTCGCCCGCCACCTGCTCGCCCTCGGCGCCGGACCCGAGAAGCGCGTGGGCATCTCCCTGCCCCGCACCCCCGACCTGGTCGTCGCCGCCCTCGCCGTCCTCAAGACCGGCGCCGCCTACGTCCCGCTCGACCCCGAGTACCCCGCCGACCGCCTGGAGCACATGCGCGGCGACAGCGGCACCCACCTCACCGTGGACGCCGCCCTCGTCGAGGCGGCCCGCACCACCGACGACAGCCCCGTGCCACACCCCGCCGTCTCCCCGCAGAACGCGGCGTACGTCATCTACACCTCGGGCTCCACCGGCAAGCCGAAGGGCGTCGTCGTCCCGCACCACGCCATGGCCCGCCTCGTCGCCTGGGCCACCACCCTCGGCGAAGACACCTTCGCCCACACCTTCTTCTCCACCAGCCTCAACTTCGACGTCTCCGTCTTCGAACTCTTCGGCACCCTCGCCACCGGCGGCACTCTGGAGATCGCCCACAACATCCTCAGCCTCACCGACCACCCCGCCTGGGACGGCACACTCGTCTCCGCCGTCCCCTCCGCCTTCCAGGCGCTGGTGGCCGAGCCGACCACCCGACTGGACCCGAAGCTGCTGATCCTGGCCGGCGAGGCCTTCCCCACCACACTCCTCGACCAGGCGCGCCGCGCCCTGCCGCACACCACCGTCGCCAACATCTACGGCCCGACCGAGGCCACCGTGTACGCCACCGGCTGGTTCTCCCACGAGAACCCGGACCCGAAGGCCACCACGGTCCCCATCGGCCGTCCCCTGGCGGGCAAGAGCGCCTACGTCCTGGACGCGACCCTCAACCCCGTCCCGGCCGGTTCCTGGGGCGAGCTGTACCTCGCGGGCAGCCTCGCCCGCGGCTACATCGGCCGGCCGCACCTGACCTCGGAACGCTTCGTCGCCCACCCCTACGACCAGGGGGCCCGCCTCTACCGCACCGGGGACCTGGTCCGCCGCCACCTCGACGGCACCCTGGAGTACGCGGGCCGCAACGACCACCAGATCAAGGTCCGCGGCCACCGCATCGAGACGGGCGAGATCGAGACGGCCCTGCTCGCCCTTCCCGGGACCGGCCAGGCCGCCGTCGTCGCCCGCGAGGACCAGCCGGGGACCAAGTACCTGGTGGCCTACCTCGTCACCACCGGCCCGGAGCCGGCCGACCCGGCCGAGGTGCGGGCGCACCTCGCCCGCACGCTCCCGGACCACATGCTCCCCGCGGCCTTCGTCACCCTCGACGCGCTACCGCTCAACGCCGCCGGCAAGCTCGACCGGGCCGCCCTGCCCGCGCCCCAGGTCGAGACCGCCCCCGCCACCCACCTCGCGCCCCGCACCGGGACGGAGCGGCTCCTCGCCGAGATCTGGGCCACGGTGCTGGGCCGCGAACGGGTGGGCGTGGAGGACAACTTCTTCGACCTCGGCGGCGACTCGATCATCAGCCTCCAGGTGGTCTCCCGCGCCCGCCGCGCCGGACTCGCCCTCACCTCCCGCGACGTCTTCCTCCACCCGACCGTCGCCGCCCTCGCACAGGCCGTCCAGCCCGCCGAGGACGCGGCCGAGACCCTCGCCGAACAGGGCCCGGTGAGCGGCGAGGTCGTCACGACACCGATCCGCGAGTGGTTCTTCGCCACGCACCCCGTCGCGCCCCACCACTTCAACATGGGCGCCGGATTCCTCCTCCCGGCCGGTACGGACCTGGCCGCTCTACGGGCCGCCGTGGCGGCCCTGCTGGCGCGGCACGACGCGCTGCGTTCCGCCTTCACCCGGCTCCCGGACGGCCGGTGGGAGGGCCGGATCAGCACCGCCGTCGATGTGGACGCGGTCTTCACCGCCGTCCCCGACGAGGGCGACGCCGCCTGGGCGGAACTGGCCGCCCGGACGCACGCGGGGCTGGATCTCGGCACGGGCCCGCTGGTGCGCGTACTGGTGGGGACGGGCGCCCCCGAGGCGCCGGTGCGGGTCCTGATCGCCGCGCACCACCTGGTGATGGACGGGGTGTCGTGGCGGGTGCTCCTGGAGGACCTGGAGTCGGCGTACCGGCGGATCGCCGGGGGCGCCGAGCCGGAGTACGACCCGAAGGGGACCTCGGTCCGGCAGTGGGCCGAGCGGCTGGCGCAGCACACCGCCAACGGCGGTTTCGACGCGGAACTCCCCTACTGGCAGGACGTCTTGGCGGACGCCGGCACCCGGCTTCCGGTGGACCTGCCGGGCGGGGCGAACACCGTGGGCAGCGAACGCTCGGTCTCGGCCGGGCTCTCCGCGGAGGAGACCGACGCGCTGCTGCGCGCCGTCCCGTCCGTCTACCGCACCCAGCCCAACGACGTGCTCCTGGCGGCCCTGGCCCGCACGCTCGGGCCGTGGGCCGGATCGGGACGGCTGGCCGTGCACCTGGAGGGGCACGGCCGCGCGGAACTCTTCGACGAGGTCGACCTGACCCGTACCGTCGGCTGGTTCACCTCCCTCCACCCCGTCGCCCTCGACCTCCCCGGCGAGGCGGCCGGGGACTGGAGCGAGCTGCTCCCGGCCGTCAAGGAGCGGCTGCGGGCCGTCCCCGGGCAGGGAGTGGGATACGGCGCGCTGCGGTACCTGCGCGCCACCCACCCGGGCCCGGCCGGAGACCGGGCCCTCGGCCTCACCGAGGCCCCCGCTCCCGAGCTGGCCTTCAACTACCTCGGGCACTTCGGCGCGGCCGACGGCTCCGGCTGGGCCCGCTCCCTCGTGCTGAACCCCGGCGGCGAGCACCACCCGGGTGAGGCGCGCGGCCACGTCCTGGAGGTGGTCGGCGCCGTCCAGGACGGACGGCTGACCTTCACCTGGACGTACTCGGAGAACCTGCACGCGCGGGCGACGGTGGCGGCGCTGGCCGAGCGGTACACGGCCGAGCTGCGCGAGCTCCTCGCGCACTGCGCCCGGCCCGGCGCGGGCCGCTGCACCCCCTCCGACTTCCCCCTGGTGCGGCTCACCCAGGACGAGGTGGACCGGATCACCCTGTCGGGCGGCGAGCGGCGGCCGGGTGACGTGGTGGACGTGTATCCGCTGACGCCGCTCCAGTCGGGGATGCTCTTCCACGCGCTGAACGAGCCCGGGCGGGGCGCCTACCTGGAGCAGTTCACCTTCGTCCTGGACGGCGTGGACGACCTGGCGGTACTGGCCGGGGCCTGGCGGCAGGTGGTCGGCGCCTCGGACGCGCTGCGGGTCTCGGTCCGCTGGGAAGGACTGCCCGAGCCGGTGCAGGTGGTGCGCCGGGAGGTCCTGCTGCCGGTGGAGGTGCTCGACTGGACGGCGCGGACCGGGACGGAGCGCGAGGCGTCGCTGGCCGCGCTGCTCGCCGGGGACCGGGCCACGGGGATGGAGCTCTCCGGGGACGGGCCGCTGACCCGTGTGACGCTGGCGGCGCTGCCCGGTGAGCGGGTACGGGTGGTGTGGACCTTCCACCACCTGCTCCTCGACGGGTGGAGCAGCGCGGCCGTCGTCGCCGACGTGGTGGCCGCGTACGCCGCGGCACGGGCCGGGAAGCCGGCCGGACTCCCCGCGCGGGGTTCCTTCCGCGACCACCTGGTCTGGCTGGCCGGCCGGGACCGGGCGGCGGGGCTGGAGTTCTGGCGGGAGCGGCTGGCGGGCTTCGCGGAGCCCACCGCCCTTCCCTACGACCGCGCCCCGGGCGACGCCCACCGCTCCGGATCCACCGGCCGGCACACCGCCCGGCTCGGCCGCGCCGCCTCGGCCGCCGTCACCGCGGCGGCCCGCCGCCACCGGGTGACGCCCGGCACGCTGGCGCAGGCCGCCTGGGCGCTGACGCTGGCCGCGCACGCCGGTACCACGGACGTCGTCTTCGGGACGACGGTCTCGGGCCGTCCCGCCGACCTGCCGGGCGCCGAGTCGACGGTGGGCCTCTTCATCAACACCGTCCCGGTACGCGTCACCACCGGCCCCGGGGAGCGCGTCGGCCCGTGGCTGCGCGCGCTCGGCGCGGCGCAGGCCGAGGCCACCGAGTACGCCCATGTACCGCTGCACGAGATCCCGGCCGGACCGGCGACGGGGGCCGCGCTCTTCGACAGCCTGCTGGTGATCGAGAACTACCCGGTGACGACCGGCGAGGGGGCCGGCCACGGGGTGGGCGTCCGCGAGCTGGACGCCGTCGAGTCCACCAACTACCCGCTGACCCTCACCGTCCGGCCCTCCGACACCCTCGATGTCACCGTCGGCCACGACCCGGCGCTCTTCGACACCGACACCGTCGAGCGGCTGGCGGACGGCTTCCTGCGGGCCCTCACCGTGCTCGCCGAGGACACCGGGGACGGGCTGCTCGCGGCGCTGCCGATGCTCGGCGAGGCGGAGCGCGGGCGCGTGCTGGGCGAGTGGAGCGGGAGCCTGGGCGCGCCGGAGCTCCACACCTCCGTGCCGGAGGCGTTCGCCCGGCGGGTGGCGGCGGCCCCGGAGGCCCCCGCCGTCCGCTGCGGCGACCTCTCCTTCACCTACCGCGAGCTGGACGCCCGCTCCGACCGGGTCGCGGCGGCGCTGCGGTCCCGCGGCGTCGGCGCCGGGGCGCGGGTGGGGCTGCTGCTGAGGCGTTCGCCCGACGTGGTGGTGGCGATGCTGGCGGTGCTGAAGACGGGGGCGGCGTACGTCCCGCTCCACCCGGCCCATCCGGTGGAGCGGATGGAGCAGATCCTCGGCGGCGCCGGTGCCCAGCTCCTGGTGGCCGACGCCGCGGCCCCGCACCTGCCCGCCGGGGTCGGTGTGCTCCAGCTCTCCGAGGCCACCCGGCGGGCGTGGGCCCCGGCGGGGGTCCCGTCACCGTCGGTGCCGGCCGACGAACCGGCATACATCATGTCCACCTCCGGGTCGACCGGTACGCCGAAGGGGGTGACCGTCACCCACCGGGCGGTGGTCGCCCTGGCGGCCGACCGCCGGTGGCGGTCGCGTGCCCACCGGCACGTGCTGTTCCACTCGCCGCACTCCTTCGACGCCGCCACCTACGAGGTGTGGGTGCCGCTGCTGGGCGGCGGCTGTGTGGAGGTGGCCGAGGAGGACCTGTCGGCCGCGGTGGTGCGGCGCGCCGCCGGACGCGGGGTGGCGGCGGTCTTCCTGACCACCGCGCTCTTCGGTGCGCTCGCCGAGGAGGACCCGGCCTGCTTCGCCGGGCTCAGCGAGGTGTGGACCGGCGGCGAGGCCGCCTCCGCCCCCGCGATGGCACGGATGGCCGCACACTGCCCGGCGACCGAACTCGTCCACGTCTACGGTCCGACCGAGGCGACCACCTTCGCCCTCTCGGGCCCCGTCACCCCGGACGACACCGCCGGCCCCGGCCCCGTCCCGCTGGGCCGCCCCATGGACGACACCCTCGCCTACGTGCTGGACGGTGCCCTGCGGCCGGTCGGCGTCGGCGTCCCCGGTGAGCTGTACCTCGGCGGTCCCGGGCTGGCCCGCGGCTACGACGGGCAGGCGCCGCTGACCTCGGCCCGGTTCGTGGCGGACCCGTTCGGCTCGGGCCGGCGCCTGTACCGCTCGGGGGACGTGGTGCGACGCGGCCCCGACGGGCGCCTCGCCTTCCTCGGCCGTGGCGACGGCCAGGTGAAGATCCGCGGCCACCGCATCGAACTGGGCGAGATCGAGGCGGCCCTGCGCGCCCGGCCCGACGTGGGCGGCGTCGCGGTGGCGGCCCGCGAGACCCGCTCGGGAGCCAAGCGGCTGGTGGCGTACGTGGTCCCGGCGAGCGGCACGACGCTGGACGTGCCGGCGCTCCGCGAGGGCCTGGCGGACCGGCTGCCCGCGTACATGGTGCCCTCGGAGCTGGTCGAGCTGGCGGCGCTGCCGCTGACCGTCAACGGCAAGGTCGACCGGCGGGCGCTGCCCGCGCCCGGCGACGGGGACGGCGGTCCCGAGGAGGGCGCCGCGGAACACACGGCGCCCCTGCCGGGCACGCAGACGGTGGTGGCCCAGGTCTGGGCGGAGGTGCTCGGCGTCGAACGGGTCGGCGCGCACCAGGACTTCTTCGCGCTGGGCGGGGACTCCATCGCGGGGCTGAAGGTGGTCTCGCGGCTGCGGACCCGGCTCGGCACGGGGCTCTCGCCGCGGACCCTCTTCGACCACCCGACCGTGGCCACGCTCGCGGAGGCGGTCGACGCCGCCTCCGCCGGGGACCGCCCGGCCTCCGGGGGCCCGATCCCCCGGGCCCCCCGCGACACCGCGCCGCCGCTCTCCTTCGCCCAGGAACGCCTCTGGTTCCTCGACCAGTTCGCGCCCGGCTCCAGCGAGTACAACGTGGTCACGACGCTCCGGCTGACCGGCACCCTCGACCTGGCGGCGCTCCGTACGGCGGTCAGCGGCCTGGTCGCCCGCCACGAGGCCCTGCGCACCACCTTCACCCCGGTGGACGGCCGCGGCACGCAGACGGTCCACGACCGTCAGGACGTGCCGGTGCGGGTGGTGGAGCCGGGTTCCGCCGAGGAGGCGCGGGACGCCCTGCGCGACGAGGCGGCCCGGCCGTTCGACCTGCGTACCGGCCCGCTGGTCCGCGTCCTGCTGGTCCAGGACGCGCCCGGTGCCCGCGCCGACGGCGCGACGCTGATGGTCACCCTGCACCACATCGTCACCGACGGCTGGTCCATGGGAATCGTCGCCCGCGAACTGAGCGAGCTGTACGCCTGCGCCGTCCGCGCCACCGAGCCCCGGCTGCCGGCGCTCCCGGCGCACTACCCGGACTACGCGGCCTGGCAGCGGGCCCGCCTCACCGACGAGGCGCTGGAGCCGCATCTCGCCTACTGGCGTGACCAGCTGCACGACCTGCCCGTGCTGGAACTGCCCGCCGACCGGCCCCGTCCGGCGGTACGCAGCGGACGCGGCGCCCTGCACTCCTTCCCGGTGCCGCGCGAGGTGGCCACCGCGCTCGGCGAGGCGGCCCGGCGGCGGGGCGCCACCCTGTCGATGGCGTTGACGGCCGTCACCCAGCTGGTGCTGGCCCGGCACAGCGGCCAGCGGGACCTGGCCGTGGGGACCGCCGTCTCCGGCCGCGACCGTACCGAGCTCGAAGGGCTGGTCGGCTTCTTCGTCAACACCCTGGTGCTGCGCTCCCGGATCGACGAGACGGCGGGCTTCGGCGCCCTCCTCGACCAGGTGCGCGAGACCACGCTGGCCGCCTTCGCCCACCAGGACGTGCCGTTCAGCCGCCTGGTGGAGGAGCTGGACCCCGAACGCGACCCGAGCCGCACCCCGCTCGTGCAGGCCGCCGTCACCCTCCAGAACGCGCCCCGGGGATCGTTCGCGCTGCCCGGGCTGCTGGTCGAGGAGACGCTGCCGCCGGTGGAGACGACCCCGTTCGACCTGAACGTCGAGTTCGAACCGAGGCCCGACGACGGGCTTCTCGCCGTCATCTCCTACAGCACGGATCTGTATGACGCGGGGACGGTGGCCCGGATGGCCACGCACTGGCGGGAACTGGCCACCGGCCTGGCCACCAGCGACCCCGACCAGCCCCTGCGGAACCTCTCGATGCTCAGCCCCGCCGAACACGCCGAAGCCCTGACCGCCGCCCACGGCCCCACCACCGACACACCCCCCACCACCGTCACCGCCGCCTTCGCCACCCACGTCGCACAAACCCCCCACACCATCGCCCTCCACACCAGCACCGGCACCCTCACCTACGCCGAACTCGACACCCGCGCCGAACACCTCGCCCGCGCCCTCGCCGAACGAGGCATCACCACCGAATCCCGCGTCGCCCTCCACCTCAACCGCTCCGCCGACCTCATCACCGCCATCCTCGCCATCCTCAAAACCGGCGGCACCTACATCCCCCTCCACCCCGCCAACCCCGAAAACCGCACCCGCGACATCCTCACCCGCAGCCACACCACCCTCATCCTCACCGACCAGAACCACACCCACCTCTGCGGCACCCCCACCCTCCACGTCACCACCCCACCCACAACAGACCACCGGCCACCAGCCACCATCCACCCCGACTCACTGGCCTACGTCATGTACACCTCGGGCTCCACCGGCAAGCCCAAAGGCGTCGCCATCACCCACCACGACATCACCGCCCTCACCGCCGACACCCACTGGAAAAACGGCGCCCACCAACACCTCCTCCTCCACTCCCCCCACTCCTTCGACGCCGCCACCCACGAAATCTGGACCCCCCTCCTCAACGGCCACACCCTCACCATCGCCGACCACGACATCACCGCACCCACCATCCGCCAAGCCATCACCAACGGCGTCACCTCACTCTTCCTCACCAAAGCCCTCTTCGACCTCCTCGCCGAAGAAGACCCCACCTGCTTCCACGGCCTCCACGAACTCTGGACCGGCGGCGAAACCGCCTCCCCCACCACCATGAACCGCGTCCAGACCACCAACCCCCACCTCACCCTCGTCCACACCTACGGCCCCACCGAAACCACCACCTTCGCCATCAGCGGCCCCCTCACCCCCCACGACACCACCCACAACCCCGTCCCCCTCGGCCGCCCCATGGACAACACCCACGCCTACATCCTCGACACCAACCTCACCCCCACCCCCACCGGCATCCCCGGCGAGCTCTACCTCGGCGGCACCGGCCTCGCCCGCGGCTACGACCACCAACCCGCCCTCACCGCCACCCGCTTCATCCCCCACCCCCACCACCCCGGACAACGCCTCTACCGCACCGGCGACCTCGCCACCCGCCACCCCGACGGCCGCATCCACTTCCACGGCCGCACCGACACCCAAATCAAAATCCGCGGCCACCGCATCGAACCCACCGAAACCGAAACCACCCTCCTCACCCACCCCCACATCACCCAAGCCCACGTCCTCGCACGAACCACCCCCACCGGCAGCCAACACCTGATCGCCTACACCGTCGGAACCACCACCGACCCAGACGAACTACGCACACACCTCGCCACCACCCTGCCGGACTACATGATCCCGACCACCTTCATCCCCCTCGACACCCTCCCCCTCACCCCCAACGGCAAAATCGACCACCGCGCCCTCCCCACACCCAACCCCACCACCAACACCCCATACACCGCCCCCACCACCCCCACCGAACACACCCTCACCCACATCTGGACCAACGTCCTCAACACCCCCCACATCGGCATCCACGACAACTTCTTCACCCTCGGCGGCGACTCCATCACCAGCCTCCAAGTCGTCTCACGAGCGCGCCGGGCGGGGCTGACGCTCTCCTCGCGGGACATCTTCCTGCGGCAGACCATCGCCCAACTGGCCGCGTCGGTCGCCGAGGCGGCGCCCGACGAGGCGTCCCACGCCCCGCAGGGTGTGGTCAGCGGGCCGGTGGGCCCGACCCCGATCCGCGAGTGGTTCTTCGCCCACCACCCGGTGGCACCCGCGCACTTCGCCATGTCGATGGCGTTCGAACTGGCCCCGGGCTTCCGCACGGACGTGATGCGCACGGCGCTCACCGCGCTGCTGGGCCACCACGACGCGCTGCGCTCCACCTTCACCCGCCGCGCCGACGGCCGCTGGGAGGGACACCTCCGGCCGGCCGTCGCCCCCGACGCCGTCCTCACCGTGCACCGGCTCGCCCCGGACGGCGAGGAGGCCGCGTGGGAGGAGCTGGCGCGGGCCGCGCAGTCCGGCATGGACCTCGCCCGGGGCCCGCTCTTCCGCGCCCTGGTGGGCGACCGGGGGCCCGGCAGGCCGGCCTGGCTCTTCGTCGCCGCCCACCACCTGCTGGTCGACGGCGTCTCCTGGCGCGTCCTGCTGGAGGACCTGGGCCGCGCCTACGAGCAGGCGGCCTCCGGCGCCCCGGTGGATCTGGGACCGAAGACCGCCTCGGTGGTCCAGTGGGCCGACCGGCTGGCCCGGCGCGCCGCCGAGGGCGGCTTCGACGGGCAGCGGGAGTACTGGCGGGCCGTCGGCGAGGCGGCCTCGACCGGACTCCCCGTCGACCTGCCGGGCGGGCGCAACACCATGGCGGACCAGGCCACCGTGGAGGTCTCACTCGACGCCGGGGAGACCGCCGCCCTGCTCCACCGGGTCCCGGAGGTCTACCGCACCCGCACCGACGACGTGCTGCTGACCGCGCTCGCCCGGACCCTGCGCACCTGGACGGGGCGCGAGCGGACCGCCGTCGCCGTGGAGGGCCACGGCCGCGAGGAACTCTTCGACGACGTCGACCTGACGCGTACCGTCGGCTGGTTCACCTCGATCTACCCGGTGGCGCTCGCCCTGCCGGACGGCGACGACCCGGGCGCCGCGCTGAAGACGGTGAAGGAGCAGTTGCGGGCGGTGCCCGAGCGCGGCATCGGCTACGGAGTCCTGCGCCACCTCGTCTCCGGCGCAGACGGCTCCTCGCCCCTCGCCGGCCTCGCCGAACCCCGGATCAGCTTCAACTACCACGGCCGGTTCGACGCCGAGGCCGCCCCGGGCGCCGGCCCGGTCCGCGCCGCTCTCCCGCCGCTCGGGCAGGACCACCACCCGGACGAGGAGCGGGCCCACCTGATCGACGTGATCGGGGTCGTCGGCGGCGACGGCGTGCTCTCCTTCACCTGGACCTACTCGGCCGGACTGCACCACGCCGCGACCGTCCAGCGGCTGGCCCGCGACTTCACGGCCGAACTGCGGGCGCTCGTACGCCACTGCGCGCTGCCGGAGGCGGGCGGGCGCACCCCCTCGGACTTCCCGCTGGCCGGGCTCGACCAGGCCGGGGTGGACGCGCTGGCCGGGACCGGGCCGGCGGCCGCCGCCGTCGAGGACGTCTATCCGCTCACCCCGATGCAGAGCGGCATGTTGTTGCACACCCTGGCCGACCCCGGGGTCTACCTCGACCAGGCGTCGTTCCTGCTGGAGGGCGCCGGGGACCCGCTCCGCCTGGCCGCCGCCTGGCAGCGGCTGGTGGACGCCACCCCGGCGCTCCGCACCCACCTGGTCTGGGAGGACGTGCCCGAACCGCTCCAGGTGGTCCGCCACCACGCCCCGCTCACCGTCCGCCACCTGGACTGGACGGGTCTTCCGGAGGGGGAACAGGCCGGCGCGCTGACCGAGCTGGCCGAGGAGGAGCGGGCCGCGGGTGTCGACCTGGCGGCCGGTCCCCTGATGCGGCTCGTCCTGGTACGCGCCCGGCCGGACGCCGTACGGGTCGTCTGGACCTTCCACCACATCGTCCTCGACGGGTGGAGCACCACCCGGATCTTCGAGGACGTCTTCGCCCAGTACGCCGCCCTCGGCACCGGCACGGCCCCGGCCCCGCTCAGCCGCCCGCCGTTCAGCGCGTACGTGGAGTGGCTGCGGCGTCAGGACGGGCGGGCGGCCCGGGCGTACTGGACGCGGGCGCTGGCCGGGTTCGACGCCCCGACGCCGCTCCCCCACGACCGGCGCCCCGCGCCCGGCCACCGCGCGCACGCCGCGGCGCGCGTCCGCGTCGGGCTGACCGAGGAGCGGGCGAGGGCGCTGTCCGCGATGGCCGCCCGCCACCACCTCACCCTCAACTCGGTGGTGCAGGGCGCCTGGGCGCTCCTGCTCGCCCGGCACGCCGGGGAGGGGGACGTCTGCTTCGGCGCCACCGTCTCCGGCCGCCCGGCGGAACTGCCCGGCATGGAGTCGACCGTCGGCAACTTCCTCAACACGCTGCCCGTCCGGGTCCGCGCCGCCGAGGAGGGCGAGACGCTGCTCGACTGGCTGCGGCGCCTCCAGCGCGAGCAGGCCGAGGCCCGCGCCTTCGAGCACCTGGCCCTGCGGGAGATCCGGGAGGTCTCCGAACTCCCGGCGGGCGCCGAGCTCTTCGAGTCGCTGGTGGTCTTCGAGAACTACCCGGACAACGAGGCCGCGGCCGCCGTCCACGGCCTGTCGATCTCCGAGGTGTCGGCGGTCGACACCACGAGTTACGCGCTGGACCTCACCGCGTACACCGACGGCGACCGGCTGGCGCTGGACCTCGCCTACGACCCGTCCCTCTTCGGGGCGGAGCGGATCGGCCACCTCGCCCGCCACCTGTCGGTGCTACTGGCCGGGATGCCCGACCACGCCCAACTGCCGCCCGCCGCGCTCCCCTCGCTCACCGGCGAGCAGGAGCGGGAGCTGCTGGCGCCGGGCGGCTGGAGCGGAGCCCCCGTGCCGTACCCGCGCGAGGCCTGCCTGCACGAGCTGATCGCCGCCCAGGCCCGCCGCGCGCCCGGCGCCGAGGCGGTGGCCTCGGGCCCGGACTCGCTGACCTACGCGGAGCTGGAGGAGCGCGCCGGCCGGCTCGCCCACCACCTGGTCGCCCACGGCGTCGGGCCGGGCGCGGTCGTCGCGATCTGCCTGGAGCGCGGAGTGGAGCTGGTCGTGGCACTGCTCGCCGTCCTCAAGGCGGGCGGCGCCTACGTCCCGCTCGACGCGGCGCACCCGGCCGACCGGCTGGAGTACGTGCTGTCCGACAGCGGGGCCGTCCTCGTCCTCACCCGTGACGCGCTCGCCGCCCGCCTGCCCGCCGCGCGCGTGCCCGTGCTCTCCCTGGACGCGGAGGCGGACCGGATCGCCACCCGGCCCGCCCGGGTGCCGGAGACCGGGGTGACCCCGCGCGACCTCGCGTACGTCATCTACACCTCCGGGTCGACCGGCCGGCCCAAGGGCGTGCAGGTCGAGCACGGCAGCGTCGTGCACGGCGCCGCCTCGTGGGACACGGCGTACGGCTTCACGCCGGAGCCGGGGCGGGCGCCGGCGCGCCAGCTCAACGTCGCCAGCTTCTCCTTCGACGTGTTCGTCTCCGACCTGGTGCACGCCCTCTGCCACGGCGGCACCCTGGTGATCGCCCCGGCCGAGACGGTCGCCGACCCCGCCCGCCTGCTCGACCTGCTGACCGAGGCCCGCGTCACCCACCTGGACACGGTCCCGGCGCTGGTCACCGCGGTGGCCGACGAGGCCGAACGGCGCGGGGCGCGCCTGCCGGAACTGCGGGTCCTGGCGGCCGGCGCCGACCTGTGGCGCACCGACGACTGCCGCAGGCTGCTGGCCCGCACCGCCGAGGGGACCACCGTCCTCAACACGTACGGCGTGACGGAGGCGACCGTCGAGTCCTGCCTGTACCCGGTGGCGCCCGACGCGCTGCCCGACACCCCGGGCGTGCCGATCGGGCGGCCCAACCCGGGGGTGCGCATGTACCTGCTGGACGCGGCGATGCGGCCGGTGCCGGCCGGGGTCACCGGTGACCTGTACATCGGCGGGCCCAGCGTGGCGCGCGGCTACCGCAACCGGCCGGGGCTGACCGCCACCCGGTTCGTCGCCGACCCGTTCGGCGCGGAGCCCGGCGGCCGCCTCTACCTCACCGGTGACCGCGCCCGGTACCTGCCGGACGGCACCGTGGAGTTCGCGGGCCGTGCCGACCAGCAGGTGAAGGTCCGCGGTTTCCGCGTGGAGCCCGGCGAGGTCGAGACGGCCCTGCGCTCCCACCCGTCGGTGACGGCCGCCGTGGTCGCGCCGGGCCGCGACGCGCGCGGCGACATCCGCCTGGTCGGCTACGCCGTGCCGCGTGCGGGCCACCCCTTCGACCCGGCGGGGCTGCGCGCGCACCTCAAGGCCCGCGTCCCGGCGTACATGGTCCCGGCCGTCCTGGTCGAGCTGGACGCCCTGCCGCTCAACGCCAACGGCAAGGTGGACCGCCGGGCACTGCCCGAGCCCGACCCGGCGGAGCGGGGCGGCACCGAGTACGTCGCACCGCGTACGCCGGGCGAGGAGGCACTCGCCGGGATCTGGCGGGAGGTCCTCGGGCAGGACCGTGTCGGCGCCGAGGACGACTTCTTCGACCTGGGCGGCAACTCCATCCAGCTCCTCCAGGTCACCTCCCGCGTCCGGGCCGCCTTCGGCGTGGCCCTCTCCGTCCGCGACTTCTACGACGCGCCGACCGTCGCCGGGCTGACCGCCGCCGTGGAGGAGCGTGTCCTCCGGGAGCTGGAGGAGGCGATGCGGCAGTGAGCGACGAGGGAGCGGCACCGCCGCAGCAGACCGAGCAGACGCCGCAACACCCAGCACCGTGCAGGTACCAGCCCCAGGGGGATTCATGACCACGGCGTCCTCGCCGCACCGCAACTCCGCGCCCGCCCAGGCCACGGGCGAGGCGGGCCCGCCCGCGCGGGACGGCTCGCCGGTCCCGCCGGCCTGGACCACCGGCCCGCGCCCGGCCCCGGCCGCCACCGTGCTGGAGGCCGTCGCGGCCCGGGCGGCCCACGCCCCGGACGCGGTCGCCGTCGAGGAGCCGGCGGCCGGCCTCACCTACCGCCGGCTCCACGAGGAGTCGGCCCGGCTGGCCGGGCTGCTGCGCGCGCGCGGCGTACGGCGCGGGGACGCGGTCGGGGTGTGCGTGGACCGCTCGGCCGCCCAGGTCACGGCCCTCCTCGCCGTGCTGCGGGCGGGCGGCGTGTACGTCCCCGTCGACCCCGGTTACCCGGCCGACCGCATCGCCTACGTCCTCGGCGACAGCGCCCCGCGGGTGCTGCTCGTCCGCGACGCGGAGCGGGTCCCGGCCGGTGCCCACCCGGCCGGCGGCGTCCTGGAACTGGACCGGCTCACCGGCGCGGACGCACCCGGGACCGGCGGCAACGCGTCACCCGCGCCCGCCCCGGACGACGCGGCGTACATGATCTACACCTCCGGTTCGACCGGTCGCCCCAAGGGCGTCGTCGTCCCGCACGCGGGCCTGCCCGGTCTCGCCGCCGCCCACGTCGACGCGCTCGGCCTGGACGCCGGCAGCCGGGTGCTCCAGTACGTCTCGCCCAGCTTCGACGTGGCGATGGCCGACATCCTCATGACGCTCACCGCCGGCGCCACCCTCGTCCTCGCCGAGGGCCAGCCGATGGGCGAGGAGCTGCTGCGGCTGCTCGCCGAGGGCCGCGTCAGCCATCTGATGGTGCCTCCGGTCGTCCTCAGCACCCTGCCCGAGGGCGACCTGCCCGACCTGCGGACCCTCGTCATCGGCGGCGAGAGCTGCCCCGACGACATCGTGGCCCGCTGGTCGGCCGGCGGGCGCCGGGTCCTCAACGCCTACGGCCCGACCGAGGCCACCGTCTGCACCACCCTCAGCGCGCCGCTGCCGCCGGGCGCGACGGGCCCGCACCCGATCGGCACCCCCCTGCCCGGAGCCCGCACCCTCGTGCTCGACGAGGCGCTGCGCCCCGTCCCGGTGGGCGCCTGGGGCGAGTTGTACCTCGGCGGACCGCTGGCCCGCGGCTACCACGGGCGGGCCGGACTGACCGCCGCCCGTTTCACCGCCGACCCCTCCGGCTCCGGGGACCGCCTCTACCGCACCGGTGACCTGGTCCGCTGGCGCGCCGACGGCACCCTGGAGTACGGCGGGCGCGGCGACCACCAGGTGAAGATCCGCGGTCTGCGCATCGAGCCGGGGGAGATCGAGGCGGTGCTCGCCGCCCACCCGGACGTCCGCAGTGCCGTCGTCACCGCCCGGGAGGACCGGCCCGGCGCCAGACGGCTGGTCGCCCACCTCGTCGCGGAGCCCGGCCGCACCCTGGACCCGCGGTCGGTCCGCGCCCACGCCGCCGCCGGACTGCCGGAGTTCATGGTCCCGGCGGCCCTGGTGGTCCTGGACGCGCTGCCGCTGACCGCCAACGGCAAGCTCGACCGGCTCGCCCTGCCCGCCCCCGGCCCGGCCGACACCGACCGCGCCGACCGGCCCCGCACCGCGCCCCGGACCGCCACCGAGCGGGTCCTCGCCCGGATCTGGTCCGAGGTGCTGCACGCCGGGGAGGTCGGCGCGGACGACGACTTCTTCGACCTCGGCGGCGATTCGATCCTCGCCCTCCAGGTCGTCACCCGGCTGCGGGCCGCCACCTCCGTGGCGCTGCCCTGGCGCGCCCTCTTCGAGCGGCCGGTCCTCGCCGACCTGGCGGCCCTGTCCGACGCGCGGGCGCAGGAGGCCGGGGCCGCCGCCCCCGCCTCCGTCCCGCGCGCCGAGCGCGGCGCCGCGGTGCCGCTCGCCCCCGCCCAGCAACGCCTGTGGATCCTC
Source organism: Streptomyces diastaticus subsp. diastaticus (assembly GCF_011170125.1). NCBI lineage: Bacteria > Bacillati > Actinomycetota > Actinomycetes > Kitasatosporales > Streptomycetaceae > Streptomyces > Streptomyces diastaticus. The sequence goes on along the minus strand of NZ_BLLN01000002.1, from coordinate 1,201,703 downwards.
CACGAGTTCGCGCCCGACAGCAGCGAGTACAACACCTCCGCCGCGCTGCGGGTCGCCGGGGAGCTGGACACCACCGCGCTGAACCGGGCGGTGGACGCGCTGGTGGCCCGGCACGAGTCCCTGCGGACCGTGTTCACCTCCGAGGACGGCCGCCCGGTGCAGGTGGTGCGCACGCCCGCCGCCGCGCCGCGGGTCCCCGTGGCCGAGCGGGACCTCGCCGGACTCGGCGAGCAGGAGCGGGCCGCCGCCCTCGACGCGGCGCTGGGGGCCGAGCACGCCGCCCCGTTCGACCTGCGCACCGGGCCGCTGCTGCGGGTCCTGGCGGTCCGTCTCGGCCCCGCCGAGCACGTCCTGATGGCCACGCTCCACCACATCGTCACCGACGGCTGGTCGGCCGGCGTCCTCGTCCGCGACCTGGGCGCCCTCTACGCCGCCGCGCTGACCGGCGCCCCCGACGCCGGGCTCCCCGCACTCCCCGTGCAGTACGCCGACCACGCCCTGTGGCAGCGCGAGGCCACCGCCGGGGACGCGCTGGACGGCCAGGTGGCGTACTGGCGTAAGCGGCTGGCGGGGCTGGAGCCGCTGGAGCTGCCCACCGACCGGCCGCGTCCCGCCGTGCGCACCCCCGCCGGGGCCGTGCACGCCTTCGACGTGCCGGCCGAGGTGGCCCAGGGGCTGGTGGCGCTCGGGCGCGAGGAGCGGTCCAGCCTCTTCATGGTGGTCACCGCCCTCACCCAGCTCCTGCTGGCCCGCTGGAGCGGCCGGACCGACCTCGCGGTGGGCACCGTCACCTCCGGGCGTGACCAGCAGGAGACCGCCGACCTGATCGGCTTCTTCGTCAACACCCTGGTGCTGCGCACCCGGGTCGACGAGTCCCGCTCCTTCGCCGGCCTCCTGGCGGAGGTCCGCGACACCACGCTGGCCGCCTTCGCCCACCAGGACGTGCCCTTCGACCGCCTGGTGGAGGCGCTGGCGCCGGAGCGCGACCCGAGCCGCACCCCCCTCGTCCAGGCCGCCGTCGTCCTCCAGAACGCCTTCGCCGACCTCACCTCCTTCGCCGGGCTGCCCGCCGAGCGGGCCCACGTCCCGCGCGACGCGGCCCGCTTCGACCTGACCTTCGAGTTCTGGGGCCGCGCGGGCGGCCTGAGCGCCGAGGTGGAGTACAGCACCGACCTGTTCGACCGGGCGACGGTGGAGCGGCTGGGCCGGCACTGGGTGGAGCTGGCCTCCGCCGTGGTCGGCGAGGGCGCGCGGCGCCCGCTGTGCCGGGTGGAGCTGGTCACCGGCCGCGAGCGGGAGGCCCTGCTGCGCGGATGGGGCGTGTCCCGTACCGGCGTCGGACAGACCCCGGTCACCCTGGGCGCGCTGTGGCGCTCCCGCGTGGCCGCGCGGGGCACCGCCGGCACCGCCGTGGTCTGCGGCGACGAGACCCTGTCGTACGCCGAGGTGGACGCGCGGGTGGAGCGGGCGGCCCGCCGGCTGGCCGCGGTGGGCGTCGGCCCGGAGGTCCGGGTCGGCGTCGCCCTGCCCCGGTCGGTGGAGTGGCTGACCGTGCTGCTGGCGGTCACCCGGCTCGGCGGCGTGTACGTGCCGATGGACCCGGAGTGGCCCGAGGAGCGGTTCGCCTTCGTCCGGGAGGACAGCGGCGCCGCCCTCGTCGTCACCCCGCGCACCCTGTGGGAGTGGCACGAGCAGCCGGAGCCGCCCGGCCCGGCGCCGGTGGCGGAGGTGCCGCTCGACGCCGGCGCCTACATGATCTACACCTCCGGGTCGACGGGCCGTCCCAAGGGCGTGCTCGTGACCCACCGCGGCATCGCCGCCTTCACCGCCGCCCTCGCCGAACGCTTCGGCATCACCAGCGACGCCCGCGTGCTCCAACTGGCCTCGGCAGGCTTCGACGCCTCCGTCATGGAACTCCTCATGGCCCTCTCCGCCGGCGCCACCCTCGTCATCCCCGACGACGGCCGCGCCCTGGCCGGCCAAGACCTCCACGACACCCTCGCCACCCGGCGGATCACCCACACCCTCATCCCCCCCACCGTCCTCGCCAGCATCCCCACCGACGCCCCCCACCTCCCCCACCTCGCCGTCCTCGCCACCGGCGGCGAAGCCCTCACCCCCGCCCTCGTCCAACGCTGGGCACCCGGCCACCGCCTGCTCAACGCCTACGGCCCCACCGAGATCACCGTCGCCGCCAGCATCAGCACCCCCCTCGACACCCGACGCGAGGGAACCCCGCCGATCGGCCAACCGGTCGCCGAGGCCCACCTCACCGTCCGCGACCGATGGCTGCGCCTGGTCCCCGTCGGCGTCCCCGGCGAGCTCCACGTCTCCGGCCCCGGCCTCGCCCGCGGCTACCACGAGCGTCCGGCACTGACGGCCGAACGCTTCACCGCCGACCCGCACCGCCCGGGCCAACGCCTCTACCGCACCGGCGACCTCGTCCGCTGGACCCCCGAGGGCGTCCTCGAATACCTCGGCCGCACCGACGACCAGGTCAAGATCCGCGGCCTGCGCATCGAACTCGGCGAGATCGAAACCGCCCTGACCGCCCACCCCGCCGTCGCCCAGACCACCGTCACCGTCCGCGAAGACACCCCCGGCACCCCCCGGATCGTCGCCTACACCGTCCCCGCCGAGCACACCACCGGCCCCGACGCGGACACTCTGCGCACCTGGCTGGGCGAGCGGCTCCCCGCCTACATGGTCCCCGCGGCCTTCGTCACCCTCGACGCGCTGCCCCGCAACTCCAGCGGCAAGCTCGACCGCCGCGCGCTGCCCGCCCCCGCCGAGGAGACCAGCGGCTACGTGGCACCGGCCACCCCGGCCGAGCACACCCTCTGCGCGATCTGGGCCGAGGCCCTGGGCCTGGAACGCGTCGGCACCCGGGACAACTTCTTCACCCTCGGCGGCGACTCCATCCTCAGCATCCAGGTCGTCTCCCGCGCCCGCCGGGCCGGACTCGAACTGACCTCCCGCGACATCTTCACCCGCCAGACCGTCGCCGCCCTCGCCGCCCACCTCACCGCCGCCGGAGCGACCGCGCCCCCGGCCGCGCGGGCCGAGCAGGGAGCGCTCAGCGGACCCGCCGCCACCACCCCGATCCGTGAGTGGTTCTTCGCCCACCACCCCGCCACGCCGCACCACTTCAACATGGCCGTGGAGTTCACCCCGGCCCCGGGCACCACGCCCGGGACGCTGCGGGACGCCCTCGCGGCCGTCCTGGCCCAGCACGACGCGCTGCGCGCCGTCTTCCGGCCGGACGGCCACGGCGGGTGGTCCGGCGAGCTGCTCGCCGAGGCCGACCTGGACGCCGTCTTCCGGGTGCGGGAACTGGCCGGGATGGCCGAGGGCGACGAGGAGCCCGTGGACGGCTGGGCGGCGTGGCACCAGATCACCGAGGAGACCCAGGCCGGGTTCGACCTGGCCGAGGGGCCGTTGGCCCGGATGGTCGCGGCGGTCCCCGCACAGGGGAGCGTCGGCGCCGGACCCCGGGTCGTGCGGGTCCTGTTCACCCTCCACCACCTGCTGACCGACGGCGTCTCCTGGCGCGTCCTGCTGGACGACCTGGCCACCGCCCACGAGCAGCTCCGGGCGGGCCGGCCGGTCGACCTGGGGCCGAAGACCAGCTCCGAGCGGCAGTGGGCGCGGCGGCTGGCCGAGCACACCGCCGCCGGGGGCTTCGACGCGCAGGTGCCGTACTGGCGCGAGGTCGTCGAGCGGGCCGACAGCGGGCCCCTGCCGCTGGACGACCCGGACGGCGACGCGACCGTGGGCGCGCAGGAGACGGTCTCCGTGGCGCTCGACGCCGAGCAGACCCGGGCGCTGCTCCAGGAGGTCCCGCCGGTCTACCGGACGCAGGTCAACGACGTCCTGCTGACGGCGCTGGCCCGGACCCTGCGCGGCTGGACCGGGCGCGACCGGCTCGCCGTCCACCTGGAGGGCCACGGGCGCGAGGACCTCTTCGCCGACCTCGACCTGACCCGCACGGTCGGCTGGTTCACCTCGATGTACCCGGTGGCGCTCGGCCTCCCGGAGGGCGACGCCTGGGGTCCGGCCGTCATGGCGGTCAAGGAGCAACTGCGGGCGATCCCCGACCGGGGGATCGGTTACGGCGCCCTGCGCCACCTGGGCGGCGCCCTCCCCTCCCACGCCGAGCCCCGGATCAGCTTCAACTACCTGGGCCGCCTCGACGGCCTCGGCGAACGGGAGCTGTACCGCGCGACGCGGATGAATCCCGGCGGCGAGTTCGGCCCGGCCGAGACGCGGCCGCACGAACTGGACGTGATCGGGGAGGTGCGCGACGGCCGGCTCGTGCTCACCTGGTCGTACTCCGGTGCCCGCCTGCGGCGGTCCACCGTCGAGGGGCTGGCCCAGGCCATGGCGGGTGAGCTGCGGACCTTCCTGCGGCACTGTGCCGAGCCCGGCGCGGGCGGGCGCACCCCGTCCGACTTCCCGCTGGCCGGCCTCGCCCAGGCCGAGGTGGACACCCTGCTCTCCCGTGCGGACGGTGCGGGGGCGGGCCGGGGCGTGGCGGACGTGTACCCGCTGACCCCGCTCCAGACCGGCATGGTCTTCCACGCGCTGGCCGAGCCGGACTCCCCCTCGTACCTGGAGCAGTTCTCCTTCACGCTGGACGGCGCCCGGGACCTGCCGGCACTCGCCGCCGCGTGGCAGCGCGCGGTGGAGGGGGCGGACGCGCTCCGCGTCTCCGTGGCGTGGCGTGATCTCGGCCGTCCCGTGCAGGTGGTGCACGAGCGGGCCGAGCTGCCGGTCCGCACGCTCGACTGGTCGGAACTGACGGCCGCCGCCCGCGAGGCCGCGCTGCGGGACCTCCTCGCGGACGACCTGGCCCGGGGCCTGGACCTGGAGGCGCCGCCGCTGATGCGGCTCACGCTGATCAGGTGCGCCGAGGAGAGCGTCCGGGTGGTGTGGACCTTCCACCACCTGCTCCTCGACGGCTGGAGCACCGCCGCCCTGCTCTCGGACGTCCTCACCGGGTACGCCGCGCTCACCGGAGCGCGACCCGCCCCACGCGCCGAAGCGGCCCGGAGCCGGGCGCCCTTCCGGGAGTACGTCGAGTGGCTGTCCGCGCAGCCGACGGCCCCCGGACTCGCCTACTGGAAGACGCGCCTGGCCGGTTTCGAGGAGCCGACCCCGCTGCCGTACGACCGCCCCTCCACGGGACGCGCCGGCCACGGCCAGTCGTCCCGGCACGTCGTACACGATCTCTCCGAGGCCCTGTCGTCGCGGGTCACCGCCTTCACCCGGCAGAACGGCCTGACCGTCAACGCCGTCGTGCAGGGCGCCTGGGCTCTGCTCCTCGCCCAGTACGCGGGTGAGGGGGACGTGGTGTTCGGGACGACCGTCTCGGGCCGCCCGGCCGAGCTGCCGGGGGCCGAGGAGATCCTCGGCCTGTTCATCAACACCCAGCCCGTCCGGGTGGGCGTCCCCCCGCGCGCCCGTGTCGCGGGCTGGCTGGCCGGCCTCCAGGCCGCACAGGTGGAGGCCCGCCGCCACGAGCACCTGCCGCTCAGCGCCCTGGAGACGGAACTGCCGCCCGGCACCCCGCTCTTCGACAGCCTCGTCGTCTTCGAGAACTATCCGGTCGACACCGAGGAACCGGGCCGCTTCGGCCTCTCCCTGCGGGACATCGAGGTCACCGAGACCACCAACTACCCGCTGGTGCTCACCGCGTACGACGGCGCCCGGTTCCGCTTCGACCTCGGCTACGACCCCGCGCGCTTCGACGCCGCCACCGTCCGCCGCCTGGCCGCCCACCTGGCCCACCTGTTCGACGCGCTCACCGCTGACGGGGACGCGGAGCTGGCGGCCGTGCCGGTCCTGCCGGAGACCGAGCGGGCACGCGTGCTCGGCGAGTGGGGCCGGGGCGCCGAGTCCGCGGTGGGGCGGTCGGTCGTGGAGGTGTTCGCCGAGCGGGTCGCCGCGACCCCGGACGCCGTCGCCGTCTCCACCGGGGACACCGCCGTCACCTACCGCCAACTCGACCGCCGCGCCGAGCGGCTGGCGCACGCGCTGGTGGAGCGGGGGGTGACCGCCGAGTCCCGCGTCGGCCTGCTCCTGGAACGCTCCGCCGACGTGGTCGTGGCCATGCTCGCCGTCCTCAAGGCCGGCGGCGCCTACGTCCCCCTGCACGCCGGCCACCCCGAGGACCGCGTCCGCGACATCCTCGACCGCAGCGGCACCACCCTGCTCCTCACCGACCGCGACCAGCCCTCCCCGGCCGGCGTCGCCACCCTCGACCCGCGCACCCTCCCGGAGGCTCCGGCGAGCGGCCCGCTCCCGCCGGCACACCCGAGCTCCCTGGCGTACGTGATGTTCACCTCCGGCTCGACCGGCGTCCCCAAGGGCGTCGCCGTCACCCACGCCGACATCACCGCCCTCGCCGCCGACCGGCGTTTCGCGGGCGGCGCCCACGACCGGGTGCTCTTCCACTCCCCGCACTCCTTCGACGCCGCCACCTACGAGGTGTGGACACCGCTCCTGACCGGCCGCACCCTCGTCGTCGCCACCGAGGACCTCACCACCACCACCATCCGCGAAGCCGTCGCCGACGGCGTCACCGCCCTGTGGATCACCGCCGCCCTCTTCGGCGTCCTCGTCGAGGAGGACCCGGAGTGCTTCACCGGCATCCGGGAGGTGTGGACCGGCGGCGACGCCGTCCCCCACCACGCCGCCCACACCCTCCTCACCCACCACCCCGACCTCACCCTCGTCAACGGCTACGGCCCCACCGAGACCACCACCTTCGCCGTCAGCGGCCCCCTGACCGCCGGCGACGTCGCCGCCGGCCCCGCTCCACTGGGCACGCCCATGGACAACATGCGCACCTACATCCTGGACGGTGCCCTGCGCCCCGTCCCCGTGGGCGTCCCCGGCGAGCTCTACCTCGGCGGCGCCGGCGTGGCACGCGGCTACCACGACCAGCCGCGCCTCACCGCCGAGCGGTTCATCCCCGACCCGCACCACCCCGGCGGCCGCCTCTACCGCACCGGCGACCTCGCCCGCTGGCGCACCGACGGGCGCATCGACTTCCTCGGGCGGACCGACACCCAGGTCAAGATCCGCGGCTACCGCATCGAGACCGGCGAGATCGAGACCGCCCTCCTCAGCCACCCCGCCGTGGCGCGGAGCTGCGTCCTGGCCCGCGAGGACCAGCCCGGCACCAAGTACCTCGCCGCCTACGTCGTCCTGGACCCGGACGCCGGCCACGGGCCGGACCGGAGCCCCGGCACGACCGCGGACGCCCTCCGGGCCCACCTCGCCGAGAGCCTGCCGGAGTACATGGTCCCGGCCGTCTTCACCACCGTTGAGGCGATCCCGCTGACCGTCAACGGCAAGGTCGACCGGCGCGCCCTGCCCGTACCCGAGTTCACGGCGCCCGGCGCGGCGTACACCGCGCCCCGCACCGAGACCGAACGCGCCCTCTGCGCCGTCTGGGCCGAGGTACTGGGGCTGGCCCGGGTCGGTGTGGAGGACGACTTCTTCGCCCTCGGCGGCGACTCCATCTCCAGCCTGAAGATCGTCTCCCGGGTCCGCACGGCCCTCGGTACGCATCTCACCCCGCGCGCCCTCTTCGACCACCCCACGGTCGCCGGGCTGGCGGAGGCCGTCGCCCCGGCCGCGCGGGAGACGGGCGTCGTCCCCGTCGCCCGGGACGGGGCTCCGCTCCCGCTCTCCTACGCCCAGGAACGCCTCTGGTTCCTGGACGACTTCGCGCGGGGCGGCGTCGAGTACAACGTGGTCACGGCGCTGCGCCTGACCGGGCGGCTCGACCGGGCGGCCCTGTCGGCGGCCGTCGACGGCCTGGTGGCCCGGCACGAGGCGCTGCGGACCACCTTCGAGGCGGTCGACGGGCGCGGCACGCAGGTCGTGCACCCCCGGCTGGACGTGCCGGTGCGCACGGCCGAGCTGGACGAGGCACTGGACCTCGCCGCCTCCGTCCCCTTCGACCTGCGGACCGGGCCGCTGCTGCGGGTGCTGCTCGCCCGGACCGCCGAGGACGCACACGTCCTGCTTCTCGCCATGCACCACATCGTCACCGACGGCTGGTCGATGGGGATCATCACCCGGGAACTGAGCGAGCTGTACGCCGCCGCCGTACGCGGCGAGGAGGCGGTCCTGCCGGCCCTGCCCGTGCAGTACCCGGACTTCGCCGTCTGGCAGCGCGACCGGCACGCCGGCGACGCGCTGGAGGCGGACCTGGCGTACTGGCGCGGGAAGCTGGAGGGGCTGGAGCCGCTGGAGCTGCCGACCGACCGGCCGCGTCCGGCGGTGCGGGACGCGGCGGGCTCGCAGTACGCGTTCGCCGTGCCGGCCGAGCTGACCGAGCGGCTGACCCGGGCCGGGCGCGACGGGCGGGCGAGCCTCTTCATGGTGCTCACCGCCGTCACCCAGCTCCTCCTCGCCCGCTACACCGGCCGCCGGGACATCTCGCTGGGCACCGTCGTCTCGGGCCGGGAGCGGGCCGAGACCGAGGGGCTGGTCGGGTTCTTCGCCAACACGCTGGTGCTGCGGTCCACGGTCGACGAGGCGCGGAGCTTCGGGGAGTTCCTGGCGGAGGTCCGGCAGACCGTGCTCGACGCCTTCGCCCACCAGGACGTGCCGTTCAGCCGCCTCATCGAGGAACTGGCCCCCGAGCGCGACACCAGCCGCACCCAGCTGGTGCAGGCGATGCTGGTCCTGCAGAACACGCCACCTGCCGCGCTGGAGCTGCCGGGCGTTCGGGTCGAGGAGTTCCTCCCGCCCCGCGACACCGCGCAGTTCGACCTCCACCTGGAGTTCCAGCCGGACGCGCACGGGGGTCTGGAGGGGCTCGCCGTCCACAGCGACCTCTTCGACGGTGCCACCGTCGCACGGCTCGTCCGGCACTGGCTGACCCTGGCCGACCGCCTGACCGCCGACCTCGCGGAAGCCGGTGAACGCCCGCTGCTCTCCTACGACTTCCTGGAGGCGGCCGAACGCGCACGGCTCCTGGGGCCCGCCGCGGCCACGGGCGCGCAGGACCCGTCCCGCCTCTCGCCGCTCACCATGTTCGAGGAGCGGGCCCGCCGTGACCCGGCCGCCCCGGCCGTCACCTTCGAGGGCGCCACCCTCACCTACGGCGAGCTGGACGCCCGGGCCGCCCGGCTCGCCGCGCATCTCGCCGGGCGGGGCGTCGGTCCCGAGTCCCGGGTCGGCCTGGTGCTGCCCCGGTCGGCCGAGCTGGTGGTGGCGATCCTGGCGGTGCTGAAGGCGGGCGGCGCGTACGTGCCGGTCGATCCGGCCTCCCCGGCCGACCGGATCGCGTACATCCTCACCGACAGCGCGGTGGAGCTGGCGGTCACCTCGCGGGCGGCCGGGCACGCCCTGCCCGGCGGTCCGGACGGCGCCCCCGCCGTGCGGACGGTGGTGCTGGACGCGCCGGAGACGCTGCGGGTCCTGGCCGAAGGCCCCGCCCGGCCGGCGCCGGTGGCCGTGGGGGCCGACTCGGCCGCGTACGTCATCTACACCTCCGGGTCGACCGGCCGGCCCAAGGGCGTGGTGGTCACGCACGGGAACGTGGCGCGGCTGCTGCACGCGACGGAGGAGGAGTTCGCCTTCGGGCCGGCCGACGTGTGGACGATGTTCCACTCCTACGCCTTCGACTTCACCGTGTGGGAGCTGTGGGGCGCCCTCGCCCACGGCGGGCGGCTGGTCGTGGTGGGGCTGGACGTGGCCCGGGCGCCGGAGGAGTTCGCGCGGCTCCTCGCCGACGAGCGCGTCACGGTGCTCAACCAGACGCCCTCCGCCTTCTACCGGCTGGCCGAGGAACTGGCCGCCGCCCCGGCCCTGCGCGCACGACTGGCCCTGCGGGCCGTGGTGTTCGGCGGCGAGGCACTCGACTGGGGCCGCATCGCCGAGTGGGTGGAGCGGTCCGGGAAGGGCGGGCCCGTCCTCGTCAACATGTACGGGATCACCGAGACGACCGTCCACGTCACCAGCCACCACGCCGAGCCCGGCTCCCTGGCTCCCGGTGCCAACAGCGTCATCGGCCGCGCCCTGCCGCACCTGCGCGCCTACGTCCTGGACGCGGCCTGCCGCCCGGTGCCCGCCGGCGTCAGGGGCGAGCTGTACATCGCCGGCGGCGGGCTGGCCCGCGGCTACCTGGGGCGGCCGGAGCTGAGCGCCACCCGCTTCGTCGCCGACCCGTTCGGCGGGCCGGGCGACCGGATGTACCGGACCGGCGACACGGCGCGGTGGACCGGCGCGGGCACGCTCGACTACCTCGGGCGCAACGACGACCAGGTGAAGATCCGCGGCTTCCGGATCGAACTCGGCGAGATCGAGGCACTGGTGGCCGGGCACCCCTCGGTGGCGCAGGCCGCCGTGGTGGTGCGCGAGGACCAGCCCGGCGACCGGCGGCTGGTGGCGTACGCGGTGCCGGCCGCGGGCGCGCCCGGCGGCCTCGACCAGGGCGTGCTGCGGGAGTCGCTGGCGGCGGCCCTGCCGGAGTACATGGTCCCGGCCGCCTTCGTGGCGCTGGAGAGGATGCCGCTGACCAACAACGGCAAGCTCGACCGGCGGGCCCTGCCCGCACCGGAGTACGGGGACGCCCGCGCCTACGTGGCGCCGGCCACGCCGACCGAGGAGGCGGTGGCCGAGATCTGGGCGGAGGTGCTGGGTCTCGCGTGGGACCAGGTGAGCGCCGAGGAGGACTTCTTCAGCCTGGGCGGAAACTCGGTCCTGAGCCTTCGCGTGATTGCTAGGGTCCGGACCATGTTCGACATCGACCCTTCTGCCCGCGTGATGTTTGATTTCCCGACCGTTTCCCGACTCTCCGGGAAAATCGAGGAACTGATTATCGCGGAGATCGAGAACGACGGGGACATGGCGTTCTAGAAGCCTCTAGCAACGCTGTGACCTGCTGAAGGGTCGAGCAACTCCACCGTTTCATGTGCGTGGGCGTCGACGGGCCGGGTGAAGTCCCCGGCCCGTCGACGGCGTTCGCGCGCCTTTTTCACCGCCTTTCCCTCTCACGAATGGGAGCCTTCCATGGACGCCGCGTCTTCGCGTGAGGCCCGGATCAGTTCGCTGCCGGAACACGTGCAGGAGAAACTCCGGAACCGCCTCGCCGGGCGCGGGACGGGCCGCAGCCGGAACGCCATCGGCCGCGCCGACCGGGACGGCACCCTCCCCCTCTCCTTCGCCCAGCAGCGGCTGTGGTTCATGGCGGAGTACGAGCAGGGGTCGGCCGGGAACAACTCGGGGCTGAGCCTGAGACTGACCGGCGCGCTGGACGTGGCCGCGTTCCGCGCGGCGCTGGACGCGGTCGCGGCCCGGCACGAGGCGCTGCGGACCACCTTCACCTCGGTGGAGGGCGTGGCCCGGCAGGTGGTGCACCCGGCCGTGCCGGTGCCGTTCCGGTACGTGGACCTGGTGGCGGAGCACGGTGAGGAGGCGGCCGAGGCGGCGTGCGACCTGCTCTTCGCCGAGGCGATGGCGGAGCCGTACGACCTTGAGCGCGGGCCGTTGGTCCGCGCCCTGCTGGTACGCACCGGCTCCGGGGACGGAGCGGAGGGGCCGGCCGGCGGCACGCACCGCTTCCTGCTGGGGATGCACCACATCGTCACCGACGGCGCCTCGATGGAGATCGTCGTCCGGGAGCTGAGCGCGGGGTACTCGGCCGGCCTGCACCCGGAGCGGGCGGCGGACGCGCCCGAACCGCTCGCCGTGCAGTACGCCGACTTCGCGGCCTGGCAGCGCGCCCGCTACTCCGCGGACGCCCTCGACCGCCACGCGGCCTACTGGAAGGAGCAGTTGGCCGGCATCCAGCCGCTGGAGCTGCCGACCGACCGGCCCCGCACCTCCTCGCGCGGCGAAGGGGGCGGCGCCGACGACGCGGGCGCCGTGCACACCTTCACCCTCCCCGAGGAGGTGGCCGACGGACTGCGGGCCCTGGGCCGCGAGCGCGGCGCCAGCCTCTTCGTCACGCTGACCGCGCTGACCCAGCTCCTGCTGGCCCGGCGTTCGGGCCAGGACGACATCGCGGTGGGCACCGCGGTGCCGGGCCGGGAGCGGGCCGAGGTGGAGCCCCTCGTCGGCTTCTTCATCAACGTCCTCGTCCTCCGTTCCCGCCTGGACCCCGGCCTCCCCTTCTCCGCCTACCTCGACCAGGTGCGGGAGACCGTCCTGGCCGCCTTCGAGCACCAGGACGTGCCGTTCGAGCGGCTGGTGGAGCTGGTCGCGCCGGAACGCGACACCTCGCGCACGCCGCTCATCCAGTCGATGGTGGTCCTGCAGAACACGCCGGCCGAGCCCTGCGCCTTCGAGGGCCTGCGCGTGGAGCGCGGCCAGCTCGCCCGCACCGACTCCCCCTACGAGGTGAGCTGGGAGTTCGAGGAGGGCGCGGCGGCCGGTACCGGCGGTGGACCCCTGCACTGCGCGATCGAGTACCGCACCGCGCTCTTCGACGCCGCCACCGTGGAGCGGATGGGGCGGCACTTCACGGCGCTGGCCCGCGCGGTCGCCGCCGACCCCGGCGTCCGGCTGGACGAGGCCGCGCCGGTCGCCCGCGCCGAACTGGCCGGGCTGCTCGCCGACGGCAGTGGCGGGGACCACCCGGCGGCGGCCCAGGGCTCGATCCCCGGCCGGTTCGCCGAGCAGGTCGCCCGCACGCCCGGTGCGCCCGCGCTGACCAGCGGCGACGAGCTGCTGACCTACGCCGGACTCGACGCCCGCGCCAACCAGTTGGCGCACCACCTGGTGAGGGCCGGGGTGCGCCGGGAGGACCCGGTCGCGGTCTGCCTGCCGCGTACCGCCGACCTGGTGGTGGCCGCCCTCGCCGTGCTGAAGGCGGGCGGGGCCTATCTGCCCGTCGACCCGGCGCTCCCGCGCGAGCGCGTCGCCTGGATGCTGGCCGAGAGCGGCGTGCGCACCGCCGTCACCAGCGGCGCCGTCGCCGCCGTGCTCGGCGGGCCGGGCCACGCGGCGGACGCCGCCGCCCCCTCGCGCACCGTCGTCGACCTCGACCTCGTCCGGGAGCGCACGGCCGCTCTGCCGACCACCGCCCCCGACGTCGCGCTCGGCGCCGACAACGCCGCCTACGTCATCCACACCTCCGGCTCCACCGGCCGCCCCAAGGGCGTCCTCGGCCTGCACGGCGGGCTGTTGAGCCGCTGGGCGTGGTTCGCCGACCGGTACCCCGGGTCGCGGTCCGCGGTGGTCTGCGCCAAGAGCTCCGTCAGCTTCCTCGACAGCGCCACCGAACTCCTCGGCACCCTCGTCCACGGCGGCCACGTCGTCCTCGCCTCGGACGAGGCGGCCAAGGACCCGTTCGCCCTGGCCGAGCTGGTCCGGCGCCACCGCGTCCAGCGCCTGACCCTGGTCCCCAGCCTCCTGGCGGTCCTCCTGGACGAGACCGACCCCGTGGCGCTGGCCTCCTGCACCACCTGGATCAGCAGTGGCGAACCGCTCAGCCGCTCGCTGGCCGCCCGTTTCCACGCGAAGCTCCCCCACGCCCGCCTGCTCAACCTCTACGGCTCCTCCGAGATCAGCGCCGACAGCCTCGCCTGGGAGGCGGACGGCCCGGACGTGCGGATCGGCTCGCCCCTCTGGAACACCCGCGTCCGTGTCCTGGACGCCCGCCTCAACCCGGTCCCGCGCGGCGTCCCGGGCGAGCTGTACGTGGCGGGCGCCGGCCTGGCGCGCGGCTACACCAACCGGCCCGGCGGCACCGCCGAGCGGTTCGTCGCCGACCCGTCCGGCTCCGGCGACCGCCTCTTCCGCACGGGTGACCTGGTGCGCTGGGCCGCCGACGGCGACCTGGAGCACCTGGGCCGCGCCGACGACCAGGTCAAGGTGCGCGGCTTCCGCATCGAGCCCGGCGAGATCGAGGCCGCGCTGCGGCACCACCCCGATGTCGCCGACGCGGCCGCCGCCGTCCGCGAGGACGCCGAGGGCACCGCGCGCATCGCCGCGTACCTGGTCCCGGCCGAGGGCCGCGCCCTGCCCACCGGCCGCGACCTGCGCGAGGCGGTCCGGCGCCGCCTGCCCGACTACATGGTCCCGTCCGCCTTCGTCCCCCTCGACGCGCTGCCCATGACCGCCAGCGGCAAGCTGGACCGTCGCGCCCTGCCCACCCCGGTGTGGGCCGAGTCCGCCGCGTACGTGGCGCCGCGCGATGGTACCGAGGCGGCCCTCGCCGCGATCTGGGCCGAGGTGCTGGGCGTCGAACGGATCGGCGCCGAGGACGATTTCTTCGCGCTCGGCGGCCACTCCCTGCTCGCCACCCGGGTGATCAGCCGGGTCCGCGGCGGCCTCGGTGCCGAGCTGACCGTACGCGACCTCTTCGAGGCACCCCGGCTGGCCGACCTCGCCGGTGCCGTGGACCGCGCGACGGCCGCCGCCGCGACACGGGGCGGCACCCCGCAGGGCGAACCGCCCGCCCACGAGCCGCTGGCCCCGGCCTCCCGCGAGGGCCGGCTCCCGCTCTCCTTCGCGCAGGAACGCCTCTGGTTCCTGGACGACTTCGCGCCCGGCGCCACCGAGTACCACGTCGCCGGCACCCTCCGCCTGACCGGCTCCCTCGACCACGCCGCGCTCACCGCCGCCGTCGCGGGCCTGGTCGCCCGGCACGAGGCGCTGCGCACCACCTTCACCGCGGTGGACGGGCAGGGCACCCAGGTGGTGCACGCCGCGATGGACGTCCCCGTCCGCACGGCCTCCGCCGCCACCGACGAGGCCCTGGACGCGCTCCTGCGCGCGGAGACCGCCGTCCCCTTCGACCTGCGCACCGGTCCGCTGCTCCGCGTGCTGCTGGTCGCCACCGCCGAGCCCGACACCCACACCCTGCTCCTGGTGATGCACCACATCGTCACCGACGGCTGGTCGATGGGGATCATCACCCGCGAACTGAGCGCGCTCTACGCGGCGGCCGTACGCGGCGAGGACGCCGCCCTTCCCGAGCTCGCCGTGCAGTACCCGGACTACGCCGTCTGGCAGCGCCGACGCCTCGCGGAAGCCGGCCTCGACGGCCAGCTCGCCTACTGGCGCGACCGCCTGGACGGTCTGGAACCGCTGGACCTGCCGACCGACCGGCCCCGCCCGGCGGTGCGCACCTCGGCCGGGGCTCAGCACGCCTTCGAGGTCCCGGCGGAGCTGGCACGCGAACTGAACGCCCTCGGCCGCGACCGGGGAGCCAGCCTCTTCATGGTGGTCACCGCCCTCACCCAGCTCCTGCTGGCCCGCTGGAGCGGCCGCACCGACATCGCGCTGGGCACCGGTGTCTCGGGACGCGAGGAGGCGGCGCTCGAAGGGCTGGTCGGCTTCTTCGTCAACACGCTCGTCCTGCGCACCGAGGTCGACGAGTCGGTCTCCTTCGAGGAGTTGCTCGCCCGGGTCCGCTCGACGGTCCTCGACGCCTTCTCCCACCAGGACGTGCCGTTCAGCCGCCTCATCGAGGAGCTGGCCCCCGAGCGCGACCCCAGCCGGACCCCGCTGGTCCAGGCGATGATCGTGCTCCAGAACACTCCGCGTGCCGAGTTCGACCTGCCCGGCCTGCGCGCGGAGGCCGTCTCCTCGGTCCGGGACGCCGCCCAGTCCGACCTGACCTTCTCCTTCGCCGAGCAGGACGGACGGCTGCTGGCGGTCGCCGAGTACAGCACCGACCTGTTCGACCGGGCGACGGTGGAGCGGCTGAGCCGGCACTGGGTGGAGCTGGCCTCCGCCGTGGCCGGGGAGGGTGCGCGCCGTGCGCTGTGCCAGGTGGAGCTGGTCGGCGGGCGCGAGCGGGAGACGCTGGTCGAGGGGTGGGGTGTGTCCGGCGTCGGCGCCGGACAGGCCCCGGTCACCCTGGGCGCGCTGTGGCGCTCCCGCGTGGCCGAGCGGGGCACCGACGGCACCGCCGTGGTCTGCGGCGACGAGACCCTGTCGTACGCCGAGGTGGACGCGCGGGTGGAGCGGGCGGCCCGCCGGCTGGCCGCGGTGGGCGTGGGCCCGGAGGTCCGGGTCGGCGTCGCCCTGCCCCGGTCGGTGGAGTGGCTGACCGTGCTGCTCGCGATCACGCGGGCCGGCGGGGTCTACGTGCCGATGGACCCGGAGTGGCCCGAGGAGCGGTTCGCCTTCGTCCGGGAGGACAGCGGCGTCGCGACCGTCGTCACCCCGGACACGCTGGAGCGATGGCGCCGGGAGCCGGACCACGGGGAGAACTCCGTCCACTCCCACGGCCACGTCCCGGTGGCGGAGGTGCCGCTCGACGCCGCCGCCTACATGATCTACACCTCCGGGTCGACGGGTCGTCCCAAGGGCGTGCTCGTGACCCACCGCGGCATCGCCGGCTTCACCGCCGCCCTCGCCGAACGCTTCGGCATCACCAGCGACGCCCGCGTGCTCCAACTGGCCTCGGCAGGCTTCGACGCCTCCGTCATGGAACTCCTCATGGCCCTCTCCGCCGGCGCCACCCTCGTCATCCCCGACGACGGCCGCGCCCTGGCCGGCCAAGACCTCCACGACACCCTCGCCACCCGGCGGATCACCCACACCCTCATCCCCCCCACCGTCCTCGCCAGCATCCCCACCGACGCCCCCCACCTCCCCCACCTCGCCGTCCTCGCCACCGGCGGCGAAGCCCTCACCCCCGCCCTCGTCCAACGCTGGGCACCCGGCCACCGCCTGCTCAACGCCTACGGCCCCACCGAGATCACCGTCGCCGCCAGCATCAGCACCCCCCTCGACACCCGACGCGAGGGAACCCCGCCGATCGGCCAACCGGTCGCCGAGGCCCACCTCACCGTCCGCGACCGATGGCTGCGCCTGGTCCCCGTCGGCGTCCCCGGCGAACTCCACGTCTCCGGCCCCGGCCTCGCCCGCGGCTACCACGAGCGTCCGGCACTGACGGCCGAACGCTTCACCGCCGACCCGCACCGCCCGGGCCAACGCCTCTACCGCACCGGCGACCTCGTCCGCTGGACCCCCGAGGGCGTCCTCGAATACCTCGGCCGCACCGACGACCAGGTCAAGATCCGCGGCCTGCGCATCGAACTCGGCGAGATCGAAACCGCCCTGACCGCCCACCCCGCCGTCGCCCAGACCACCGTCACCGTCCGCGAAGACACCCCCGGCACCCCGCGAATCGTCGCCTACACCGTCCCCACCGACGACGACACGGCGGGCGAGGCACCGGACCTCCACACCTGGCTGGCCGACCGGCTCCCCGCCTACATGGTCCCGACCGCCTTCGTCACCCTCACCGCCCTCCCCCGCAACACCAGCGGCAAGATCGACCGCAAGGCCCTGCCCGCCCCCGACCTCGCCGCCGCGACCGCCGACCACACCGCGCCCACCAGCGAGACCGAGCACACGCTGTGCCGGATCTGGGCCGAGACCCTGGGCCTGGAACGCGTCGGCACCCAGGACAACTTCTTCACCCTCGGCGGCGACTCCATCCTCAGCATCCAGGTCGTCTCCCGCGCCCGCCGGGCCGGACTCGAACTGACCTCCCGCGACATCTTCACCCGCCAGACCGTCGCCGCCCTCGCCGCCCACCTCACCGCCGCCGGAGCGACCGCTCCGGCCACCCAGGCCGAGCAGGCCACGCTCAGCGGGGCCGTCCCCACCACCCCCGTCCGCGAGTGGTTCTTCGCCCACCACCTGACCGCGCCCGAACACTTCAACATGGCGACCGAGGCCGAGCTGCCGGCCGGCACCGACCTGGCGGCCCTCCGCGAGGCGGTACGAGGTGTGCTGCTCCACCACGACGCGCTGCGGACGACCTTCTCCCGGGGCGCCGACGGCGAGCGCACCGCGTACTACGCCCCCGACGCCGACCTCGACGCGGTCCTCTCCGTCCACGACCTCACCGACGCCGCAGCGCCCGGCTGGCAGGAGCTGAAGAACGCCGCGCAGACCGGATTCAGCCTGGACGGCGGCCCGCTGGTCCGCGTGCTGGTGGGGACGGGCGGCGCGGGCACCCCCGTACGCCTCGTCGTCATCGCCCACCATCTGCTGGTGGACGGCGTGACCTGGCGCGTCCTGCTGGAGGACCTCCGGCGCGGCTACGCCCAGGTCTCCGCGGGCACCCCCGTCGACCTGGGGCGCAAGAGCTCCTCGGTGCGCCAGTGGGCCGACCGGCTCGCCCAGCACACGGCGACCGGCGGCTTCGACGCGCAGATACCGTACTGGGACTCCGTCATGGGCGGGGCCGACGCGTCGGTCCCGCTCGACGACCCGGCGGGCGACGCCACCACCGCGACCGCCGCCGCGGTCTCCGGCGGCCTCACCCGCGCCCAGACCGACCAGCTCCTCCAGCGGGTACCGGCGGCCTACCGCACGCAGATCAACGACGCGCTCCTCACCGCCCTCGCCCGCACCCTGCGCACCTGGACCGGCCGCGACCGCGTCCCGGTCACCCTGGAGGGCCACGGGCGCGAGGAGCTCTTCGCCGACCTCGACCTGACCCGTACGGCCGGCTGGTTCACCTCCCTCCACCCCGTGGCGCTGACCCTCCCCGAGGGCGACGACTGGGGGGCCGCCGTCACCTCGGTGAAGGAGCAGCTGCGGGCCGTCCCGGACCGGGGCGTGGGCTACGGCGCCCTGCGCCACCTGGGCGGTGCCTTCGCCGGCCACGCCGAGGCCCGGATCAGCTTCAACTACCTGGGCCGCCTCGACATGGCGGGCTCCACCCCGGACTCCGCGGGTGACGGCGCGGACTCCTGGTACCTGTCCTCCACCCTCAACCCGGGCGGCGAGCACAGCCCCCGCGAGCACCGCCCCCACCTCCTCGACGTGACCGCCGGCCTTCTCGACGGCCGCCTCGTCTTCACCTGGCACTACTCGGCGGGCGTGCACCGCGAGGAGACGATCCGCACGCTGGTGGAGGAGTTCGCCGCGCAGCTCGCCGCCTTCGTCGCCCACTGCGCGGAACCGGACGCGGGCGGCTGCTCGCCCTCGGACTTCCCACTGGCCGCGCTGGACCAGACCGAGGTGGACCGGATCGTCCGCGGCCACGCCGCCGGCCCCCGGGACGTCGAGGACGTCTACCCCCTCACCCCGCTCCAGTCCGGAATGCTCTTCCACGCCCTGGCCGAGCCCGACTCCCCGGCCTACCTGGAGCAGTTCGTCCTCACCCTGGACGGCGTCGCCGACACCGCTGTGCTGGCCCGTGCCTGGCAGCGGACGGTGGACCGCTCCGACGCGCTGCGGGTCGCGCTGGTCTGGGAGGGCGTCCGCGAGCCCGTGCAGGTGGTCCGCCGCCGGGCGGAGGTGCCGTTCACCTTCCTGGACAGGTCCGCGACCGGCGCCCTCTCCGAGGGTGAACAGGACGCCTTCCTGCGGGAGTTCCTGGCCGAGGACCGCGCGCGCGGCATCGACCTGGCCACCGCCCCGCTGATGCGGGTCGCGCTGATCCGCCTGCCCGGCGAGGAGTGCGTCCAGGTGGTGTGGACCTTCCACCACCTGCTCCTCGACGGCTGGAGCACCGCCGCCTTCCTCTCCGACGTCATGGCCGAGTACGCCGTGCTGACCGGCACCGCCACCGCCTCCCCGGCGGCCCGCGGCTCCTTCGGCGACTACCTGCGCTGGCTCGCCGAGCAGGACCAGGCCGCGGGCGCCGCCCACTGGCGCCGGGCGCTGGCCGGCTTCGAGGAGCCGGTGGCACTGCCGTACGACCGCGCACCCGAGCAGGTACGGCGCGGCCAGTCCAGCGCCCGCGTGCAGGTCGCGCTGGACGCCTCCGTCGCCGAGCGCGCCGGCGCCTTCGCCCGGGACCACCGGATCACCCAGAACGCCCTGGTCCAGGGCGCGTGGGCGCTCGTGCTCAGCCAGTACGCGGGCAGGCCCGACGTGGTGTTCGGCACCACCGTCTCGGGCCGCCCGGCCGACCTGCCCGGAGCCGAGGCGCTGCTGGGCCTCTTCATCAACACCCTGCCCGTCCGGGTGAGCGCCGACCCCGGCGTACGCGCCGCCGACTGGCTGCGCGGCCTCCAGGACCAGCAGGCCGAGTCGCGCCGCTACGAGTACGTGGCGCTCTCCGACGTGGAGACGGACCTGGCGCCCGGCGCCTCGCTCTTCGACAGCCTGGTCGTCTTCGAGAACTACCCGGTGGACGAGGCCGCCGCCGCGCAGCACGGCATCGGCGTCCGCGCGGCCGAGGCCGTCGAGTCGACCAACTACGCCCTGACGCTGATCGCGGCGGCCACCGGCGACCGCCTCGGCATGACGCTCGCCTACGACCCGGCCCTCTTCGAGCGGGGCACCGCCGAACGGCTCGCGGCCCAACTGGCCACGGCGGTGACCCGCCTGGTCGAACGGGCCGACGCGCCGGTCGCCGGGATCGAGCTGCTGACCGGCGCCGAGCGGGACCGCCTGATCGGCGAGTGGGGCAGCGGAGCGCGGACCCCGGTGGGCGGTTCGGTGGTGGAGGTCTTCGCCCGCCGGGCGGCCGCGGCCCCGGACGCCGTCGCGATCACCGCCGGGGGCACCTCGCTGACCTACCGTGAACTCGACCGGCGCACCGACCTGCTGGCGTACGCCCTGGTCGAGCGGGGGGTGACCGCCGAGTCCCGGGTGGGGCTGCTGCTGGAACGCTCCGCCGACGTGGTGGTGGCGATGCTCGCCGTGCTGAAGGCGGGAGGCGCCTACGTCCCGCTGCACGCCGGCTACCCCGAGGACCGCGTCCGCGACATCCTCGGCCGCAGCGGCACCACCCTGGTCCTCACCGACCGCGACCAGCCCTCCCTGGCCGGCGTCGCCACCTTCGACCCGCGCTCCCTGCCCGCCGGGACCGGCACCGGCACGGCCCTGCCCGCCGGGGCACGCCGCGACTCACTGGCGTACGTCATGTTCACCTCCGGCTCGACCGGCGTGCCGAAGGGCGTCGGGGTCACCCACGCCGACATCGTCGCGCTCGCCGCCGACCGGCGTTTCGCGGGCGGTGCCCACGAGCGGGTGCTTTTCCACTCGCCGCACTCCTTCGACGCGGCCACCTACGAGGTGTGGGTGCCGCTGCTGAACGGCCGCACCCTCACCGTCGCCACCGAGGACCTGACCACCGCCACCATCCGGCGGGCGGTCGCCGACGGCGTCACCGCGCTGTGGATCACCGCCGCCCTCTTCGGCGTCCTCGTCGAGGAGGACCCGGAGTGCTTCGCCGGGCTGGAGGAGATCTGGACCGGCGGCGACGCCGTTCCCCACCACGCGGCTCACACCCTGCTCGCCCGCCACCCGAATCTGACCCTGGTCAACGGCTACGGCCCGACCGAGACCACCACCTTCGCCGTCAGCGGCCCGCTCACCGCCGAGGACGTGGCCTTCGGCCCGGCGCCGCTCGGCACGCCGATGGACAACATGTACACGTACATCCTGGACGGGGCGCTGCGCCCCGTCCCGGTCGGTGTCCCCGGTGAGCTCTACCTGGGGGGCAGCGGCGTGGCGCGCGGCTACCACGACCAGCCGCGGCTGACCGCCGAGCGGTTCATCCCCGACCCGCACCACGCCGGCGGCCGCCTCTACCGCACCGGCGACCTCGCCCGCTGGCGGGCCGACGGACGCATCGACTTCCTCGGGCGGGCCGACACCCAGGTGAAGATCCGCGGCTACCGCATCGAGACGGCGGAGATCGAGACCGTCCTGCTCGCCCACCCCGAGGTCACCCACGCCGCCGTCCTCGCCCGGGAGGACGGGCCGCGCACCAAGTACCTCGCCGCCTACCTCGTCACCCGCGACGGACGCCCGCTCGACCAGGAGGCGCTCCGCCGCCACCTCGCGGACTCGCTGCCCGAGTACATGGTCCCGGCCTCCTTCACGGCCGTCGAGGCGATCCCGCTGACCGTCAACGGCAAGGTCGACCGGCGCGCCCTGCCCGCCCCGGAGTTCACCCCGGCCGGCACGGCCCACACCGCGCCGCGTACCGCCACCGAGCGGGCCCTGTGCGCGATCTGGGCCGAGGTCCTGGGGGCGGACCGGATCGGTGTGGACGACGACTTCTTCGCCCTGGGCGGCGACTCGATCTCCAGCCTCAAGGTCACCTCCCGCACCCGCGCCGCCCTCGGCACGGGGCTCTCCCCGCGCGCCCTCTTCGACCATCCGACCGTGGCGCGCCTCGCCGCCGAGATCGACGGCCGCGCGGCCTCGGGCGAGGAGGGCGCGGGGGTGGTACCGGTCCCGCGCGGCGGGCGGCTGCCGATGTCGCTGCCGCAGGAACGCCTGTGGTTCCTGGAGAACTTCACGCCGGGCTCCGTCGAGTACAACGTGGTCGCCGGACTCCGCCTGACCGGCACGCTCGACGTGGCGGCGCTCCACAGCGCGGTGACGGGCCTGGTCGCCCGCCACGAGGCCCTGCGCACCACCTTCGACTCGGTCGACGGCCGAGGCGTCCAGATCGTCCACGACACCCTCGACGTCCCGGTGCGGACCGTCGACGCCGACGGCACCGCCGAGGTCGACGCGGTGCTGCGGGCCGAGGCCGTCGAGCCGTTCGACCTGCGCACCGGCCCGCTGCTGCGGGTCCTGCTGGTCCGGGCGGCCCCCGGGGAGCACGTCCTGGTCGTGGCGATGCACCACATCGTGACCGACGGCTGGTCGATGGGGATCATCACCCGCGAACTGAGCGCGCTCTACGCCGCCGCGGTACGCGGCGAGGACGCCGCGCTGCCCGCGCTCCCGGTCCAGTACCCCGACTTCGCCGTCTGGCAGCGCGCACGGCACACGGGAGACACCCTCGACGCCCAGCTCGCGCACTGGCGTGAGCGGCTGGCCGGCCTGGAGCCGCTCGACCTGCCGACGGACCGCCCGCGCCCGCAGGTCCGCACGGCGGCGGGCGGCACCCGGGTCTTCACCGTCCCGGCCGCGCTGGCCGGCCGCCTGACGGAGCTGGGCCGCACCCGCGGGGCCAGCCTCTTCATGGGTCTGACGGCGGTGACGAAGCTCGTCCTGGCCCGCTACACCGGCCGGAGCGACATCGCCCTGGGCACCGCCGTCTCCGGGCGCGAGCGGGCCGAACTGGAAGGGCTGGTCGGTTTCTTCGTCAACACCCTCGCCCTGCGCACCAGGGTGGACGCCGCCGACCGCTTCACGGATCTGCTGGACCGGGTGCGGAGCACCACGCTCGACGCCTTCGCCCACCAGGACGTGCCGTTCAGCCGGCTCATCGAGGAACTGGCCCCCGAGCGCGACCCCAGCCGCACCCCGCTGGTGCAGGCCATGATCACGCTCCAGAACACCCCGGGCGGCAGCTTCGCCCTGCCCGGCCTCACCGCCGAGGAGTACGAGATCCCCCGTGCGGCCGCCCAGTTCGACCTGGGCCTGCACTTCCAGGAGACGGGCGACGGGGCGCTGGTCGGCGTCGCGGAGTACAGCTCCGACCTGTTCGACGCGGCCACGGTGGACCGGCTCTGCCGCCACTGGCTGATCCTCGCCGAGGAGGCCGTGAGCACTCCCGCGCTGCCGGTGGCCCGGCTGACCATGCTGGAGCCCGCCGAACGCGCCGCCCTCCTGCCGCGGCACCCGGACGGGCGCGGCGCTCCCGGCCCGTTCCGCACGGTCGTGGAGCTGATCGGCGACCGGGCCGCCCGGCGACCGGAGGCCGTCGCCCTGCTCCACGGCGACACCTCCGTCACCTACGCGGAGCTGGGCCGGCGTGCCGACCAGCTCGCCCGCCACCTGCTCGCCCTCGGCGCCGGACCCGAGAAGCGCGTGGGCATCTCCCTGCCCCGCACCCCCGACCTGGTCGTCGCCGCCCTCGCCGTCCTCAAGACCGGCGCCGCCTACGTCCCGCTCGACCCCGAGTACCCCGCCGACCGCCTGGAGCACATGCGCGGCGACAGCGGCACCCACCTCACCGTGGACGCCGCCCTCGTCGAGGCGGCCCGCACCACCGACGACAGCCCTCTCCCGGCCCCGGAACTGACGGCGGCCAACGCCGCGTACGTCATCTACACCTCCGGCTCCACCGGCAAGCCCAAGGGCGTCGTCATCCCGCACCACGCCCTGACCCGCCTCATCACCTGGGCCACCACCCTCGGCGAAGACACCTTCGCCCACACCTTCTTCTCCACCAGCCTCAACTTCGACGTCTCCGTCTTCGAACTCTTCGGCACCCTCGCCACCGGCGGCACCCTCGAAATCGCCCACAACATCCTCAGCCTCACCGACCACCCCACCTGGAACGGCACACTCGTCTCCGCCGTCCCCTCCGCCGTCACCGCCGTCCTCGACGACCCCACCACCCACATCGACCCCGACCTCCTCGTCCTGGCCGGCGAAGCCTTCCCCACCTCACTCCTCCACACCGCCCGCCGCACCCTGCCCGACACCACCATCGCCAACATCTACGGCCCCACCGAAGCCACCGTCTACGCCACCGGCTGGTTCTCCGACGACAACCCCCAACCACACGGCACCTCCGTACCCATCGGCCGCCCCCTCGCCGGCAAAAACGCCTACGTCCTCGACCACTCCCTCAACCCCGTACCCACCGGCGTCCACGGCGAGCTCTACCTCGCCGGCAGCCTCGCCCGCGGCTACCACCACCAACCCGCCCTCACCGCCACCCGCTTCATCGCCCACCCCCACCACCCCGGACAACGCCTCTACCGCACCGGCGACCTCGTCCGCCGCCACCCCGACGGCACCCTCGAATACGCCGGCCGCAACGACCACCAGGTCAAGATCCGCGGCCACCGCGTGGAAACCGGCGAGATCGAGACCACCCTCCTCACCCACCCCCACATCACCCGCGCCGCCGTCACCGTCCGCGAGGACACCCCCGGCGCCCGGCACCTGGTGGGCTACGTGGTCGTCACCGCCGAGGTCCCCGACGCCGACCTGCGGGCCCACCTCGCGGCGACCCTGCCGGAGTACATGCTCCCCGCGGCCTTCGTCACCCTCGACGCGCTACCGCTCAACGCCGCCGGAAAGCTCGACCGGGCCGCCCTGCCCGCGCCCCACTTCGATCCCCGGGCCGGCGCGTACACGGCACCCGGCACCGGGACGGAGCGGCTCCTCGCCGACATCTGGAAGGAGATCCTGGGCGTCGAACGCGTCGGCACCGAGGACAACTTCTTCGACCTCGGCGGCGACTCGATCATCAGCCTCCAGGTGGTCTCCCGCGCCCGCCGCGCCGGACTCGCCCTCACCTCCCGCGACGTCTTCCTCCACCCGACCGTCGCCGCCCTCGCACAGGCCGTCCAGCCCGCCGAGGACGCGGCCGAGACCCTCGCCGAACAGGGCGCGCTCTCGGGGCCGGCGCCCCTGCTCCCGGCGCACGGCTGGTTCTTCGAGACGCACCCGGTCGCGCCCGAGCACTTCAACTTCTCGGTCGCCCTCGCCCTCGCCCCCGCCTACGACCTGGACGCGCTGCGCTCCGCCGTGGCCGCCGTCGTCGGCCACCACGACGCCCTGCGCCTCACCTTCGACACCGCGGCAGGCCCGCGGCCCTCGGCCGCCTACCGGAGCGCGACCAGCGCCGACGCGGTCCTGGACGTCCACGACCTCACCGCCCCGGACGGCACGGCGGGCACCCCGGACGCCCGCTGGCGTGCGGCCGTCCTCGCCGCGCACTCCGGCTTCGACCTGGCCGAAGGGCCGCTGATCCGCTTCGTCGTCGGCCAGGAGGGCGCCGGGCGGCCCGCGCGGCTCGCCGTCGTCGCCCACCACCTCGTGATGGACGGCGTCTCCCTGCGCGTCCTCATGGAGGACCTGGCGACCGCCTACGAGCAGATCACCGCGGGCGGCACGGCGGACCTCGGCCCGAAGGGCACCTCGGTGCGCCAGTGGGCCGAGCGGCTCGCCGGACACACCGCCGCCGGCGGCTTCGACGACCAGATCCCGTACTGGCGGGCCGTGGAGGACCAGGCCGTGACCGCGCTCCCGGTCGACCTGCCCGGGGGCCGCAACACCGTCGCCACCCAGGAGGCGGTCTCCCTCGCCCTGACCACCGAGCAGACGGAGGCCGTGCTCCAGCAGGCGTCCGCGCTGTACCGCACCCAGGCCAACGACGTCCTGCTCACCGCCCTCGCCCGCGCCCTGCGCGCCTGGACGGGGCACGACCGGGTCGCCGTCACCCTGGAGGGCCACGGCCGCGAGGAACTCTTCGACGACGTCGACCTGACCCGTACCGTCGGCTGGTTCACCTCCCTCCACCCGATCGCGCTCAGCCTGCCCGAGCAGACCGCGGGCGAGGCGGACGGCGGCTGGGGCGACGCGGTCAAGAGCGTCAAGGAGCAGTTGCGGGCGATCCCGCGACGCGGCATCGGCTACGGCGCGCTGCGCCACCTCGCCGACGCCCCGGTGGGCCGTCTCGACCCGCAGATCAGCTTCAACTACCACGGCCAGTTCGACGTCTCCGGCGACGGCACCGAGGACGCCCTGTTCGGCCCGGCCCTCGCCCCGGTCGGCGGCGAGCACGCGCCCGCCGAACGCCGCACCCACCTGCTGGACGTGGTCGGTGCCGTCCAGGACGGCCGGCTGGTCTTCTCCTGGCTCTACTCCGCCGACACCTACCGCGAGGAGACGGTGCGCGGCCTCGCCGAGGGCTTCGCCGCCGAACTGGCCGCCTTCGCCGAGCACTGCGCCCGCCCCGACGCGGGCGGCTGCACCCCCTCGGACTTCCCGCTGGTCACCCTCGGCCAGGCCGAGGTGGACCGGATCGCCGGGAACGGCCGCACGGTCGAGGACATCTACCCGCTGACCCCGCTCCAGTCCGGCATGCTCTTCCACGCCCTCGCGGACCCCGCCTCCGGCGCCTACCTGGAGCAGCTGACCTTCACCCTGGAGGGCGTCAGCGACGTCGAACGGCTCGCCGCCGCCTGGCGCCGGGTCCTGGAGCGCGCCGACGCGCTGCGCGTCTCGCTGGTCTGGGAGCGGGTGCCCGAGCCTGTCCAGGTGGTGCACCGGCGGCTGGACGTCCCCGTACACATCGCCGACTGGTCGGCGGCGGCCGAGGCGGAACGGGAACTGCTCCTCGCGGACTTCCTCGCCGAGGACCGTGCCCGGGGCGTCGACCTGGCCGAGGGCCCGCTGCTGCGGGTGGCGCTGATCAGTCTCGGCGCCGAGGACGTCCAGGTCGTGTGGACCTTCCACCACCTGCTCCTCGACGGCTGGAGCAACGCGGCCCTGCTGGGCGACGTGGTCGCCGAGTACGCCGCCCTCGGCGGTGAGCCCGCCGCGGCCCCGGCCGTACGCGGCTCCTTCGGCGACTACCTGCGCTGGCTGGCCGCCCAGGACCAGGAGGCCGGGCGCGACTACTGGCGCCGGGCGCTGGCCGGGTTCGAGGAGCCGGTGGCCCTGCCGTACGACCGGGCTCCCCGCCAGTCGCGCGACGGCGCGTCGACCGCCCGCGTCGAGATCGCGCTCGACCCGGCGGCGGCGGCCCGCGCCGGCGCCTTCGCCCGCCGGCACCGCCTGACCCTCAACGCCCTGGTCCAGGGCGCCTGGGCGCTGGTGCTCGGGCAGCAGGCGGGCGTCGCGGACGTGGTGTTCGGCACCACGGTCTCCGGCCGCCCCGCCGACCTGCCGGGCGCGGAGTCCGTCCTCGGCCTCTTCATCAACACCCTGCCGGTCCGCGTCACGGTGGACCCGGCGCGGCCCGCCGCCGACTGGCTGGCCGGCATCCAGGCGGAGCTGGCCGAGGCCCGGAGCCACGAGTACGTCGCGCTCTCCGACATCACGGCCGACATCGTCCCCGGCACCTCCCTCTTCGAGAGCCTGGTGGTCTTCGAGAACTACCCCGTCGACAAGGCGAAGACGGGCCGGCACGGTCTCGGGGTCCGCTCCGTCAGCGCCGTCGAGTCCACCAACTACGCCCTCACCCTGGTGGCGTCGGCCGCCGACGACCGCCTGGAACTGGTCCTCGCCTACGACCCCGAGCTGTTCGACGCCGCCACCGTCGAGCGGCTCGCGGAGCGGCTGCGGCAGGCGGTCACCGCGCTGGCGGGCTCCGACGGGCTGCCCGTGGGGCGCCTCCCGCTGCTCGCCGAGGAGGAGCTGCGGGCCGTCGAGGCGGCCGGCGGCACCTTCGACCCGGCCGCCGCGCCGCGCACCGTGCCCGCCGCCTTCGCCGAGCGGGTGGCGGCGACCCCGGACGCGACCGCCGTGGAATGCGGCGGACGGGCGCTCACCTACGCCGAGCTGGACGCCCGCGCCGACCGGCTGGCCCAGCTCCTCGCCGAGCACGGCGTGCGTGCGGGCGCGGAGAGCCGGGTGGCGCTGCTCCTGGACCGCTCCGCCGACGTGGTGGTGGCGATGCTCGCCGTGCTGAAGGCGGGCGGCGCGTACGTGCCGCTCTTCGCCGGCTACCCGGACGAGCGGGTCCGCCAGGTCGTCGAGTCCAGCGGGGCGACGGTGATCGTCACCGACGCGTCCCTGCGCGACCGCGCGGCCCTCTCCGCCGTGCCGGTGGTCGAGGTGGGCGCCGCGCCCGCCGGGACCGCCCCGCTCCGGGCGGCGGCCCGCCCGGACTCGCTGGCGTACGTCATGTTCACCTCGGGCTCGACCGGCGTCCCCAAGGGTGTGGACATCACCCACGCCGACATCACCGCCCTCGCCGCCGACCGGCGTTTCGCCGGCGGTGCCCACGAGCGGGTGCTGTTCCACTCGCCGCACTCCTTCGACGCGGCCACCTACGAGGTGTGGGTGCCGCTGCTGAACGGCGGTTCCCTCACGGTCGCGACCGGCGACCTGACCACCGCCGCCGTCCGGCGGGCGGTCGCCGACGGCGTCACCGCGCTGTGGATCACCGCCGCCCTCTTCGGCGTCCTCGTCGAGGAGGACCCGGAGTGCTTCGCCGGGCTCCGGGAGGTCTGGACGGGCGGCGACGCCGTTCCGCACCACGCCGCCCACGCCCTGCTCACCCGCCACCCGGGCCTCACCCTGATCAACGGCTACGGCCCGACCGAGACCACCACCTTCGCCGTCACCGGCCCGCTGACCACCGAGGACGTGGCCTTCGGCCCGGCCCCGCTGGGCACGCCGATGGACGACACCCTCGCGTACGTCCTGGACGGCGCCCTGCGCCCGGTCCCCGTCGGCGTCCCCGGTGAGCTGTACCTCGGCGGCGCCGGCCTGGCCCGCGGCTACCACGGCCGGCCCCGGCTCACCGCCGAGCGGTTCGTGGCCGACCCGCGCCACGCGGGCCGGCGCCTGTACCGCACCGGGGACCTGGTGCGGCGGCGCACGGACGGGCGGCTCGACTTCCTCGGGCGGACCGACACCCAGGTGAAGATCCGCGGCTACCGCATCGAGACGGCGGAGATCGAGACCGCGCTCCTGGCCCACCCGGCCGTCACGCACAGCTACGTCCTCGCCCGCGAGGACCGGCCCGGCACCAAGTACCTGGCCGCGTACGTCGTCCTGGACCAGGACGCGGACGGCACGCCGGACCTGACCGGTGAACTCCGCGCCCACCTGGCGTGCGGCCTGCCGGAGTACATGGTCCCGGCGGCCTTCACCGCCGTCGAGGCGATCCCGCTGACCGTCAACGGCAAGGTCGACCGGCGCGCGCTGCCCGCCCCCGCCCCGGCCGCCGGGGCGACCGGGGCGTACACCGCGCCGGGCACCCCCACCGAGCAGGCCCTGGCCGCCGTCTGGGGCGAGGTGCTCGGCTCGGACCGGGTCGGCGCGCACGACGACTTCTTCGCCCTGGGCGGCGACTCGATCTCCAGTCTCAAGGTGACCTCCCGCATCCGCACGGCGCTGCACACGCACCTGACCCCGCGCGCCCTCTTCGACCACCCGACGGTGGCCCGCCTCGCCGCCGAGATCGACGCCCGGGAGGACGCCGCCGAGGCCGCCGTCACCCCGGCACCGCGCGACGGCTACCTGCCGCTCTCCTTCACCCAGGAACGCCTGTGGTTCCTGGAGAACTTCACACCGGGCGGGGCGGAGTACACCATCACCGGCGCGCTGCGGCTGACCGGTACCGTCGACCACGGCGCGCTGCGCACGGCGGTGGCGGGTCTGGTGGACCGGCACGAGTCCCTGCGGACCACCTTCGCCTCCATCGCGGGGCGCGGCGTGCAGGTGGTGCACGACAGCATGGCCGTCCCGGTGCGCACCGCCGCCCCGGCCGACGCGGACGAGCTGTACGCGCTGCTGCGCGCCGAGGCCGCCGAACCGTTCGACCTGACGGCCGGCCCGCTGGTCCGCGTCCTGCTCGCCGAGGTTCCGGCGGCCGGGACGGCCGGGGCCGCGGAGCGGGAGCACGTCCTGGTCCTCGCGATGCACCACATCGTCACCGACGGCTGGTCCATGGGGATCATCACCCGTGAGCTGAGCGCGCTCTACGCCGCCGCGGTACGCGGGACCGAACCGGCCCTGCCGCCGCTGCCCGTGCAGTACCCGGACTTCGCCGTCTGGCAGCGCGAGCGGCTCGAAGGAGAGGGACTCGACCGTCAACTGGACTACTGGCGGCGGAAGCTGGACGGCATCGAGCCCCTGGAGCTGCCCACGGACCGGCCCCGGCCGACGGTGCGCACCTCGGCGGGCGCGGTCCATTCCTTCCAGGTGCCCCGCGCTCTCGCCGACCGCCTCGCGGAGGTCGCCCGGACCGGGGGCGCCAGCCTCTTCATGGTGCTGACGGCGGTGACCCAGCTGGTCCTCGCCCGCTACACCGGGCAGCGCGACGTCGCGGTGGGCACGGTCGTCTCCGGGCGGGAGCGCACCGAGCTGGAGAACCTGGTCGGCTTCTTCGTCAACACGCTGGTCCTGCGCACCCGGATCGAGGCCGCCGCCTCCTTCGCCGAGCTGCTGGACGACGTTCGGACGACGACGCTGGACGCCTTCGCCCACCAGGACGTGCCGTTCAGCCGCCTCATCGAGGAGCTGGCCCCCGACCGCGACACCAGCCGCACCCCGCTGGTGCAGGCGCTGGTGGCGCTCCAGAACGCGCCCGGCTCCACCTTCGACCTGCCGGGGCTGCGGGTGGCGGAGCAGCCGATACCGCGCGAGGCCGCGCAGTTCGAGCTGAGCCTGCACTTCCAGCAGACCGGGGACGGGGCGCTGGCGGCGGTCGCCGAGTTCAACACCGACCTCTTCGACGCGGCCACCGTCGAGCGGCTCTGCCGCCACTGGCTGGTCCTCGCCGAGGAGGCCGTGGCCGCGCCCTCGGTCCCGCTGGCCCAGCTCACCATGGCGGACGAGGCCGAACGCGCCGCGCTCCGGCCGGCCCTCGGCACCCCGGCGGAGCCGTTCCGGTCGGTCGTCGCGATGATCGCCGACCAGGTCGCCCGCACCCCGCGGGCGGTGGCCCTGTCGCACGACGGCACCACTCTGACCTACGCGGAGCTGGCCAGGCGCTCGGACCAGCTCGCCCACCGTCTCCTGGAGCTGGGCGCCGGACCGGAACGCCGTGTCGGCATCTCGCTGCCGCGCACCCCGGACCTGGTGATCGCCGCCCTGGCCGTCCTCAAGACCGGCGCTGCCTACGTCCCGCTCGACCCCGAGTACCCCGCCGACCGCCTGGAGCACATGGCGGCGGACAGCGGCGCCCTCCTCACCGTCGACGGCGCGCTGATCGCGGACGCCCTGACCGCCGAGGCAGGCCCCGTCCCGCACCCGCTCCTCTCCCCGGAGAACGCGGCGTACGTCATCTACACCTCGGGCTCCACCGGCAAACCCAAGGGCGTCGTCATCCCGCACCACGCCCTGACCCGCCTCATCACCTGGGCCACCACCCTCGGCGAAGACACCTTCGCCCACACCTTCTTCTCCACCAGCCTCAACTTCGACGTCTCCGTCTTCGAACTCTTCGGCACCCTCGCCACCGGCGGCACCCTCGAAATCGCCCACAACATCCTCAGCCTCACCGACCACCCCGCCTGGGACGGCACCCTCGTCTCCGCCGTCCCCTCCGCCTTCCAGGCGCTGGTGGCCGAGCCGACCACCCGACTGGACCCGAAGCTGCTGATCCTGGCCGGCGAGGCCTTCCCCACCACACTCCTCGACCAGGCGCGCCGCGCCCTGCCGCACACCACCGTCGCCAACATCTACGGCCCGACCGAGGCCACCGTGTACGCCACCGGCTGGTTCTCCCACGAGAACCCGGACCCGAAGGCCACCACGGTCCCCATCGGCCGTCCCCTGGCGGGCAAGAGCGCCTACGTCCTGGACGCGACCCTCAACCCCGTCCCGGCCGGTTCCTGGGGCGAGCTGTACCTCGCGGGCAGCCTCGCCCGCGGCTACATCGGCCGGCCGCACCTGACCTCGGAACGCTTCGTCGCCCACCCCTACGACCAGGGGGCCCGCCTCTACCGCACCGGGGACCTGGTCCGCCGCCACCTCGACGGCACCCTGGAGTACGCGGGCCGCAACGACCACCAGATCAAGGTCCGCGGCCACCGCATCGAGACGGGCGAGATCGAGACGGCCCTGCTCGCCCTTCCCGGGACCGGCCAGGCCGCCGTCGTCGCCCGCGAGGACCAGCCGGGGACCAAGTACCTGGTGGCCTACCTCGTCACCACCGGCCCGGAGCCGGCCGACCCGGCCGAGGTGCGGGCGCACCTCGCCCGCACGCTCCCGGACCACATGCTCCCCGCGGCCTTCGTCACCCTCGACGCCCTGCCGCTCAACGCCGCCGGCAAGCTCGACCGGGCCGCCCTGCCCGCGCCGGGCTTCGAGGCGCCCGACCACGTGTACACGGCGCCCCGCACCGAGACCGAACGGGTGCTGTGCGAGGTGTGGGCGGAGGTGCTGGGACTCGGGCAGGTCGGCGTCGAGGACGACTTCTTCGACCTCGGCGGCGACTCGATCATCAGCCTCCAGGTGGTCTCGCGCGCCCGCCGCGCCGGACTCGCCCTCACCTCCCGGGACGTCTTCCTCCACCCGACCGTCGCCACCCTCGCAGCCACCGTCGACGAGAACGGCCAGGTGGCCGACGACGCCAGTGCCCAACAGGGAACGGTCCTCGGCGCGGTGGCCCCCACTCCCGTGCGGGAGTGGTTCTTCGCCACGCATCCGGTGGACCCCGGGCACTACACGATGTCCACCTCCTTCGCGCTGGAGCCCGGCACCGACCTCGGTGCGCTGCGCGCCGCCGTCGAGGCCCTGCTGACCCAGCACGACGCGCTGCGCTCCACCTTCACCCGCGCCGCCGACGGCACCTGGTCCGGGCGGATCGCCGCCGCCGTCGACCTCGACGAGGTCCTCACGGTGCACGAGCTGCCCGCCGGGCCCCAGGCGGAGGGGGCCTGGGTGGAGTTGGCGACCCGTACCAAGGCCGGGCTGGACCTGGAGCGCGGCCCGCTGTTCCGCGTCGTCGTCGCCCGGCCCGCGCCGGGAGCCGGACCGGAGGCGGCCGAGTCGCCGCTGCGGCTGCTGGTCACCGCCCACCACCTGGTCATCGACGGCGTGTCCTGGCGGATCCTCCTCGCCGACCTGGGACGCGCGTACGAGCAGGCCCTCTCGGTCGGCGCGACCGACCTGGGGGCGAAGTCCAGCTCGGTGCGGTACTGGGCCGAACGGCTCGGCCGGCACGTCCAGGAGGGCGGCTTCGCCGACCAGGTGGAGTACTGGCGGTCGGTCACCGAGGCGGCCGAGTTCGCGCTGCCGCTCGACACCCCGGACGGCACCAACCTCGTCGCCGACCAGGCCGCGCTCCAGGCCCACCTGGACGCCGACGAGACGCACGCGCTGCTCCACCAGGTGCCGGGCAGGTTCCGCACCCAGATCAACGACGTGCTGCTCGCCGCGCTCGCCCGCACCCTGCGGGAGTGGACCGGGCACGACCGGGTGGCGGTCAACCTGGAGGGCCACGGCCGTGAGGAACTCTTCGAGGACGTGGACCTGACCCGCACCGTCGGCTGGTTCACCTCGATCTACCCGGTCGCCCTCACCCTCCCGGAAGCCGGGGACGGCGACGCCGGGGACTGGACCGCCACCATGCGCTCGGTGAAGCGCCAGCTCCGGGCGGTCCCGGACCGCGGTGTCGGCTACGGCGCGCTGCGCCACCTGACGGGGGAGCTGGCCGGCGACCCCGATCCGCGGATCAGCTTCAACTACCTGGGGCAGTTCGGCGGCGAGGCGGGCGAGGGCGGACTGCTCGCCGCGGCTCTGCCCCCGGCCGGACCGGAGCACGGGCTGCGCCAGGAGCGCAACCACCTGATCGACGTCGTCGCGGCCGTGGACGGCGGCAGGTTCACCGTCACCTGGTACTACTCGGCCGCCGTCCACCGCGAGTCCACCGTCGCGGCCCTCGCCGAGGGCTTCACCGCCGCGCTGCGCAGCGCCTGCCGGAGCTGACCGCCCCGCTCCCGGCCCGCACCGGCCCCGTCGTCACGGACGGGGCCGGTGCCCCCTCCCCTCCACCTCGTCCACGTCCCACAGGGAGATTCCAGATGACCACGCCCTCGTCGCGGGAGAGCCGGATCAGCGCGCTGCCGGCGGACATGCAGGCACTGCTGCGCGCCCGCATGTCCGGGCAGGCGGTGGTCGCCGACCCGCACGCCATCCGCCCGGCCGACCGCACCGGCGAACTGCCCGCCTCGTTCGCCCAGCGGCGGCTGTGGTTCCTGGCGGAGTACAACCCGGGCGGGGTGGAGTACAACTCCGGTCTCGCGCTGCGTCTGACGGGCGCGCTGGACACCGGAGCGCTGGAGCGGGCGGTGGCGCGGGTGGTGGCCCGGCACGAGGCGCTGCGGACCACCTTCGACGCGGTCGACGGCAGGGTCGTGCAGATCGTGCACCCCGTGCTGGAGGTCCCGGTGGAGCAGGCGGAACTGCCGGCGGGCGAGGACGCGGACACGTTCCTGCGCGCCCGGCTGCTGACCCCGTTCGACCTGCGGAAGGGGCCGCTCCTGCGCGTCCTGCTGCTGCGGCTCGGCGCCGACCGGCACGCCCTGCTGCTCTCGATGCACCACATCGTCAGCGACGGCCGCTCCCTGGACGTCCTCACCGGTGAACTCGCCACCTGCTACGCCGCCGAACTGGACGGCTTCGAACCTTCGCTGCCCCCGCTCCCGGTCCAGTACGCCGACTTCGCCGCCTGGCAGCGCGACCGCCTGGCCGACGACACGGGGCCGGGCGAGGGGCTGGCGTACTGGAAGGAGCGGCTGGCCGGTCTGGAGCCGCTGGAGCTGCCCTGCGACCGCCCGCGTCCCTCGGTGCGGACCGGGACCGGCGCGGTCCACACCTTCGCCGTCCCGGCCGCGACCGCCACCGGGCTGGCCCGGCTCGGCCGGGAGCACGGCGCCAGCCTCTTCATGCTGCTGACCGCCGCCACCCAGCTGCTCCTCGGCCGCTGGAGCGGGCAGCGGGACGTGGCCCTCGGCACGGTCACCGCCGGCCGCGACCGGCCCGAACTGGAGGACCTCGTAGGCTTCTTCGTCCATACGCTGGTGCTGCGCGCCGACGTGGACGGCGCGGCCACGGTCGGCGACTTCCTCGCGGCGACCAGGACCACGGTGCTGGAGGCCTTCGACCACCAGGAGGTCCCCTTCGACCGGGTGGTGGACGCGGTCGCGCCCGAACGCGACCCGGGCCGGATGCCCCTCGTCCAGGCCATGGTGGTGCTCCAGGGCGCGACGGGATCCGCGCCCGTCTTCCCCGGTCTGGAGGCCGAGCCGCTCAGCGTCTCCCGCGACTCCCTCCCCTTCGACCTCATGTTCGAGTTCGAGGAGGCGGCGGACGGCACGCTGGTCGGCGCCGTCGAGTACAGCACGGATCTGTATGACGCGGGGACGGTGGCCCGGATGGCCACGCACTGGCGGGAACTGGCCACCGGCCTGGCCACCAGCGACCCCGACCAGCCCCTGCGGAACCTCTCGATGCTCAGCCCCGCCGAACACGCCGAAGCCCTGACCGCCGCCCACGGCCCCACCACCGACACACCCCCCACCACCGTCACCGCCGCCTTCGCCACCCACGTCGCACAAACCCCCCACACCATCGCCCTCCACACCAGCACCGGCACCCTCACCTACGCCGAACTCGACACCCGCGCCGAACACCTCGCCCGCGCCCTCGCCGAACGAGGCATCACCACCGAATCCCGCGTCGCCCTCCACCTCAACCGCTCCGCCGACCTCATCACCGCCATCCTCGCCATCCTCAAAACCGGCGGCACCTACATCCCCCTCCACCCCGCCAACCCCGAAAACCGCACCCGCGACATCCTCACCCGCAGCCACACCACCCTCATCCTCACCGACCAGAACCACACCCACCTCTGCGGCACCCCCACCCTCCACGTCACCACCCCACCCACAACAGACCACCGGCCACCAGCCACCATCCACCCCGACTCACTGGCCTACGTCATGTACACCTCGGGCTCCACCGGCAAGCCCAAAGGCGTCGCCATCACCCACCACGACATCACCGCCCTCACCGCCGACACCCACTGGAAAAACGGCGCCCACCAACACCTCCTCCTCCACTCCCCCCACTCCTTCGACGCCGCCACCCACGAAATCTGGACCCCCCTCCTCAACGGCAACACCCTCACCATCGCCGACCACGACATCACCGCACCCACCATCCGCCAAGCCATCACCAACGGCGTCACCTCACTCTTCCTCACCAAAGCCCTCTTCGACCTCCTCGCCGAAGAAGACCCCACCTGCTTCCACGGCCTCCACGAACTCTGGACCGGCGGCGAAACCGCCTCCCCCACCACCATGAACCGCGTCCAGACCACCAACCCCCACCTCACCCTCGTCCACACCTACGGCCCCACCGAAACCACCACCTTCGCCATCAGCGGCCCCCTCACCCCCCACGACACCACCCACAACCCCGTCCCCCTCGGCCGCCCCATGGACAACACCCACGCCTACATCCTCGACACCAACCTCACCCCCACCCCCACCGGCATCCCCGGCGAGCTCTACCTCGGCGGCACCGGCCTCGCCCGCGGCTACGACCACCAACCCGCCCTCACCGCCACCCGCTTCATCCCCCACCCCCACCACCCCGGACAACGCCTCTACCGCACCGGCGACCTCGCCACCCGCCACCCCGACGGCCGCATCCACTTCCACGGCCGCACCGACACCCAAATCAAAATCCGCGGCCACCGCATCGAACCCACCGAAACCGAAACCACCCTCCTCACCCACCCCCACATCACCCAAGCCCACGTCCTCGCACGAACCACCCCCACCGGCAGCCAACACCTGATCGCCTACACCGTCGGAACCACCACCGACCCAGACGAACTACGCACACACCTCGCCACCACCCTGCCGGACTACATGATCCCGACCACCTTCATCCCCCTCGACACCCTCCCCCTCACCCCCAACGGCAAAATCGACCACCGCGCCCTCCCCACACCCAACCCCACCCCGGGCACCCCATACACCGCCCCCACCACCCCCACCGAACACACCCTCACCCACATCTGGACCAACGTCCTCAACACCCCCCACATCGGCATCCACGACAACTTCTTCACCCTCGGCGGCGACTCCATCACCAGCCTCCAAGTCGTCTCACGCATCCGGGCGGCCTGCGCGGTGGAGCTGTCCCCGCGCGCCCTGTTCGAGCGACCGACCATCGCCGGGCTGGCCGCCACGGTGGCGGAGGCCACCGTGCCGGCCTTCGACGCCGGGGCCATCGCCCCGGCCCCGCGCGACGGCGACCTGCCGCTCTCCTTCGCGCAGGAACGCCTCTGGTTCCTGGAGGAGTTCGCCGGTTCCACCGTCGAGTACAACGTGGTGGAGGCGCTGCGGCTGACCGGCCCGCTGGACACCGACGCGCTCCGCGCCGCCTTCGCCGCCCTCGTCGCCCGGCACGAGGCGCTGCGCACCACCTTCGACTCGGTCGAGGGCCACGGCGTCCAGGTGGTGCACGAGGCGGCCGGCCCGCCCGTGGAGTTCCGCATCGTGGAGGCGCCCACCGGCGAGGACGGCGCGGCAACGCTCGCCGAGGCCGTACGCCACGAGGCCGCCCGGCCCTTCGACCTGCGGACGGGACCGCTGCTGAGGGTGCTGCTGCTCCGCGGGTCGGCGCGGGAGCACGTCCTCGTGCTCGCGCTGCACCACATCGTCACCGACGGCTGGTCCATGGGCGTGCTCACCCGCGAACTGGGCGCCCTGTACACGGCCGCCGTGACCGGCGAGGACGCGGCTCTGCCCGGACTGCCCCTCCAGTACCCGGACTACGCCGCCTGGCAACGCGGCCGCTCGGTGGCCGAGGACGAGGTGGCGCACTGGGCGAAGACCCTGGCCGGGCTGGAGCCGCTGGCCCTGCCCACCGACCGTCCCCGCCCCGCCGTCCGCACCAGCGCCGGTGCCCTGCACACCTTCGAGATCCCCGACGCCCTCGCGGCCCGGCTCCGCGCGGCCGGGCGCGGCGAGGGCGCCAGCCTGTTCATGGTGCTGACCGCCGTCACCCAGCTCCTGCTCTCCCGGTGGACGGGGCAGCGGGACGTGGCGGTGGGCACGGCCGTCTCCGGCCGTGACCGGGCCGAACTCGAAGGACTGGTCGGCTTCTTCGTCAACACCCTGGTGCTGCGCTCCCGGATCGACGAGCGGCTGCCGTTCTCCGGCCTGCTCGCCGGGGTGCGCGGGACGGTGCTGGACGCCTTCGCCCACCAGGGCGTGCCGTTCAGCGTGCTCGTCGACCGGCTCGCCCCGGACCGCGACACCAGCCGCACCCCGCTGGTGCAGGCGATGGTGAGCCTCCAGAACACCCCGGACGAGCAGCCGCTCGCCCTGCCGGGGCTCGACGTGGCCCCCCTGGAGGTGGCGCGGGACACCGCCCAGTTCGACCTCACCTTCGGGTTCCGCGAGGAGGGCGGCGCGCTGCTGGCGGGCATCGAGTACAACACCGGCCTCTTCGACGCGGCCACCGCCGCCCGGCTCTCCCGCTGGTGGCTGCGGCTGGCCGAGGCCGCCCTCACGGCGCCCGGCACCCCGCTGCTGGCCCTGCCCGCCCTCCCCGACGAGGCGGCGCCGGCCCCCGGGCCCGCGCCGCTGCCCGAGGTGCCCACGCTCAGCGCCCCGGCCCTCTTCGCCCGCCGGGTCGAGGCCACCCCCGACGCGCCCGCCCTGGCCGTGGCCGGGGGCGCCACCCTCACCTACCGCGAGCTGGACGAGCGCGCCGACCGCCTCGCCCGCCGCCTGGTCCGGGCGGGCGTCGGCACCGAGGCGCGGGTGGCGCTGCTGCTGCCCCGCTCGGTCGACCACGTCGTCTCGGTGCTGGCGGTGCTCAAGGCGGGGGCGGCCTTCGTGCCGGTCGACCCGTCCTATCCGGCCGACCGCACCGGCTACGTCCTCGCGGACTGCGGGGCCCGCGTCCTGCTGACCCACCGGGAGCGGGCCCGGGAACTGCGCGCGGCCGGGCGCCTGCCGGACCCGGCCCGGCTCTCCGTCGTCCTCCTCGACGAGCCCGACGCCTCCGCCGGCGCCGCCTCCCCCGCCCCGGACGGCGCCGCCCTGCCGGACGTCCCGCTCACGGCGGGGGCGTACGTCATCTACACCTCCGGCTCGACCGGCCGCCCCAAGGGCGTGACCGTCACCCACGCCGGGCTCTCCGCGCTGGCCGCCACCCAGGCGGACCGTCTCGGCGCCGGCCCGGGCTCGCGGGTCCTGCAGTTCGCCTCGCCCGGTTTCGACGCCTCCTGGTGGGAGCTGTCGATGGCGCTGCTGACCGGCGCGACCCTGGTCGTCGAGGAGCCGGAGCCGGGGTCGGCCACCACCGACTGGGGCAGCAGGCTCGGCCCCGTCGTCGCCGCCGCGGGCGTCACCCACGCGACGTTGCCGCCCGCCCTGGTGGCCGCGCTGGACCCGGCGGACCTGCCACCGGTGCTGGTGGTGGCGGGCGAGGCCTGCCCGCCGGAGACGGTGCAGCGTTACGCGCCGGGCCGCACCATGGTCAACGCGTACGGCCCGACCGAGACCTCCGTCTGCGCCACCATGAGCGCACCGCTCAGCGCCGGCCCCGCTACCCCGCCCATCGGCACCCCGGTGACCGCCGCCGAGGCGCACGTCCTGGACGCCTGGCTGCGCCCGGTCCCGGTCGGGGTGCCGGGTGAGCTGTACGTGGCCGGCAGTGGGCTGGCGCGCGGCTACGCGGACCGGCCCGGGCTGACCTCGGCCGCCTTCGTCGCCGACCCCTTCGGCGGCGGCGGGCGCCTGTACCGGACCGGTGACGTGGTGCGCCGCCGCGCCGACGGCGCGCTGGAGTACGTGGCGCGCGGCGACGACCAGCTGAAGGTGCGCGGATTCCGGGTGGAGCCCCGCGAGATCGAGAACGTCCTCGCCCGGCACGCCTCCGTGGCGCAGGTCGTGGTGGACGCCCGCCCCGGCGAGGGCCCCGCCGCGGGTTCGGTGCGGCTGGTGGCGTACGTCGTCCCGGCGGCGTCCGGCGCGGCCGACCCGGCGGTGCTGCGGGAGCACGCGGCGGCGGTCCTGCCCGAGTACATGGTCCCCTCGGCCTTCGTGGCGCTGGAGCGGCTGCCGCTCAACGCCCACGGCAAGACCGACCGGGCGGCGCTGCCCGCCCCGCCCGCGGCCGACTGCGCGTACACCGCGCCCCGGCCGGGACCGGAGACCGTCCTCGCCGACGTCTGGGCCGAGGTGCTGGGCGTCGAACGGGTCGGCGCGCACGACAACTTCTTCGACCTGGGTGGCGACTCGATCCTCTCCATCCAGGTGGTGGCCAAGGCACGCCGGGCAGGGCTCGACCTCTCCTCGCGGGACGTCTTCGCCCGCCAGACCGTGGCCGCCCTCGCCGCCGTCGCCGGAGCGTCCGGCGCCGACGCGGCGACGCGGGTGGCGGCCGAGCAGTCCACGGTGACCGGGCCGGTCGGCACCACCCCGATCCGCGAGTGGTTCTTCGCCCACCACCCGGTGGCCCCGGACCACTTCGCCATGTCGATGGCGTTCGAGCTGCGCGCCGGGACCGGTCTGGGGCACCTCCGCTCGGCGGTCGGTGCCGTCCTCGCCCACCATGACGCCCTGCGCACCGTCTTCACCGCGCCGGGCCCGGACACCGCCGCCACGGCGACGATCCTCCCGGACGCCGACCTGGACGCGGTCTTCCGGACGTACGACCTGACCGGCGCCGAGGACGTGGACGCCGCCTGGCGGGAGCAGGCCGCCCGGGTCCCGGCGGGGACCGGTCCCGCCGGGCCGCTCTTCCGTGTACTGATCGGCGTGGACGGTGACGAGCGGCCGCTCCGGGCGCAGTTCACCGCGCACCACCTGGTGGTGGACGGCGTCTCCTGGCGGGTCCTCCTCGCCGATCTGGAGACGGCGTACCGGCAGCTCGCCACCGGCCGGACGCCCGACCTCGGCCCGAAGACCACCTCCGTCGTCCAGTGGGCCGACCGGCTCGCGACCCATGTCGCGGACGGCGGCTTCGACGCGCAGGCCGCCTACTGGCGTACCGCCCTGGAGGGCGCGACGACCGAGCTGCCCCTGGACACCCCCGGCGGTTCCCGGACCGTCGGCGAGGAACGGACCCTCCTCGGCTCCCTCAGCGCCGAACGGACCACCGCCCTGCTGCGCCGGGTCCCGGCGGTCTACCGCACCCGTACCGAGGAGGTCCTGCTGACCGCGCTGGCCCGCGCCCTGCGTGGCTGGACCGGGCAGGACCGGGTGGCCGTCGCCCTGGAGGGCCACGGCCGCGAGGAACTCTTCGACGACGTCGACCTGACCCGCACGGTCGGCTGGTTCACCTCGCTCTACCCGTTCGCCCCCGCGCTGCCGCCCGGCGAGGACTGGAAGGAGTCGGTGCGGGCGGTCAAGGAGCAGCTGCGGGCCGTCCCCGACCGGGGTGTCGGCCACGGCGCCCTGCGCCATCTCGGCGCCGCCGGCACCGCCGCCGACGCGGTCCGCGAACTTCCCGAGCCGCGGATCTCGTTCAACTACCACGGCCAGTTCGACGTGGTGGCGCCGTCCAGCGCCGAGGGGGCGCCGTCCGCCCCGGCCGGGCTGTACGCCGCCGAGCTGCCGGACGCGGGCGGCGACCGGAGCGGCCGCGAGCGCCGCACCCACCTCCTGGACGTCGTCGGCGGCATCGAGGACGGCCGGCTCACCTTCGCCTGGACCTACTCGCCGGGTCTGCACCGCGAGGAGACGGTCCGCGCCCTCGCCGACCGCTTCTTCGCCGAACTGGAGGCGTTCGTCGCGCACTGCGTCGAGCCCGGCGCGGGCGGCTGCTCGCCCTCCGACTTCCCGCTGGTCGGCCTCGGCCAGGCCGAGGTCGACCGGCTGGCCGGCGACGGGCGGAACGTCGCCGACCTCTGTCCGCTCACCCCCCTCCAGGCGGGCATGCTCTTCCACACCCTCGACGGGCCCGGCACCGAGGCGTACCTGGAGCAGTTCTCCTGCGTCCTCGACGGGGTGCGCGACACCGGCGCCCTGGGCCGCGCCTGGCAGCGGGTGGTGGAGCGGTCCGACGCCCTGCGCTCGTCGGTCGCCTGGGAGGCGGCCGACCAGCCGGTGCGGATCGTCCACCGCGAGGTGGTGCTGCCGCTGGAGGTGGCGGACTGGACCGGGCGCACCGAGGACGAGCGCGCCGCCGCCCTCGCGGAGGTCCTCGCCGAGGAACGGCGCCGCGGCCTCGACCTGACCACGGCACCGCTCACCCGGGTGCTGCTGGCCCGCCTCGACGAGGACCGCGTGCAGCTCGTCTGGACCTTCCACCACCTGCTCCTCGACGGCTGGAGCAGCGCCGCCCTCCTGGCCGACGTGGTCGCCGAGTACGCGGCCCTGACCGGTTCCGGGCCGGGCGCCGCCCCGCGCGGCCCGTTCCGCGACTACCTCGGCTGGCTGGCCGGACGCGACCACGCCGAGGGCCGCGCCTACTGGCGCGAACGGCTGGCCGGTTTCACCGAGCCCGTGGCCCTGCCCGCCGACCGCCCGGTGCCGCGGGGGCACCGGGGCCGTTCCACGGCACGCGTCGAGGTCCCGCTGACCCCGGAGGCGGGGACTCGCGCGACCGCCTTCGCCCGGCGCCACCGCGTCACCCCCAACGCCCTGGTGCAGGGCGCCTGGTCGCTGCTGCTCGCCCAGCACGGGGGCGCCCGTGACGTGGTGTTCGGCGCGACCGTATCCGGGC
This sequence comes from Streptomyces diastaticus subsp. diastaticus, assembly GCF_011170125.1. Lineage (NCBI taxonomy): Bacteria > Bacillati > Actinomycetota > Actinomycetes > Kitasatosporales > Streptomycetaceae > Streptomyces > Streptomyces diastaticus. Next base: position 1,158,728 of record NZ_BLLN01000002.1, on the reverse strand, counting down.
GCCCCGCCGAACTGCCCGGCGCCGAGGAGATCCTCGGCCTCTTCATCAACACCCTGCCGGTCCGCGTCGACACCGCACCCGGCCTGCGGGTCGGGGACTGGCTCGCCGCGATCCAGCGGGACGCCGCCGAGGCGGGCCGCCACGAGTACGTCGCCCTGCGCGACATCGCCACCGAACTGCCGCCGGGCACCGCACTCTTCGACACGCTGCTGGTCTTCGAGAACTACCCCGTGGACGCCGACGGCGCCGCCCGCCACGGCGTCCACCTGCGCGAGGTCGAGGCGGTCGAGGCCACCAACTACCCGCTCACGCTGATCGCGGGCGCCGGAGCCGGCGCCGGCGCCGAGGGCACCGGCCTGAGCCTGACCCTCGCCTACGACCCGGAGTTGTTCGACGCGTCCACCGCCGACCGTCTGGCGGCCGGCCTGGCCCGCCTGGTCGAGGAGGTCTGCGCGGACCCGGACCGCGTCCTCGGGGAGATCCCCGCGGTCTCCGCCGAGGAGGAGCACGACGCCCGCCGGCGCGGCACCGGGCCCGCCGCGCGGCCGCCCGTCCCGCTCGGCACCTGGTTCGCCCGGCGGGCCGCGGCCCGCCCCGACGCCCCGGCCGTCCAGGCGGGCGCCACGGTGCTGTCGTACGCCGAGGTGGACGACCGCGCCGACCGGCTGGCGCGGTTGCTGCGCGGGCGCGGGGTCGGCGCCGAGACACGGGTGGCGGTGCTGCTGCCGAAGTCGGCCGCGTGGGCACCGGCCGTCCTCGGCGTGGTCCGCGCGGGCGGCGTGTACGTCCCCGTCGACCCGGCCTGGCCCGCCGACCGGCTCCGCCACGTCCTCACCGACTGCGGCGCCGCCCTGCTGCTCACCGACAGCGCGCACGCCGCGACCCGCGCTCCCGACGGCCCGCCCGTCCTCCTCGTGGACGACCCGGCGGTCACCGGAGAGCTGGCCCGGCTCCCCTCCGGCGCCCCCGGGGTCGTCGTGCCGGCCTCGGGTGCCGCGTACCTCATCTACACCTCGGGCTCGACCGGTCGGCCGAAGGGCGTCGTCGTCCCCCACACCGGGCTGACCTCGCTGGCCGCCTCCCTGACCGGCGCGGGCGGTGCGGTGGCCGGCGCCTCGGCCCGGGTGCTCCAGCTCGCCTCGCCCGGCTTCGACGCCTCCGTCCTCGAACTCCTGCTGGCCTTCGGCAGCGGCGGCACCCTCGTCCTGCCGTCCGCCGACGGCCCGCTGGCGGGCGAGGAGCTGGCCCGGGTGGTGGAGGAGGAGCGGGTCACGCACGCCCTGATCCCGCCGACCGTCCTCGCCAGCGTCCCGCCCGGCCGGATGCCCGGCCTCAGCACCCTGTTCACCGGCGGTGAGGCGTGCGGCCCGGAGCTGGTCCGCCAGTGGGCCGACGGCCGCGTCCTGGTCAACGCCTACGGCCCCACCGAGACCACCGTGGTCGCCTCGATGAGCGGCCGCCTCACCGGCGCCACCGACGCGCCGCCGCCCATCGGCGCCCCGGTCACCGGCGCCGCCGTCCGCGTCCTCGACGCCCGGCTCCGCCCGGTCCCGGTCGGCGCCCCCGGCGAGCTGTACGTGGCCGGTGCCGTCCTCGCCCGCGGCTACCTCGGCCGGCCGGCCCTGACCGCCACCCGCTTCGTCGCGGACCCGGCGGGCGGCGGCGGCCGCCTGTACCGCACCGGCGACCTCGTCCGGTGGCGCGCCGACGGCCGGCTGGAGTACGTGGGCCGCGCCGACGACCAGGTCAAGATCCGCGGCCTGCGCATCGAACTCGGCGAGATCGAGGCGACCCTCACCCGCCACCCCGCCGTCCGCCAGGCCGCCGTCACCGTCCGCGAGGACCGCCCCGGCGTCCGCCGCATCGTCGCCTACGTGGTGCCCGAGCCCGGCGCCGCGGCGGCACCGGACGCCGAGACCCTCCGGGCGTTCGCGGGGACCTCCCTGCCGGCGTACATGCTGCCCGCCGCCTTCGTCACCCTCGCGGGGCTCCCGGTCAACGCCAGTGGCAAGACCGACCGGCGCGCCCTGCCGGCCCCCGGCGACGAGGGCGGCCGGACCGCCGCCCACGTCGCCCCCCGCACCGAGACCGAGCGTGTCCTGTGCCGGATCTGGGCGGAGGTGCTGGGCGTCGACCGGGTCGGCGTGCACGACAGCTTCTTCGCACTGGGCGGCGACTCGATCCTCTCCATCCAGGTGGTCTCCCGGGCCCGGCGCGCGGGCCTGCACATGTACACCCGGGACGTCTTCGTCGGCCAGACCGTCGCCGGGCTGGCGGCCGAGGCGGATGCCGCCCGGGCCGCCGACACCCCGGCCGGGGAGGAGTCCGAGGCGGGCCCGCTGCCGCCCGTCCCGGTCGCGGAGTGGTTCTTCGCCACCCACCCGGAGGCGCCCGCCCACTTCGACATGACGATGTCCTTCACGCTCGCCCCCGGCACCGACCCCGCCGCCCTGCGCCTCGCGGTCGGCGCCCTCCTCGCCCGCCACGGCATGTTGCGGGCCGTCTACGCCCAGGAGCCCGGCACCGGCCGCTGGACCGGCCGGGTCCTGGCGGAGCTCTCCCCCGAGGCGGTCCTCACCGTCCACGACCTCACCACCGCCCCCGACCAGGAGGCGGCCTGGGAGGCCCTGCTCACCGACGCCCAGTCCGGCTTCCGCCTCGACTCCGGCCCGCTCTTCCGCGTCCTGTACGGCGAGCGGGGCGCCTCTTCGCAACCCTGGCTCAGCCTGGTCGCCCACCACCTCGTCGTCGACGGCGTCTCCTGGCGCATCCTTCTGGACGACCTGGAGGCGGCCTACGCCCAGGCGGCCTCCGGCAGCGGCCCCGTCGCCCCGCGCGAGCGGACCTCCTCTGTCCGCCAGTGGGCCGAACTCCTCGCCCGGCACGTCGCCGAGGGCGGCTTCGACGACCAGCTCGACCACTGGCGGGAGGCGAACGAGGCGGCCTCGGACCCCCTGCCCGTGGACCACCCCGGCGCCCCCAACACCGGCGCCGAACTGACCGGCACCGCCACCACCCTCTCCGCCGAGCACACCCACGCCCTGCTCAACCTGGCCCCGGGTCACTACCGCACCCAGATCAACGACCTCCTCCTCGCCGCCCTCGCCCGAGTCCTCGCCGACTGGACCGGCCGCCCGCGCACCGCGGTCGCCCTGGAGAGCCACGGCCGCGAGGACCTCTTCGACACCGTCGACCTCTCCGGCACCGTCGGATGGTTCACCGCCATCCACCCGGTGGTCCTGGCGGCCCCGGCCGCCACCGACTGGCCCACCACCGTCCGCGCCGTCAAGCGCCACCTGCGCACCGTCCCCGACCACGGCGTCGGCTACGGCGCCCTGCGCCACCTCAGTGCCCCCGACTCCCCTGCCCGCGCCCTCCTGGACGGCCCCGGCCCCCAGCTCAGCTTCAACTACCTCGGCCGCTTCGACCTCGCCGCCGGCACCCCCGGCTCCGGCCTCATCCACGCCGAACTCGACATCGCCGGACGCGACTTCGCCCTCGGCGAGACCCGGCCGCACCTGATCGATGTGGCCGCCGTCGTCCAGCACGGCCGCCTCACCACCACCTGGTCCTACTCCCACGCCCAGTACGACGCCCCCACCATCACCCGCCTGTCCACCGCCTACACCCGGGCACTGGAGGAGATCGCGACGAGCTGCCTGCCCGGCTGAGGGACGCGGTGGCGGGCCCTGACACCGGGCCCGCCACCGCGTCCCGGTGTCAGGGCCGGCTCCGCGCGGGGCGACCGGCACACGATCAGGCCCGCCTCCGGCGCTCCTTCGGCGACCGCGTCACCGGACGGTCCCGGGGCGACAGTCACCCGGGCGGCGGCCGGACACGCCGGTGGCCTCGCCAGGGCCGCCGGTCCGGCCACGGTCGTCAGGCGACCGAGGCCCGCTGCCGGGCGGCGGGTCCCGCACCGCCCGGGCCGAGGCCGGCGGCCGTCGTTCGAGGCCCTGGCGCGTGCAGTCACGGCCGCCCCGCGGGCGTAGGCGGTCCTTCCGCCGCCTCGTCCTCGCAAGAGCGGACCCGCGGCGGCGACGGCCGCCGCTCCCCCCGCCCCCGTCGCCCGGTCCCCTTCCGGCGCGGCGGCGCACACCCCTGCCCCGCTCCGCCGGTGATCGGCGCACCGGGAACTCCCGGTCAGGCAGAAGGCCGCGAGGTCCGCTTCGGTGTCCCCCGGCACCGCCACCAACTTTTGGCCTGCCGCGCCCTCCGCGCCCTCCGCGGCCTCGCTGTCCGAGCACCGGACCCGCCGTGCCCGGAAGGCCCGACCCCACTGTCCCGAGGGTCGAGCCTTCCGGATACGGCGGCATCCGCGCGCCGAGGCTGGAGGCTCGCCCCGTGCCGGGCGGGCCCCACCACTCGGCGGGCGGGGATCACACGCCGGCGGCCTCCGGCTTCTCGTCCTTCTCCGGCTCCGGGCCACTCGCCACCGCGATGCCGGCCTGGTCGGCCACCGGCGTCTCCGGGGCGACCGCCGGTGTGGCCCGCTCCGCGCGCCACAGCAGGAAGGCGGCCAGAGCCCCGCCGAGCAGGACGGCCACCGCGCCGAAGAGCTGGCTCGTCTCCAGACCGGAGGCGAAGCCGTCGGCGATCACGCGGCGTTCGGCGGCGGTGTCGGCCTCGGCCAGGACGCTGGGCAGCGAGGCGGCACCGACCGCGCCGGGGACGAGGGCGGCGAAGCGGGAGTTGAGGACGGCGCCCAGGGTCGCGACGCCGAGCCCGTTGCCGAACTCCCCGAGCGTGCCGTTGACCGCGGCCCCCACGCCCGCCTTCTCCCGGGGGATCGCGCTCATCAGCGCGTTGGCCATGGCGGGCGTGGCCAGCGCGATGCCGATGCCCATCACGACGAGCCCGGACACCATCCCGGTGTACGACGCGCTGCCGAACACGGCGATCACGGCGAGGCCGGCCGAGAGAAGGCCCATGCCGATGGCGATGGTCAGCGGCGTACCGATCTTCGGCAGCACCCAGGCGCCGATGCCGACGAGGTTGAGGACGACGACGCTGACCGCGAGCGGGGCGATCCGCAGCCCCGCCTCCAGCGGCCCGTAGCCGAGGACGAACTGGAGGTGCTGGGTGAGCAGGAAGAGCGAGCCTCCCATGCCGAAGGCGATCAGCACCGCGCCCGCCACCGCGCCGACGAACCGCCGGTCGCGGAAGAACCGCATGTCGAGCATGGGGTGCGGGGTGTGCAGCTCCCAGAGGACGAACACGGCCAGCACCGCGAGGCCGATCGCACCGGAGGCCGCCACGTACCCGGAGAGCCAGCCGTGCTCCGGGCCGGAGATGATCGCGTACACCACGCCGGTCATGCCGACCGTGGAGAGCAGTGCGCCGAGCAGGTCGGGCCGTTCGCCGTCCTTACTCTTCGACTCGGGCACCAGCGCCACCACGGCGACCAGGCCCAGCAGGGCGACCGGGATGTTGATGAGGAAGATGACGCCCCAGGAGAAGTGGTTGAGGATGACACCGCCGACCAGCGGGCCGACCGCGACGCCGAGCGCGTTGACCGTGGCCCACAGGCCGATCGCCCGGACCCGCTCCTGCTCGTCGAAGATCTGGACGACCACGGCGAGGGTGGTGGTGATCAGCAGCGCCCCGCCGACGCCCATGCCGGCGCGGGCCACGATCAACTGGGCCGAGGACTGCGCGAGTCCGGCCACCAGCGAGCCCACGCCGAACACGGCGAGACCGACGACCAGCATCTTCTTCCGCCCGTACCGGTCGGCGGAGCTGCCCGCCGTCAGCAGCAGCCCCGACTGCACCAGCGAGTAGGCGTTGATCATCCACTGGATGTCGGAGGTCGAGGCGCCCAGCTCCCGGGTGAGGGAGGGGATCGCGACGTTCAGCACCGTGTTGTCGAGCAGTACCGTCAACTGGGCCAGGCAGATGACGCCGAGGATGAGCCAGCGCTGTGGATGGCCCGTCGGTGCGGTACCGGCGTCAGTGGTCGTGGCCGCCATGGGTTCCTGCCCTTCGTTCACTTCTGTCCTGACGGGGGACCGTCGTGTCGGCAGGACCGGAAGGCGCCGCGGTCGCCGCACTCACGGCATTCCGCTCACCCTCACGGACCCCGTGGGGACGGACAAGAAGTTTTCGCACTGCCCGAAGCCCGGGCCCCGGGGGTCCCGGGCCACCGCGCCCCCGGCACACGGCAGCCCCGCGACCGGGCCACGTTCCGGTGCGGGGCTGTGCGGATCGGCGCGGCCGACCAGGTGCGGGGTGGGGGCCGTCAGGCCCGCAGGGCGGTACGCAGGGGGGCCACGTCGAGCTGTTCGGTCTCGTCGTGCTCGGTCAGGTCGATGACGTGGCCGACCTCGTCGCCGCGGCCGTGCGCTTCGCGCCGCGGGAAGGCGGTGTCGGCCCGGTCGTCGTCGGCGTCCTCGTCGGTGCTGCCGGTGGCGGCCTGCGACGGGGAGGACGGCTCGCGCACGTGCTTCGGCCCGGCGGCCCGGCCGCCCACCACGCCCTGCGGGGCGGAGGCGGGCCGGGTGGCGTCCTGCCGGTGGGCGGCGAGCGCCTCCTCGCCGACGACGTCCGCGAGGTCCTCGCGCTCCAGCGCCTCGGTGGGCGACTGCCCGGCGGTGCCGAAGAAGTCGAAGCCGCCGACGGTGCGGGGCGCCCGGGCGCGGGCCGGGTCGACGACGGTCGCGGCGACGGGCACCGAGGGGTACCCGCTTTCGATGGTGCCGGCGACCGGTCCGTACGCAGGGCGCTGCGGGGCGGCCGCCGGGGGCTTCCCCGCCGCCGGGTCCCCCTCCGCGGTGGTGGGCTGCGGGGCCTGCCCGCGCGCGAGGAGATCCAGCGCGGCACCGGCCCGCCGGAAGAGTTCGGGGGTGGGCTGCCGCGGCACCCGGTGGGCGCCGGGGGCGGGCACCTGGGCCTGCCCGGGCGCCGGTACGGGGGCGAGGCCGGCGGCCGGGACCGGGGTGGCGGCGGGCAGGGCGCGGGCCGGCGCGGCCGCCTCGACGGCGAGCCGGCGGCGGCCTTCCAGGGCGCGGGCCCGCCCGGTCTCGGCGTTGGCGTAGCGGCGCAGCAGGGCGGCGTGCTCGCCGCGCAGCCCGGCGATCTCGGTGCGCTTGGCCCGGAGCTTCTGCTCCAGCCTCGTGCGCAGTTCCCGGGACTCCTCGAGGTCCGCCTCCAGTTCGGCGACGCGCTCCTCGTGGCGCCACTCGGCGCCGGACCGGGTCCGGGTCAGCTCGGCGACCCGCTTGCCCGCCTCACGGTCCCAGCGCCGCATGAGGACGGAGCTGACCACGGCGGCGAGGGCCGCGGCGGCCACCAGCAGCCGCAGCACCAGCGGGTCGGGGAAGGCCCAGGCCAGTGCGGCGCAGGCCAGGGCGAGCGCGGCGAGGACCGTCGGCGGCAGCAGCCGGTGCAGCGGTGGGGAATGGCGATGACGTCCACGTGGCATGGCCAGAAACTTACCGCGCGTAGGCGCGCGAATGGAGCCCCGCCCGGAAATCTCCTCCGCCGGTACGAGGAGTCGCGCGGCACCCGCCGCCCGTTCCGCGACCGCCACCACGGGAGAACTCCCCCTGTCCCCAGGGGGCCTGTGCGCCGGCCACCGGGAGAACCGCCCGGAAGAGCGGCCGAGACCGCACGCCGGGGCCCCGGAGGGAGCTGGGAGTCCGGCTCCCGCGCACCGGCGGGCCGCCCGTATTTCAAGATCGTTCACGGCCACCTGTCCGCGCTCTCCGCGAACGCCGCCGCAGTGCCGAAGCCCACCGCGAAACGCCCCGGGCCCCGGCGGGCGCGGCCCGCTCACCGCAGACCGCACGCGGTGGCGGACCCGGCCCGCCGGAGGGGGAGCACCGCGGACTCAGGAGTCCAGCAGGCCCTTCTTCTCCAGGTAGGCCCCGGCGACGTCGGCCTCCTTCCGGCGCTCCTCGTCCACCTGGCGGTTCAGCTCGGCGAGGTCCTCGGTGGTGAGGGTCTTGGTGAGCTTGCCGAGGAGGTCGGCTATCTCCTTGTCCCCGGCGTCCTCGGTGTGCACGACCGGGAGGATGTTGTCGGCGTTCTGGAGCTTCTTGTCGTCCTCCAGCAGTACCAGGTCGTAGTTGGCGAGGGTGGCGTCGGTGGTGGTGGTCAGCACGAGCTGGTCGGTGCCGTTCTTCACCGCCTGCTTGGCCTGCGGGGTGCCGACGCCCTTCGGGTCGATCCCGGTCACGTCGATGCCGTAGGTCTTCTTCAGGCCCGGGGCGCAGAACGGGCGGCTCTCGCATTCGTCGCCCGCCGCGATCCTGACCTTCTCGCCGGACTCACCGAGATCCGAAAGCGTCTTCAGGCCGTGTTCGTCGGCGAATTCCCTGCTGACCGCGAAGGCGTTCTGGTCGACGGCCTCGCCGTGCGCCAGCACGGTGAGCCCCTTCGGCCCGGCGAACTTCTTCAGCTCGGCGACGGTGGCCTCGGCGTCACTGGAGGCGACCGGCTCGGCGTCGGGACCGTTCTTCTCCAGGTTGAAGAACTCGGTGAGCGTCGCCGCGTACTCGGGAACGACGTCGATCGTCCCCTTCTCCAGCTCCCTGGCGTAGACCTCGCGGTTCTGCACCGTCTTGACGTCCGTGTCGTAGCCGCCGTCGCGCAGGATCTGGGCGTACAGCTCGCCGAGCACCTTGGCCTCGGTGAAGCGGGCGGCGCCGACGACGAGCGAGCCCTTGCCGCCCTCACCCGAACCGGCCCCGTCCCCCTTCCCCTGGTCCTCCAGGCTCTCCCCGCCGCAGGCGGCGAGGGAGACGGCGAGGGCGGCCACGGCGAGCGCGGCACCGGACCTCCGGCCGAACCGCGAAGTCCGTCGCGTGTTGCTGTTCATGGGTCAACCACCATTCGTCAGGTCAGGCCAGGTCGGGACGGGGCACGTCGGCGCGCGTCGGGCCGGGCCGGGGCCGGGCCCCGGGGCGCGGTGCGACATGCCGGATCAGTACGAGGTGTCGGACGCCGGGCCCCGGGCCGGCGCACCGGCGTCCGCGCGAAGGCCGCCGCCCGGCGGACCGGCGGCCCGGCCCCGCGCCGCCCCCGCCACGCCACGGTCGGGCGCCGTCAGCCGGGTGACCATCACCAGGACCCCTTCGACCAGCACCGCCAGCAGGGCGACGAGGAACGCCCCGGCTATCACCTGCGGGGTGTCGCTCAGCCCGAACCCGGCGGTGATGATCCGGCCGAGCCCGCCCTCCCCGGCCATCGCGGCGAGCGTGGCGGTGGCGACGACCTGGACACCGGCGGTGCGCAGCCCGGTCATCAGCAGCGGCTGCGCCAGCGGCAGTTCGACCCGGCGGAACACCTGCCAGCCGCTCATCCCCATCCCCCGGGCGGCCTCCACCACGGGCCGGTCCACCTCGCGCATCCCGAGGTAGGCGTTGGTCAGCAGGGGCGGCACCGCGAAGAGCACCAGGGCGATCAGTGTCGGCACGCCCTCGTGGGCGCCGAGCGGGGTGAGGGAGAGCAGGATGAGCACGGCGAGGGTGGGCACGGCGCGGCCGACGTTGGAGATGTTGACCGCGAGGGTGCCGCCCTTGCCGAGGTGGCCGAGCCACAGGGCGAGCGGGAGGGCGACGAGGCTGGCGATCGCCAGGCAGACACCGCTGTAGTAGAGGTGCTCGCCGAGGCGGTTGCCCACGCCCTTCTCGCCCTGCCAGTGGGCGGCGGTGGTGAGCCAGGTCCAGGCGCCGATGAGGTCGTTCACGGGGTCGGGGCCGCCTTCCTCGCGGGGGCCGGGCCCGGCGCGGCGGCTCCCGGGCGCGTCCAGGGGGTGCAGAGCCGTTGCAGGCCGAGGAGGAGCAGGTCCGCGGTGATCGCGAGGACCACGCAGAGCGCCGAGGCGGCGAGCACCTGGGCGCGGAAGTCGGTGTCGAGGCCGTCGAGGATGAGGGAGCCGAGGCCGCCGTGGTCGACGATGGCGCCGACGGTGGTGAGGGCGACCGTGGAGACCGTGGTGATGCGCACCCCGGCGAGCAGCGCGGGCAGCGCGAGCGGCACCTCGACCTCCCGGAGCAGCCGCCACGGCCCGTACCCCATGCCGGTGGCCGCCTCGCGGACCTCCTGGGGGACGGCGTCGAGCCCCGCGAGGGTGTTCCGCACCAGGATCGTCAGCGAGTAGAGCACCAGCCCGGTGATCACCAGCGCCGCCGAGAGCCCGAAGAACGGGAGCAGCAGCGAGAACATGGCGAGCGAGGGGATCGTGTAGAAGAGCGTGGTCACCGCGAGGACCGGGGCCGCGAAGGCGCGCCTGCGGTGGGCGAGGACCGCCAGCGGGAAGGCGATCAGCACGCCGATCACGACGGCGGCCGCGGTGATCCCGATGTGCTGGAGGGTCGCGTCCACCAGGTCCTGGCCGCGCGTACGGAGGTACTCACCGCAGACCCAGTCGTTGGCCACCAGGCAGTTCTCTGCGCTCACCCCGCCCGCCTCCCCCGCTTCCCGCCGTTCACACCCCTGTTCGACGGTCCTCGTGCGAAAAGGCCCGCCATGCGCGACCCTTCCGGACAGGCCCGCGGAAACCGCCGCGGAACCATCCTTACCGAACAGGTGTCCACGACATTCTGCGACCCTAGCGCCGGGCACCGACAATCGCCGGGGTTCGCCCCTTTCCGGGGCGCACCCGCAACACAGCCTTCACACGCCCACCATCCACCGCCACCACAATGGGGACCATGATCCGGTTCGAGCAAGTCAGCAAGGTGTACGCGGACGGGACGACCGCGGTCGACGACCTCACCTTCGAGGTCGCGGCGGGAGAGCTCGTCACGCTGGTCGGGCCCTCCGGGTGCGGCAAGACGACGACCATGAAGATGGTCAACCGGCTCATCGAGCCGACCTCCGGCCGGATCCTCCTGGACGGTGAGGACATATCCGCCGCCGACCCGGTCGAGCTCCGCCGCCGCATCGGCTACGTCATCCAGCAGGTCGGGCTCTTCCCGCACAAGACGGTCCTGGAGAACACCGCGACCGTCCCGCACCTGCTCGGCTGGAAGCGCGAGAAGGCCCGCGCCCGCGCCGCCGAGCTGCTGGAGCTGGTCGGCCTCGACCCCTCCACGCACGGCGCCCGCTACCCGGAGCAGCTCTCCGGCGGCCAGCGCCAGCGCGTCGGGGTGGCGCGCGCGCTCGCCGCCGACCCGCCGGTGCTGCTGATGGACGAGCCGTTCGGCGCGGTCGACCCGGTGGTCCGCGAGCACCTCCAGAACGAGTTCCTGAAACTCCAGGCAGAGGTCGACAAGACCGTGCTGTTCGTCACCCACGACATCGAGGAGGCGGTCCGCCTCGGCGACCGCATCGCCGTCTACGGGCACGGCCGCATCGAGCAGTTCGACACCCCCGCCGCCGTGCTCGGCGCCCCCGCCACCCCGTACGTCGCGGACTTCGTCGGGGCCGACCGGGGCCTGAAGCGGCTCTCGGTCACCCCGATCGAGCCCGGTGACCTGGAGCAGCCGCCGGTGGTCCACCTCGACGACCCGCTGGCCGCCGCCGGGGAGCGGCTGCGCGCCGAGGGCGCCCGCTGGGCCGTGGTGCTGGACGGCGAGGAGAGGCTGCACGGCTGGATCTCGGCGGCGCTGGCCGAGGGCGCCGAGGGGACCGTCGGCGCCGAGGCGCGCCGGATGGAGGCGTGGCTGCCGGTCGGCGCGCCCCTCAAACGCGCCTTCGCCACCATGCTCCAGCACGACGCCGGGTGGATCGCCGTCCTCGACCCCGACGCGGACCACCGCTTCCTCGGCGTCCTCACCCCGGCCGCCCTCCACGAGGCCCTGCGCCGCTCCACGGCCGCCGACTCCCGCGCCGTACCGCGCCAGGACATCGCCCTGGAGTCGGTGCACGCCGTCTGACCCGATCCCGCCGGGCCCCGCGCGTCGCGAGCCGTGGCACGGCACGTGCGGGTGCCGCCCGGCTCCGGGGGGTCCGTGGGGTGGTGGGCCCCCCGCACGCCTCTAGGCTGGAGACATGAGTACGTCGTTTGGGCGCGGGCGCGTCGCAGGGCTTCCGGAGTGGGACCGCTGCGCGGTCATGGGTGTGGTCAACGTCACGCCCGACTCGTTCTCGGACGGCGGCCGCTGGTTCGACACCGAACGGGCGGTCAAGCGCGGCCTGGACCTGGCCTCGCACGGCGCCGACCTGATCGACGTGGGCGGCGAGTCGACCCGCCCGGGCGCGCCCCGGGTGGACGAGGCCGAGGAGCTGCGCCGGGTGGTGCCCGTGGTGCGGACGCTGGCCGCCGAGGGCCTGGTGGTCTCGGTCGACACGATGCGCGCCACCGTCGCCGAGCAGTCGCTGGCCGCCGGAGCCCTGCTGGTCAACGACGTCAGTGGCGGTCTCGCCGATCCCGCGATGATCCCGGTGGTGGCGGGCGCCGGAGCCCCGTTCGTGGTGATGCACTGGCGCGGCCTCAGCGAGACGATGGCCGGCCGGGCCGTCTACACCGACGTGGTCGGCGAGGTCACCGACGAGCTGCGGACACGGGTCGACGCGGCCCTCGCCGGAGGCGTCGCCCCCGACCGGATCGTCGTCGACCCGGGCCTCGGCTTCGCCAAGGAGGCCCCGCACGACCTGGCCCTCGTCGCCCACCTGGACCGGCTGCGGGCGCTCGGCCACCCCCTGCTGGTCGCCGCCTCCCGCAAGCGTTTCCTGGGCCGGGTGCTGGCCGGCCCCGACGCCGCCCCGCCGCCCGCCCGCGAGCGGGACGCGGCCACCGCCGCCGTCTCCGCGCTCGCCGCACAGGCCGGCGCCTGGGCCGTCCGCGTCCACGACGTCCGGCCGACCGCCGACGCCGTCCGCGTGGCCCGGGCGGTCGAGGCCGCCCGCTGACCGCCGGCCCGTCCCACCCCGCAGCCTTCCCCCCGCGCGCCACGGCGCGCCCCCGACGAACGGAGCCCGGTGACCCCCACCGAGATCGAGCAGGTCGAGCGTGCCAACGCCGAGTACTACGACATCGTGGAACGCGGGGACTACGCGGAGCTGGCCGCGCTCTGGCTGGACGAGGAGTCGCTCTCCTGCGTGCACCCCGGCTGGCCGGTCCTCAGCGGCCGGGGCGAGGTGCTCCGCTCCTACGCCGTGATCATGGCGAACACCGACTACATCCAGTTCATCCTGACCGACGTGCAGACCTCGCTGCTCGGCGCGACGGCGATCGTGACCTGCACGGAGAACATCCTCAGCGGCGGCCCGCCGCCGGAGGACGGCGAGCTGGGCCCGCTGGTGGGGCAGCTCGTCGTCGCCACCAACGTCTTCCGCCGCACCACCGAGGGGTGGAAGCTCTGGTCGCACCACGCCTCCCCGGTCCTCGCCGAGCTGGACGGGGAGGACGGCGACGAGGACGACGGGCCGGGTGAGGAATCCCCTGCCTGACGGCGGGCTGATCGGCGGGCGTTGTGGGTAGGGGCCTCTCGCCGTCCCTGCCCGGGGTGGGGGGACCGGCTCCGGGGCGGGTGCGGCCGTGTGCGTCATGTGAGGTTCCCCGGTTCTTCCCCGTGCCGTCCCCACCCCGTGGGAGGGCCGTGCCGGGGGCCACCGGTAGCCTCGGCGGAGGCCGGTGGGCGGGACCGCACGCGCGCACCACCGCCGACAACGACGAGAGCAGGAGTGATTCGCGTGGATCGTGTCGCGCTGCGCGGCCTGAAGGGCCGAGGGCACCACGGTGTCTTTCCCAAGGAGCGCGAGGAAGGCCAGACCTTCATCGTCGACCTCGTCCTGAGCCTGGACACCCGGCCCGCCGCCGAGGACGACGACCTGACGAGGACCGTCCACTACGGCGTCGTCGCCGAGGAGGTCGTGGCCGTGGTCGAGGGCGAGCCGGTGAATCTCATCGAGACGCTGGCCGAGCGCATCGCCCGTACCTGTCTGAAGACCGACGCGGTCCAGGAGGTCGAGGTCACCGTCCACAAGCCGGACGCCCCGATCACCGTCCCGTTCGACGACGTGACCGTCACCATCACCCGGAGCCGTGTATGAATCAGAACAGCAGCGACCCGACCGTACAGCCGGTCCCGGCCTCCGTCGTCGAGCAGGTGGACGCCGCCGACGTGACGCTCTCCAACCCGAAGACCGCCGTGATCTCCCTCGGCAGCAACCTCGGCAACCGCCTGGAGACCCTCCAGGGCGCCGTCGACGCGCTGGAGGACACCCCCGGTCTGCGGGTCAAAGCCGTCTCCCCGGTCTACGAGACGGCGCCCTGGGGCGTCGAGCAGGACTCCCAGCCCTCCTACTTCAACGCGGTGGCGGTGATCCGTACGACGCTGCCGCCCGGCTCCCTGCTGGAGCGCGCGCAGGCCGTCGAGGAGGCGTTCCACCGGGTCCGCGACGAGCGCTGGGGTCCGCGCACCCTCGACGTCGACATCGTCGCCTACGCCGACGTCGTCTCGGCCGACCCCCAGCTCACCCTCCCCCACCCGCACGCCCACGAGCGGGCCTTCGTCCTCGCCCCCTGGCACGACGTCGACCCCGAGGCTCAGCTGCCGGGCCACGGCTCGGTGGACGAGCTGCTGTCGGGCGTCGCCGGGGACGGCGTGACCCGCCGCGAGGACCTGGAACTCCGGCTCCCCGAGTAGACGTTTCCCCGGCGGAGCGGCTGGGCGTACGCCCCGCGCCCGGGGCAAGCTGGAGGCGGGGCCCCGCCCGCCTCCGGCACCCGGCAGGATGGCCGGACGCCCACCCGGCCGCCCCCAGTGACGTCGCGGGAGCCACCCGGGACGCGTGCGAAAGGACCTCACCTCCGTGAAGCAGCTCCGCGTCAGGACACTGGCCGGCCTCCTCGTGGTCGCCGCCGTACTGTCCTGGGCGGGTGCCCGGCTCTGGGACGCCCTCGGCACCCTGCCCGCGGTCCCGCTGTTCGCCCCGATCGTGCTGGCGGCCATCGCCGCCGTACTCCTGGCGACGGCCCTGGCGTTCCGCTCACGACTGCGCGCGCAGCGCGAGCGGCGCCCGGAGGCCAAGGGCGTCGACCCGCTGGTGGCCGCCCGCGCCCTGGTCTTCGGGCAGGCGAGCGCGCTGGTGGCGTCCCTGGTCGCCGGGTTGTACGGCGGTGTGGCGGTCTTCCTCCTCGGGTACCTGGAGGTCCCCGCCCGCGCCGACCAGGCGCTCTACGCGGGCGCCTCCCTGGTCGCGGGCGTCGGCGTGATCGCCGCCGGGCTCTTCCTGGAGCGGGTCTGCAAGCTCCCCGAGGACGGCGACGACGACACCCCGGGCGCCGCGCCCACCGTCTGACCGCCGCCCTCTCCTACGAGAAGGCCGGGCGCCCCGCGCGGGGCGCCCGGCCTTCGTACGTCGTGGCCCGGCCCGGGTCAGCGGGCCATGATCAGGCTCATCGCCTCGTTGCGGGTGGCCGCGTCGCGGAGCTGGCCGCGGACCGCCGAGGTGATCGTCTTGGCGCCCGGCTTGCGGACCCCGCGCATCGTCATGCACATGTGCTCGCACTCCATGACGACGATGACGCCGCGCGGCTCCAGGATCTCCATGAGGGAGTCGGCGATCTGCGTGGTCAGCCGCTCCTGGACCTGCGGGCGGCGGGCGTAGACGTCGACCAGGCGGGCCAGCTTGGAGAGTCCGGTGATCTTGCCGTCGGCCGAGGGGATGTAGCCGACGTGGGCGACGCCGACGAACGGCACCAGGTGGTGCTCGCAGCTGCTCTGCACCTCGATGTCCTTGACCAGCACCATCTCGTCGTGGCCGAGGTCGAAGGTGGTGGTCAGCACGTCCTCGGGCCTCTGCCACAGCCCGGCGAATATCTCGCGGTAGGCGCGGGCGACCCGCGCCGGCGTCTCGCGCAGGCCCTCGCGGTCGGGGTCCTCTCCGACGGCGAGGAGCAGCTCGCGCACCGCGTGCTCGGCCCGCTTCTCGTCGAACTCGCCGATCGCGCCCACCCCGTCCAGCGTCACCGGGTCGGTCATCTCTGCCTCGTTCCTGTGCGAATTACGCGTGTCACCTGCGGGCATACGAAACGGCCGCGCCCTCCAGGCTAGAACCTGGAGGGCGCGGCCCGCATTCCAGCCCCTGCCCGCCGTCAGCGGGTGTGGGGGCCGTCACGCGTCGTTCAGTCCTCGGGACGCTCCTCGGGGGAGGCGGCGGGCTTGGTGAGGTCCGGGCCGGTGCCGAGGGCGGCCGGGGAGCCGTTGGCGCCGTTGGTGAGGCTCAGCTCCTTGGGCGAGAGCACCGGCGGCCGCGTCGAGGGCGTACGCCGGGTGGAGCCGGTCCACGCCGGGCGGGCCGGGCGCTTGACGATCGGGGCGAAGATCTCCGCGATCTCCTCCTTGCCGAGCGTCTCCTTCTCCAGCAGTTCGAGGACCAGGTTGTCGAGGACGTCGCGGTTCTCGACCAGGATCTCCCAGGCCTCGTTGTGCGCCGTCTCGATGAGCTTCTTGACCTCCTCGTCGACGAGCGCCGCGACCTCCTCGGAGTAGTCGCGCTGGTGCGCCATGTCGCGCCCGAGGAAGGGCTCGGTGTTGTCGCCGCCGAACTTGATGGCGCCGAGCCGCTCGGTCATGCCGTACTGGGTGACCATCGCGCGGGCCGTACCGGTGGCCTTCTCGATGTCGTTGGCGGCGCCGGTGGTCGGGTCGTGGAAGACCAGTTCCTCGGCGGCCCGGCCACCCAGCATGTAGGCGAGCTGGTCGAGCATCTCGTTGCGCGTGGTGGAGTACTTGTCCTCCTCCGGCAGCACCATCGTGTAACCGAGGGCGCGGCCGCGCGAGAGGATCGTGATCTTGTGCACCGGGTCGGAGTTGGGCGAGGCCGCCGCGACCAGGGCGTGTCCGCCCTCGTGGTACGCGGTGATCTTCTTCTCCTTGTCGGACATGATCCGGGTCCGCTTCTGCGGGCCGGCCACCACGCGGTCGATCGCCTCGTCCAGCATGTGGTTGTCGATCAGCTTCTGGTCGCTGCGGGCGGTCAGCAGCGCCGCCTCGTTCAGCACGTTGGCCAGGTCGGCGCCGGTGAAGCCGGGGGTGCGGCGGGCGACGGCCGAGAGGTCGACGTCCGGGGCGACCGGCTTGCCCTTCACATGGACCTTGAGGATCTCCAGGCGGCCCTGCATGTCGGGGCGGTCCACGGCGATCTGCCGGTCGAACCGGCCCGGGCGCAGCAGCGCCGGGTCCAGGATGTCCGGGCGGTTGGTGGCGGCGATGAGGATCACACCGCCCTGCACGTCGAAGCCGTCCATCTCGACCAGGAGCTGGTTGAGGGTCTGCTCGCGCTCGTCGTGCCCGCCGCCCATGCCGGCGCCGCGGTGGCGGCCGACGGCGTCGATCTCGTCGACGAAGACGATCGCCGGGGCGTTCGCCTTGGCCTGCTCGAAGAGGTCGCGGACGCGGGAGGCGCCCACACCGACGAACATCTCGACGAAGTCGGAGCCGGAGATGGAGTAGAACGGCACGCCCGCCTCACCCGCGACGGCGCGGGCCAGCAGGGTCTTACCGGTGCCGGGCGGACCGTAGAGCAGCACGCCCTTGGGGATCTTGGCGCCGACGGCCTGGAACTTGGCCGGCTCCTGGAGGAACTCCTTGATCTCGTGGAGCTCCTCGACGGCCTCGTCCGAACCGGCCACGTCGGAGAAGGTCGTCTTCGGGGTGTCCTTGGTGATCAGCTTGGCCTTGGACTTCCCGAACTGCATGACGCGGGAGCCGCCGCCCTGCATCTGGTTCATCAGGAAGAGGAAGACCAGGACGATCAGGACGAAGGGCAGCAGCGAGAGCAGGATGCTCAGGAACGGGCTCTGCTTCGACGGCGAGACCGTGTAGCCCTCGGGGATGCTCTTGTCCTCGTAGCCCACCTGGAGCTTCTGGGCGAGGTCGAAGCCCATGTCGCCGATGTAGCTGGCCTGGATCTTCGAACTGCCGTCGATCTTCTGGCCGTCCTTCAGATCGACCTTGATCATCTGGTCGTCACCGGTGGTGAGACTGGCCGACTGTACTTTCTTGTCGTTGATCGCCTGGACGACCTGGCCGGTGTCGACCGTCTTGTGCCCGCCGGACGAACCGACGACCTGCATCAACACGACCACGGCGAGGACGGCCAGCACGATCCACATGACGGGCCCACGGAAGTATCGCTTCACGTCCATCCATACGGAGCGGTGCCGCCCCGTCCCTCCTGCCATCGCGAGATTGATAAAGGCTGTACTCGGGAGTGCTCTGCGGCTCGGCCACGTGCCCGCGCCCGACACTCCCGGGACCGCGGTGATCCGCGTGTCCAGGAGCCGTGCGCCGTAGAACAGTTCTGAGAATTGTTCTTCGGACGGTACCCCAGCATTGTCACCCGCGACCGCAGGGGACGGCCCGGAAACCGTCTTCCCCTCTCCAACGGCGCGCGGCGCACGAGGGTTCCCTCGCCGCCCCGCGTCCGTACGGGCCGGTGGCCGGTGGGCCGGGGCGGGGCTCAGCCGCCGTAGACGTGCGGGGCGAGGGTCCCGACGAAGGGCAGGTTGCGGTACTTCTCGGCGAAGTCCAGGCCGTAGCCGACGACGAACTCGTTGGGGATGTCGAAACCGACCCACTCGACGTCGATGGCGACCTTGGCCGCCTCGGGCTTGCGCAGCAGCGTGCACACCTTCAGGGAGGCCGGGCCGCGCGACCCGAGGTTGGAGATCAGCCAGGACAGCGTCAGGCCGGAGTCGATGATGTCCTCGACGATCAGGACGTGCTTGCCCTGGATGTCGGTGTCGAGGTCCTTGAGGATCCGGACCACGCCGGAGGACTGGGTGCCCGCGCCGTAGGAGGAGACCGCCATCCAGTCCATGGTGACGGGGGTGGAGAGCGTCCGGGCCAGGTCGGCCATGACCATGACGGCGCCCTTGAGGACACCGACGATGAGCAGGTCCTTGCCCGCGTACTCCTGGTCGATCCGCCCCGCCAGCTCCACCAGCTTGGCGTCGATCTCTTCCTTGGTCAGCAGCACCGACTCGAGGTCGGCACCCATGTCTTTCGCGTCCACCCGCACATCACTTTCGTCGTCGGCCGCGGCCGGGGGGCGGTGCTCCCCGGGCCGACGGCCGTCGTCCGAGCCGGCGTCCGAACCCTGCGGTCGGCGTCAGCCTTGCCGGAGGACAAGTCTGCCACCCTGCCGCCGGGCCTCGACCTTGCCCGGCAGGTTGATGGCCCGCTGGCCCCGCCAGCCGGTGATGAGCCGGTCGACCTCCTCGACGTGCCGGGCGAACAGGGAGCCCCCCGGCGCCCCGGCCGCGACCAGCGCGCGGCGCAGGATGCGGCGGCGCACGGCGGCGGGCAGGGCGTGCAGCCGGGCGCAGTCCAGCTCGCCGGCCTCGTCACGGACGGCGGCCTCCTCGCGGGCGGCCCAGGCGTCCAGGGCGTCCGCGTCGTCACGGGAGAGCTGGGCGGTCCGGGCCAGCGCCTCGACCACGCCCTTGCCGAGCGCCTTCTCCAGCGCGGGCAGCCCCTCGTGGCGCAGTCGGGAGCGGGTGTAGGCGGGGTCGGCGTTGTGCGGGTCGTCCCAGACGGGCAGGGACTGGGCGAGGCAGGCCGTGCGGGCGGTCTGCCGGTCGAGCTGGAGGAAGGGCCTGCGGTAGCGCCCCGAGTCGCCGGAGACGGCGGCCATGCCGGAGAGCGAGCGGATGCCGGAGCCCCGGGCCAGGCCCAGCAGGACGGTCTCGGCCTGGTCGTCGCGGGTGTGGCCCAGCAGGACGGCGGCGGCGCCGTGCCGCTCGGCGGCCTCGTCGAGCGCGGCGTAGCGGGCGTCCCTGGCGGCGGCCTCGGGGCCGACGCGGCGGGCCCCGCCGGCGTACGGAGCACCGTGCGCGGTCCGGTCGGAGGCGGCGGCCACGCGGACGGCGGCCGACTCGACCGGGTCGAGGCCGAGCGCGGTGAGCCGGGCGACGACGTCGGCGGCGCGGGCGTCCGAACCGTACTGGAGGCCGTGGTCGACGGTGATGCCGCCGGCGCGGATGCCGAGGCGGGGGGCTTCGAAGGCGAGGGCGGAGGCGAGCGCCATCGAGTCGGCGCCGCCGGAGCAGGCGACCAGCACGAGCGGGCCCTCGGTGTGCGGGGCGGGGGCCTCGCTGGGCGCGGGGACCTGGGCGGGGGCGCCCGAGCCGGCGCGGGCGCGGATCTGGCGGGCGCGGCCGGCGCGGGTGGCGCGGCCGACCCGTTCGAGCAGTTCGGCGCGGGGCGGGCGGCCCGCCGGCTGCTCGGCCAGGGGGTGGTGGTACTCGGTGAGGAGGTCGTTCAGGACGCGGCGGACCGCGAGGCGTATCGCCGCGACCGCTGGATGGGGACCCATGTCCGGTTCCCTTCATGAAATTCTCGGGGGGTGGGGCTCAGCTTCCGTCACTCAGCGTGCGTAGATGGTGACAGAGGCCGAGCGTTCCCTGAGCATCGCACGCCCGTGAGCCACCCCACGGTCCCTCGGACGGGTGATTAGGGGGGCGTACGCCTGTCGGGCCCGCGCGCCGGGTCACGGTTCGGGGCTGCGGTGCACCCGGGCGATCCACTCGGCGGGGCGGGTGATCTCGGCGGCCGTCGGCAAGGTGTTGGGCGAGGTCCAGACCCGGTTGAAGCCCTCCATGCCGACCTCGTCGACGACCGCGCGGACGAACCGCTCGCCGTCGCGGTACTGCCGCAGCTTGGCGTCGAGCCCCAGGAGCCGGCGCAGGATCTGGTCGAGGCGGTTGGCCCCGGCCGCGCGGCGGCGCTGGAACTTCTCGCGGATCTCCACGACGGTGGGGACGATCCGCGGCCCGACGCCGTCCATCACGTAGTCCGCGTGCCCCTCCAGCAGGGACATGACGGCGGTGACCCGGGCGAGGATCTCGCGCTGTGCGGGAGTCTGGACGAGGTCGATGAGGCTGCGGCCGTCGGTGTCGCCGCCCCGGGCGTCGGGCGCGGAGCCGGTGGGGTGCGCGCCGGAGCGCGCGCCGGGTTCGGCCTCCGTCCCCGTGGTGGCACTGTCGCCGCGGCGGCCGCCGGTGAACGCCTGGACGGCGTCGGAGAGCCGTTCCAGCAGCGTCCCGGCGTCGACGTCGGTCTCGGCGAGGAACGCCTGGATCTCCGCCTCCAGGTGGTCCCGGAGCCAGGGGACGGCGGTGAACTGGGTGCGGTGCGTCTCCTCGTGCAGGCAGACCCAGAGCCGGAAGTCGTGCGGGTCCACGCCCAGCTCCCGCTCGACGTGCACGATGTTCGGCGCCACCAGGAGCAGCCGGCCGCCGTCCTTCGGGGCGCCGGGCAGCTCCCGGGTGGCCGGGGCGAACGTCTCGTACTGGCCCAGCACCCGCGAGGACAGGAACGACAGCAGGACGCCCAGCTCCACGCCGGTGACCTTGCCGCCGACCGCCCCGGTGATCACACCGGCCGGGCCGCTGCCCCGGCGGGCGCGCATCTTCGTCATCAGGGGCTTCAGCAGAGAGCGGAAGCCGGCCACGTTGGCCTCGATCCAGCCCGGCCGGTCGACCACCAGCACCGGGGTGTCGTGCCCCTCCGCCGTGGTCATCCCGGTGAAGGCGCGCACATGCTCCTCGGCCGCCGCCGCGTGGGCGCGCAGCTCCGCCACGACCTCCCGGGCCTCCTCCCGCCCGATCTCCGGGCCCGGCCGGGCGAGCCTGCTCGCGGTCGCGACCGCGAGCTTCCAGTCGACCATCTCCACACCACCGATGCTCGTCATGCGTCAACCGTACGTGCTCAGGGGGCCTGGCGGCCCCCGGTGGAGCGGGGTCCTGGCCCGGCTGGGCCTCCCTCGGGGCCGTGTGCCCGGCCGGGGTGTCCTCAGGCGCCGGACGGCTTCGGTGGCCCGGCTGCCGGGGCGGAGCGGGGTCCCCTCGAACGCCGGACGGGCTTGGAAGATGCCCTCGAACGCCGGACGGGCTGGAGATGTGTCCTCGCGCCGGACGGGCAGTGTCCTCAGGCGCCGGACAGGCAGAGCAGGCACCTCCACGCCCCGGCCGGCCGGGCGCTCCGGCAGCCCGGCACGCGGTGGCCTCGGCCGGGGCGCCGAGTCGGCGCGGGCGGTGCTTCCGGGCGGGTGGCGGGTCAGCAGCCGCAGCGGGCCAGGGTGGTGGCCAGGTGGTCCAGGGTCGACTGGGCGGTCGCGGGGTCGGTGGTGGAGCCGGCGAGGAAGGAGAAGGCGAGGAGGCGGCCGTCGGCGTCGACGACGGTTCCGGCGAGGCTGTTGACGCCGGTGAGCGTGCCGGTCTTGGCGCGGACGACCCCGGTGCCGTCGGCCGCGTCCTGGCCGGAGTACCGCCCGGCCAGGGTCCCGCTGAACCCGGCCACGGGCAGCCCGGTCAGCACGGGCCGGAGTTCGGGGTGATCGGTGTGGGCGGCGCGGGCTAGTACGGAGGTCAGCAGGCGGGCCGTGACCCGGTCCGCCCGGTCGAGCCCGCTGCCGTCGGCGAACCGGGTGCCGTCCAGGGGCACGCCGAGCCGGTCGAGGGCGCGGCGCGTCTCGCGTTCGGCACCGGCGAAGTCGGCCTCGGCCCCGGCGGCGAGGGCGGTCTGCCGGGCCAGCGCCTCGGCGATGTCGTTGTCGGAGTGCGTCAGCATCCGCTCGACCAGGGCGGAGAGGGGGGCCGAGCGGACGTCGGCCAGTTCCTCGGCCTGGTCGGTCGCGGTGGCCTGGCGTACGGCTCCCTCGACCGTGACACCCCGGTCGGCGAGGAACCCGGCGAAGGCGTCGGCGGCGTCCTGGGCGGGCCGGGCGGTGCGCGGGGCGGGCCCGCTGCGGGAGGTGTCGAGCCGCCCCTCGTCGGCCATCAGGGCGCTGACCGGTGCGATGTTCTCGTTGGGGCCGATCGGGTGCAGGGCCGGCCCGCTGTAGGCGGAGGTGTCGTAGGCGAGCCGGACGGTGCGGGCCCCGCGCTTCTTGAGGACGGCGGCGGCGCGGTCGGCGAGGGTACGCAGGGAGGCGTTGCCCCCGGCCTCGGCGCGCGCGGTGAGCGTGGGGTCGCCGCCGCCGACCAGGACGATCCGCTCGGGCGGCGCCCCGTCCTCGTAGCCGGGGGCGGGTTCGGCGACCACGGTGGTGCGGATGCGGTGATCGGGGCCGAGGACGCTGAGGGCGGCGGCGGCGGTGGCGATCTTGACGGTGGAGGCGGGCACCATGGCGGTCTTCGCGCCGCTCCCGTAGAGCTCCTGGCCGGTGGCGGCGTCGACGACGGAGGCGGTGGCGCCGGGCCCGAGCCCCCGGGCCTTCAGGAGGGGCTCCAGAAGGCCCTTGAGCGCGGTCGTGGTGGGCGGCGGTGCCTGCCCGGCCGCCGCCTCGCGCGCGCCCTGCCCGGTGCGCGGCGCGAGCCCGCCGGCCTCCAGCGGGGCGAGCACGGCGGGGGCCTCGGGAGTGATCTGGCCGGAGCCGGCGGGGAGCGGACGCCCCGCCTCCGTACGGTGATCCGCGTCACCCGTGCCCGTACCGGAAGCGGCCCGGCGGCTCTCGGCCGTACGCTGACCGCCGGAGTCCCAGGGACCGGCGGCGGCCGCGGCCGCGCTCGCCAGGGCCAGGCCGGCCACGGCGGCTGCCGCCGTGAACTGCCAGGTCTTGAGCTGCCACCCACCGCGCCCGGACACCCCGCACCAGCCCCTTTCGCGAACACACACCTGCGTGAGGGACACTTAACCACTGCGTCTTGCCGCGAGCATGGCAGCCCGTCTGCCCGGGGGAGGACCGCAGATCACTCGTTGTATGAGCATGGAGGAGCCACCGGTGGAGTTCGACGTCACGATCGAGATTCCGAAGGGTTCGCGGAACAAGTACGAGGTCGACCACGAGACCGGCCGGATCCGTCTGGACCGTCGCCTCTTCACCTCGACCAGCTACCCGGCGGACTACGGCTTCGTCGAGGACACCCTCGGCGAGGACGGCGACCCGCTGGACGCGCTGGTCCTGCTGGACGACTCGACCTTCCCGGGCTGCCTCATCTCCTGCCGCGTCATCGGCATGTTCCGCATGACCGACGAGGCCGGCGGCGACGACAAGCTGCTCTGCGTCCCGGCGGGCGACCCGCGCGTGGACCACCTCAAGGACATCCAGGACGTCTCGGAGTTCGACCGCCTGGAGATCCAGCACTTCTTCGAGGTCTACAAGGACCTGGAGCCCGGCAAGTCCGTCGAGGGCGCCGACTGGGTCGGCCGCGCCGAGGCCGAGGCCGAGATCGAGCGCTCGTACCAGCGGGCCAAGGAAGCCGGTCACTGAGCCGTAGGGGGGCCGGATGAGCGGCCCTTCCGGCGACGGGCGGCGCTCTCCTCGCGGGAGGAGCGCCGCCCGTCGCCGTGTGCGCGGTCGCGGGTTTCGCGGCGGCGGGCCAAGGTAGGAGCCCCGTGGGTGCGCGCGCCGCTTCACGGCACGCACACGGAAGATCACGGACACGACACCGCTGGGGTGGTGGGCCGGTCCGGCAGGACGCGAGGAGCGAGGCGGACAGGTGACGGAGGACGCGGACGACCGCAAGCCGCAGTCGGACGAGGCACGCAGCGCCTTCACTCCTCCGCAGGGCGTCCCACAGGCGCCGCCCGCCGAGAACGAGTCGCAGATCACCTCGGAGTTCGCCCTCCCCGAGGGGCTGGCCGCGCCCCCCGCCGGTGAGGAGGCCGAGCGTTCGGCGTTCACCCCGCCGGCCACCTACGACGCGCGCAGCGCGCCGCCCGCCTTCACGCCCGCCCAGGGCATACCGATGGTGCGGCTGGCCAAGAACAGCCCCTGGCAGGACCGGATGCGGGCGATGATCCGGCTGCCCGTCGCCGAGCGCCCCGCGCCCGACCTCACCCAGAAGACCGACGACGCCGGTCCGGCCGTCCCGCGCGTCCTCGACCTGACGCTGCGTATCGGTGAGCTGCTGCTCGCCGGGGGCGAGGGCGCCGAGGACGTCGAGGCGGCGATGTTCGCGGTCTGCCGGAGCTACGGCCTGGACCGCTGCGAGCCGAACGTCACCTTCACCCTGCTCTCCATCTCGTACCAGCCCTCGCTGGTCGACGACCCGCTGACGGCCTCGCGGACGGTGCGGCGGCGCGGGACGGACTACACACGCCTCGCGGCGGTCTTCCGGCTGGTGGACGACATCAGCTCGGACGACGCGGACGTGTCGCTGGAGGAGGCGTACCGGCGGCTGGCGGAGATCCGCAGGAACCGGCACCCGTTCGACACCTGGGCGCTGACGCTGGCGGCCGGTCTGCTGGCCGGTGGCGCCTCGATGCTGGTCGGCGGCGGCATCCCGGTCTTCGTGGCGGCGGCGCTCGGCGCCATCCTCGGTGACCGGATGGCGTGGGTCTTCGCCGGTCGCGGGCTGCCGGAGTTCTACCAGTTCGCGGTGGCCGCGATGCCGCCCGCGGCCATAGGGATCGCCCTCCAGCTCGCCCATGTGGAGGTACGCGCCTCCGCGGTCATCACCGGTGGCCTCTTCGCGCTGCTGCCCGGACGGGCGCTGGTCGCGGGCGTGCAGGACGGCCTGACGGGTTACTACATCACCGCCGCCGCCCGCCTGCTGGAGGTCATGTACCTCTTCGTCGGCATCGTGGTCGGCGTCCTGGTGATGCTGTACGTGGGCGTGCAGCTCGGCGCGCAGCTCCAGCCCCGGGAGGCGCTGCTGTCGGTGGAGCGGCCGCCGATCCAGATCATCGCGGCGATGGCGCTGACCCTGGCCTTCGCCGTCCTGCTCCAGCAGGAGCGCTCGACGGTGCTGCTGGTGACGCTCAACGGCGGCGTCGCCTGGACGGTCTACGGCGCCATGCATTTCGCCGGGGGCATCTCCCCGGTCGCCTCGACCGCGGTCGCCGCCGGCCTGGTCGGCCTCTTCGGCCAGCTCCTGTCGCGCATCCAGTTCGCCTCGGCGCTGCCGTACGTGACGGCCGCGATCGGGCCGCTGCTGCCCGGTTCGGCGACGTACTACGGGCTGCTCGGCATCGTCCAGGGCGACGTCAGCACCGGCCTCTCCTCGCTGAGCACCGCCATCGCGCTGGCCATGGCCATCGCCATCGGGGTGAACCTCGGGGGCGAGACGGCGCGGCTCTTCCTGCGGGTGCCCGGCGGCCCGGAGGCGGCCACCCGCCGCGCGGCCAAGCGGACCCGCGGCTTCTGACCCGCGGACGGGGCGAGCGGGGCGCCCGGGTCCCGGGCGCCCCGCTCGTCCCGTCCCGCTGGGTCAGCGCTTGGCGTGGCGGCCCCGCTGCGGCGGCGCGGGCGGCGGGGTGGGGCCGGCGCCCGGCCCGGCCGCGGCGGCGCGCTTGCTCTGGCCGCGGGCCTTCACGAACTCGATGATGATCGGCACGATGGAGATGAGCACGATCAGGATCAGCATCGCCTCGATGTTCTCGCGGACGAAGGCGATCCGGCCGAGCCAGGCTCCGAGCAGCGTCACCCCGGCGCCCCAGACGATGCCGCCGACGATGTTGAAGGTGATGAACGAGCGGTACCGCATGGAGCTGACGCCCGCGATGATCGGGGTGAAGGTCCGCACGATCGGCACGAAGCGGGCCAGGACCAGCGACTTGGGGCCGTGCTTCTCGAAGAACTCGTTGGCCTTGGTGACGTTCTCCTGCTTGAACAGGCGAGAGTCCGGCCGCTTGAAGAGCGCGGGCCCGACCTTCTTGCCGAAGAGGTATCCGGCCTGGTCGCCGACGATCGCCGCGACGCAGATCAGCACGATGGCGAGCCAGAGCGGGAACTTCAGCTGGGCGGTGGTGATCAGCAGCCCGGTGGTGAAGAGCAGCGAGTCACCGGGCAGGAAGAAGCCGATGAGCAGGCCCGACTCGGCGAAGACGATGAGCAGCAGGCCGTAGATGCCGAACTGGTTGAGCAGGTAGTCCGGGTCCAGCCAGCTCGGGCCGAGCGCAAGCGTATTCACTGTTCCGGACTCCTGGGGTGGGCGGGGCGGGACGGTACAGCCGACCAAACTACCAACGCCACGGACCGTCCCGGCGCCGCGCCCTTACTGTTCCTTTACTCCATGCGGCTGCTCCGCGCGGCGGGCGTTGGCGTGGATCGCGTCGTGCAGGTACCGGGCGAGGCCCGGACGGACGGCCTCGTACGTGGCGGTGAAGCGCGGGTCGGCCACGTACATGTCGGCCAGGCCGGTGTGCGTCCGCACGTCGCAGGGGTAGTGGGCGCTGTCGATGTACCGGCGGTGCTCCTCGGCGGCGTCCATCGCCTCGGGGGCGCCGGCGGGCACGCCGCGCTCCAGCAGGCCCGCGACGCGGGCGTGCAGCGCGTCGAACTCGTCCTTGAGCCGCTGCCAGTCGGCCTTCGTGTAGGCGGCCGTGCGGCGTTGCGACGCGCGGTAGGCCTCCGTGTGGCCCCAGCGCTGCTCGGCCTCGTCGGCGTACCGGACGGGGTCGAAGCCCTCGAAGACCTCGAACTTCTCCTCGGGGGTCAGGTTGATGCCCATCTGTGCTGCCTCCATGGCGGCGGCGACGGCGTCGGCCATCCGCCGCAGGGTCTCGATGCGGTCGGTGAGCAGGGCGTGCTGGCGCCGCAGGTGGGCGCGGGGGTCGGCGGCGGGGTCGTCGAGCAGTGCGGCGATCTCGTCCAGCGGGAAGCCGAGGGCCCGGTGGAAGAGGATGCGCTGGAGCCGGTCGAGGTCGCGGTCGCCGTAACGGCGGTGCCCGGCCCTGCTGCGGCCCGAGGGGGAGAGCAGGCCGACGGCGTCGTAGTGGTGCAGGGTGCGCACGGTGACGCCGGCGACGGCGGCCACCTCTCCGACGGTGTGTTCCACGGCCTCGTTCCCTCACATGACGTCCTGGGCGGCCACCGGACGGCGACCGCTTCCGCCAGCGTGCCGCCTCACGTCGCGTGAGGAGCAAGCCGACGGGCAGGCGGAGGGCACGGACCGGCGTTCCGCGCTGCGCGACCACGGAGACGGGAGGGCATGATGTCGGGTATGTCCGCCATGCCGGCTCGTCGCCGGTGGCGTACGCCTCGCGCGGCCCCGGACCGCCGGCCCCGCTTCCGCCCGACCCCGCACACGAAGGAGATGTCCCCATGCCCGGCACCGTGAACGTGGCCGTCGTCTACTACTCCTCCACCGGCACCGTCGCCCGCATCGCCGACGCCATGGCGACCGCGGCCGCCGAGGCGGGAGCCCACGTCCGGCTGCGGAAGGTGCGCGAGCTGGCGCCGCGGGCCGCGATCGACTCCAACCCCGCCTGGGCGGCCAACGCCGAGGCGACCGAGGACCTGCCCGAGGCCGAGCCGGACGACATGGTCTGGGCGGACGCGGTGATCTTCGGCTCACCCACCCGGTACGGCAACGTCGCCGCCCAGTTGAAGCAGTTCATCGACACCCTGGGCGGCCTCTGGGCCGAGGGCCGGCTCGCCGACAAGGTCTACAGCGGCTTCACCTCCAGCAGCACCGCCCACGGCGGCCAGGAGTCGACCCTGCTGGCGCTCTACCACACCGTCCACCACTTCGGCGGCATCCTGGTCGCCCCCGGATACACCGACCCCTCGAAGTTCGTCGACGGCAATCCGTACGGCACCTCCCACGTCTCCGGCCAGGGCGACCTGCCGGTCGACGAACGGACCCTGACCGCCACCAGGGTGCAGGCCGAGCGGGTCGTCCGGGTGGCCCGCGCCCTCAAGGAGGGCGGGCTCACCGGCGGCGCGTGAGACCCGGCCGCCCGCCGCTCACTCGGGGCGTGCGGCGGGCGGCGCGCCCTGCCCGTACGGGTTGCCCTCGGTCGCGTACGGGTTGGGCTGACCCTCGGTGAGCACGCCGACGAAGGGCTCGCCCTCCCCGGCGAAGGTGTAGGCCCCGGCCTCGACGCGGGCGATGAGGCCGCGGGTCCACTCGGCGCCGGTGTCGGCGGAGTGCACCCAGAGGTTCATGATCTCGCCGATGTGGCCGATCGACTCCGGTCCCGCCTCCGGCGTGTAGTACTCGGTGACCGAGCGGCGCCACTCCTCGATGGAGCGCAGCCGCTCGCGCAGCAGCGCCACCGCCTCGTCCCGCTCCAGGTCGACGAGGAAGCCGAGGGCGGCGGCGAGCAGGTCGGGCTTCTGGTCGTAGCCGGTGAGCGCGGCACGCAGCAGGCGGAAGAACTCCTCCTCGCCCTCCCCGGTGACCGAGTACTCGGTGCGCGGGGGGCCGCCCGCCGTGGACGGCGCCGTCTCGTGGGCGAGCAGCAGACCTTGCCGGGCCAGTTGCTTGAGCGCGTGGTAGATCGAGCCGGGTTTGGCGTTGGACCACTCGTGGGCGCCCCAGTACTCCAGGTCGTTGCGGACCTGGTAGCCGTGGGCGCGCCGGTGCTGGCGCACCGCGCCGAGCACCAGCATCCGGATCGCCGACATGAGCGGCACCGCCTCCCGCAGAGCCCGGACCCGGTCCGGCCTGGTCGATGCCGACCAGGGTACGGGAGGGGCGTACGGGAAGGCAGACCGGCGCCGCCCCTGTCAACCACCCCACTTCTGGCCGCGTTCCCTCGCCACCAGCTCGTAGGCGACGGCGCCGTCCAGGGTCTCCCGGATGATGTCGGCGTGGCCCGCGTGCCGGGCCGTCTCGGTGATGAGGCGCAGCAGCAGCCACCGCAGCGAGACCCGCTGGCCGACGGGGAACCAGGGCGCGTCGGGGAGCGGGAAGGTGGCGTCCAGGGTCTCGGCGGCACGGACGAACTCCTCGGTCCTGCGGGCCACCTCCGCCCAGGCGGCCAGTTCGGCGGCGACCGTCTCCTCGCCGACCAGTGCGAAGCCGTGCTCGTGGTCGGCGTACGTCTCCCCCTCGGCCGGCTGCGGGGCGGCGCCCATGGCCTGGGCCAGCCAGCCCTGCTCGGTCAGCCGGACGTGCTTGAGCAGCCCGGAGAGGGAGAGCTCGCCGGCGGTCGGCCTGGTCGCCGCCGCCTCCTCGCCGACCCCGAGCAGGGCCCGGCGGACGCCGCCCCGCTCCGCGTCGAGGAAGGCGAGCAGCGCGCCCCGCTCGTCGCCCCGTGCCTCGGGGTCCACGTGCACCACCATGAGCAACCGCCCTTCCCAGCGCCCGGCCCCGTCCCGTACGGGGCTGCTGCGGACACCTCCATCGTGGCGGGCGACGCGGACAGGTACGGTCCGCGTGGGCGGCCGGCCTCGCGTGGACCCACCGTCGGGCGGAGCGGGACGGGAGCAGAGGGGAGGGGCGGGTCAGAAGGGGAAGTCGGTCCGGCCGTGCTGCACGGAGATCCACTTCTGGGTGGTGAAGGCTTCCACGGTCGCCTCGCCGTTGAGCCGGCCGAAGCCGCTGGCCTTCTCACCGCCGAAGGCGACCTGCGGGTCGTCCTGCACGGTCGAGTCGTTGACGTGGAACATCCCGGTCTCGACGCGGTGGGCGAAGTTCACCCCGCGTTCGGCGTCGGCGGTGTGCACGGCGCCGCTCAGCCCGTACGGCGTGTCGTTGGCGATGCGGACCGCCTCCTCGTCGCCGTCGAAGGGGACCAGCAGGACGACGGGGCCGAAGATCTCCTGGTGGAGCAGGGGCGAGTCGGCGGGCAGCCCGGACAGCACGGTCGGCTCGACCAGGTTGCCGAGGGTCCGGCCGCGGACCAGCGCGGTGGCGCCCTCGGCCAGCGCCCGGTCGACCATGGCGCTCAGCGCGTCGGCCTGGAAGTCGCTGATGACGGGACCGAGGTCGGTCTCCGGTTCGCGCGGGTCGCCGGTCCTCAGCGCCCGTACCCGGGCGGTGAACCTCTCGGTGAACTCGGCCTCGACCGCCCGGTCGACCAGGATGCGGTTGGCGGCCATGCAGACCTGCCCCTGGTAGACGAAGCGGCTGAAGACGGCGGCGTCCACGGCGTAGTCGAGGTCGGCGTCGGCGAGGACGACGAGGGCGCTGTTGCCGCTCAGCTCCAGCACGGTCCGCTTCAGATGGCTCGCGGCGACCGCGCCGACGTGCCGCCCGACCCGGTCGGAACCGGAGAAGGAGATGACCCGGGGCACGGGGTGGGCGATGAGGGCGTCGCCGATCTCGGCGATGTCGGTGACGACGATGTTGAGGAGCCCGGCGGGCAGCCCGGCCTCCTCGAAGATGCGGGCGATGAGTCCGCCGCCGACCACCGGCGTGTTCTGGTTGGGCTTGACGACGACCGCGTTGCCGAGCGCCAGCGCGGGGGCGACCGTCTTCAGCGCCACCAGGAAGGGGAAGTTGAAGGGGCTGATGACCCCGATCACCCCGGCGGGCAGCCGGTAGACGCGGTTCTCCCGGCTGCGCTGCGAGGCCGGCACGATGACGCCCTCGGGGCGCACCGTCAGCCGGATCGCCTCGCGCAGGAACTCACAGGCCAGCTCGACCTCGTGGCGGGCCTTGGAGCGGATCGCGCCCTGCTCCTCGCACATCGCCGCCACGATCTCCCCGGTGTGCTCCTCGGTGAGGCGCAGGGCCTTCTCCAGCACCGTCCGGCGGGCGTGCGGCCCGGCGGCCGCCCACGGCTTCTGGGCGCGCTCGGCGGCCCGGTACGCCTCGTCCACCTCGGAGACGGTGGCCACGGTGATCGCGGCCAGCTTCTCACCGTTGAACGGGTTGAAGTCGATGATGTCCCAGGAGCCGGTGCCGGTCCGCCACCGCCCGTCGATGTACTGGTGGGCGAGCCGGCCGAAGTCGGCGAAGCCGGGTCCGGGGCCGGGTGCGGCGGCCCCTGCGAGGGGGGTGGAGTCGGACATGTGATCCCTATCCGCTGACGCGAAGTTCACCGGGCCCGCTGGTCGTGCGGGGGGCCGGTCGTGCCCAGTGCCGGTGTGCGCCGCCGGACGCCGCCCGGGGCACACGCGGCACATGGTACGGGCGTGTCAAGTGAGTTGGACCAGACCGCGCAGCAGATCGCGGGTGCGGCCGGGGTCCGGGCTGTCCCGCTGGAGCCGTTCCATGGCCCGTTCGTACTGGGCGACCTCCTCGCGCTTGTCGAGGTAGAGGGCGCTGGTCAACTGCTCCAGGTAGACCACGTCGGAGAGGTCCGACTCGGGGAAGCGCAGCAGGGCGAAGGCTCCGCTCTCGCCCGCGTGGCCGCCGAAGCTGAACGGCATCACCTGGAGGGTGACGTTGGGCCGCTCGCTGATCTCTATCAGGTGCTCCAACTGCTCGCGCATCACCGCCCGGTCGCCGTACGGGCGGCGCAGCGCGGCCTCGTCGAGGACGACGTGGAAGCCGGGCGCGCGCTCGGAGACGAGGAGTTTCTGCCGCTCCAGGCGGAGCGCGACCCGCCGGTCGATCTCGGCGGCGCTCGCGCCGGGCATACCGCGCTCGACCACCGCGTGGGCGTACGCCTCGGTCTGGAGCAGGCCGTGCACGAACTGCACCTCGTAGACCCGGATCAGCGAGGCGGCGCCCTCCAGGCCGACGTAGGTCTGGAACCAGCCGGGCAGGACGTCGGAGTAACTGTGCCACCAGCCGGCGACGTTGGCCTCGCGGGCCAGGTCGAGCAGGGCGGCGCGCTCGGCGCCGTCGGCGACCCCGTACAGGGTCAGCAGGTCCTCGACGTCCCTCGCCTTGAAGCTCACCCGTCCCAACTCCATGCGGCTGATCTTCGATTCGGAGGCACGGATCGAGTAGCCGGCCGCCTCCCGGGTGATGCCACGTCCCTCTCGTAGCCGCCTCAGCTGCGACCCGAGCAGGATCCGCCGCACCACCGAGCCTCCGGACTCGCCTGCGGTCACCTCTCAGCCCTCCCCATCGTTCAGGGTTCCGCAGTCTGCCACTAAAACCTCCGGGGTGTACGCGTTCGGTTACGGAAACGGACAAGGGCGAGGAGGCTCCACGCGGGGAGCGCGAAACAGTCACGGGAAGAAATGGTGGACAACGCACACAGGAACCCCGAATCCCGGCGCGTGCACGTGCATCTGCCCTTGCATCTGCTCCCCGCATTCGCAACCATGGCTCGCGCACCACCGCCATATCGCTACGCACCGCGAAACCGGGGAGTGCCTCGCATGGGGACGTATGGATCGACCATGCTCGCGCCGTTAAGGCAGGGGCTTCCCCCACTCGACCCCGCGAACGTCCGGTACGCCGCCTCCTGCGCGCTTCCCGCCCGTTACGAAGCGGTGCGCAGCGCGCGGGCGTTCGCCCGGCGGACCCTCGCGGAGTGGGAGAACGACGCCCGGTTCGACGACATCGCCCTGGTCGTCTCCGAACTCGTCACCAACGCCCTGCGGCACGCGCTGCCCGCCGACACCCCGCGCCCCGACGACCCGCCGGTCCGGCTGCACCTGATGGCCTGCGAGAGCCGTCTGGTGTGCGCCGTGCGCGACCCCAGCACGGGGACGCCTGCGGCCCGGCCGCCCGGGGACTGCGACGCGGAGTCGGGGCGGGGGCTGTTCCTCGTCGACTCCTTCAGCGACGCCTGGGGCTGGCACCCGCTGGCGGGGCAGCTCGACGGGAAGGTCGTCTGGGCGCTGTTCAAGGTGTGAGGTGCGGCGCGGCACCCGCTCACCGGGCTCCGGCACGCTCCGGCCGGAGCCGCCGGTCCGCTCAGGTCCCGGCGATCAGGTGGTCGAACTCGCCGTCCTTGACGCCGAGCAGCATCGCCTCGATCTCGGCACGCGTGTAGACCAGAGCCGGGCCTTCGGGGTGCCGGGAGTTGCGCACGGCGACGCCGCCGCCGGGCAGCTTCGCGAACTCGACGCACGAACCCTGCGAGTTGCTGTGCCTGCTCTTCTGCCAGGCAACGCCGTGGAGTTCGCTGGCCGCCATGCCGTTGTACACGTGGTGCACTGGATCGCTCCCCCGTGGCGCCTCGGCTCGGCCCGGGCCGGTGGTGAGGCGGTCGTGAACTGGTCGGGTACGCCGTCGCGGACGCGGTCGTGATCGGTTCGGGATGGGCGGCTCGCGACACCCTCGTAGGGTCTGACTCCTTGGGATCATAGCGGTGTTCACCTGCGGATGCATGGGCAGATGCACGTGCACGAGGTGTGGTGCCCCGGTTACGGAACCGTCCCGCCCGCGCAACGAACACCCGGACGGCCGGGGTTCCGGCTTGACGCCGCGCCCGGCCCCGGTGGACGCTCCCGGATGTCCGGTACCGGACGGGGGCCTACCCCGACGGGCCGTCATCACACCGCCCACCAGGGGGAAAACGTCACATGTGGAAACCGCTCCGGATCTCCGCCGCCGCCTCGGCGGCCGCCCTGCTCCTGCTCACCGGCTGCGGCAGCGACGGTGACAGCTCCGGCTCCGGCACCGGCAAGCACAAGGGCGGCGGCCACGGCTCGGACGCGGGCGACGACGACCAGGGCGGCACCGGCGGCGAGAGCGCCGCGCCCGGTTCCGCCGACGGCGCCTGGCAGGCCACGGTCGACGGCAGGTCGTACTTCCTCACGATCACCCGCGACCAGGCCGCCACCATCGGCGAGGCGACCTGCGCGGGCACCTTCCAGGACCAGGCGCTCGCCCTGAAGTGCGCCGACGGCAGCACCGACCGGGCCCGGGGCAAGGCCGAGCTGGGCGCCGACGGCAAGACCCTGACGGTCTCCTGGGAGGGGGCGGGCGAGGACACCTTCGCCCGTGTCGACCCGGGCGAGCTGCCGACGGACCTGCCCTCCTCGCTCCCCACCGAGCTGCCGTCCGGCCTGCCCACCGGTGAGGTCACGACCCGGTAGCGGAGGTGGGCGGCCCGTCCGCGGCGGGCCGCCCGGCGCGGGACTCGGCGAACGGCGGGGACTCCTCGACCGCCTCGGAGACCTGCTCCAGCGCCGCCAGCAGCATCCCCGCGCCCCGGCGCACCACCCGGTCCGGCACACCTTCCGCGTCCCAGGCCGCGAGCGCCGCCCGCACCTCGTCCCACTGGGGCACCCGGCGGTCCCTGAGTTCCCGCGCGCCCTGCTCCGTGGTGGTGCGCAGGGCCTGTGCGAGCCGCTGGGCGCCCGGTACGGGGGCGGCACCGCGCTCCGGCAGGTGGGCCTCCATGAGCATGGCGGCCCGGGAGAACGCCCCGATCGCCTCCTCCGCGTCGTCGGCCGAGGTCCTCGACAGGCCCCGGCTGCGTACCGGCTCGTGCGCGGCCCGGGCCAGCGCCTCCTGCCAGGCGGTGTGCGCCGCCCGGGCCTCCAGCAGCGCCTGGCGGACCCGGGTGTCGTCGGGCCCGGCCGGGGTGGCGTACCGCTCGACCACCTCGGCGGCGTACCGTCCGGCGGCGGCCAGCCAGTCGGCGAGGCGGGTCCGCAGCCGCGGGGTCTCCCAGGCCGGGAAGACGGCGTACGAGGCCATCGCGAGGAGGCCGCCGATCAGGGTCAGTACGACGCGCTCGGGGACGGTCTGGGTCCACTCCTCGCCGCCCATGCCGAGCAGGAGGACCACGTAGGCGGAGACGAAGAACTGGCTGACCGCGTAACCCGTGCGCATCAGCAGGTACATCAGGGCGGCGCAGGCCACCGCGAGCAGCGCGGAGACGCGCACGCTCGGCTCTGTGAGCTGGAGGACGCCGGTGGCGGCGAAGACCCCGAGGAGGGTGCCGCCGAAACGGGCCACGGCCCGGGAGTACGTACGGGAGAAGTCCGGCCGCATCACCATGACGGCGGCCAGCGGTGCCCAGTAGCCGTGGCCGAACGGCAGCAGCGTGCCGATCAGGTAGCCGAGCAGCGCGACGGCGGTGACCCGGACGGCGTGCCGGAGAACGGCCGAGTCCCCCCGCAGCTCCTCGCGCATACTGCGGGCCACCACCGGCACCAGGCCGACCAGGCCGGGCCGGTGCATCACGGGGGCGGCGACGGGCGGTTCGGCGGGTGCCACGGGACGGGGCGGTGCGTCGGGGCCGGACGGGGCCGCGTGGGCGCCCGGGGCGGGCGGCTCCCCGGCGGCGCCGGGTTCCTGGGTACGGGCGAGGGTGGCGCGGGTGGCCTCCGCGCGGACGGCGTCGGCGCGGGCGGCGGCCTGCGGGTGCGCGTCGGGGGCGGTGGTGGAGCGGCCGGCCGGATCGGCGGTCTCGATGACGTCGCCGAGCAGCGCCTTGAGCCGGAGCGCGGCGCGGCGTACGGGCCCGGTGAGCACGTCGCCGGTGTCGGGGGTGCGCAGCGTGGCCACCGAGGGCGCGTCCAGGGACAGCGGCGTGCCCCGGCGCACCGCGCGGGCGGCGGCGTCGAGCACGGCCGCCGCGGCGGCGAGCAGTTCGCGGACCCGGTCCCGCTCGATCCCCTCGGCGGGTGCGCCGAGCGCCGGGTCGGCGAGGGAGGCGAGGACGGGGCGGATGCGTTCGGCCAGGCCCCGGGCGCCGGAGAGTTCGGCGGGCCGGCGGCGGTGCTCACGCGGGGTGAGCTGGGCGGCCTCGCGGGCGGCCATGAGGGGTTCGGGGTCGAAGTCGGCGTGCGGGTCGTGGCGCAGCCTGCGGGCGTAGTCGGCCTCGGCGGCGAGCGCGTCGGCGAGGGCGTCGCGGTGCGGTCGCCAGCGGCGGAAGGGGAACAGCACGAGCAGCGCTGCCTGCACCAGCCCGCCGAAGAGGCTCATCGCGGCGTGCTCGGCCGCCTCCGCCACGGAACCGGGCAGGGTGATGGTGATGAGCATGATGGCCACGTTCGAGGAGGCCATCACGCCGACGGTCGGCCCGGCGGCCCAGCTCAGCCCCGACAGGAAGGCCCAGGCGGCCAGCAGGGCGAGGAAGAGGACCAGGTGGGAGGCGGAGAGGTAGCCGAGGAAGGTGCTGATGCCGAGGGTGGCGCCGGAGACCAGGGCGAGCTGCGGACGCGGCCGCCAACTGCGCTGGTAGGTGGCGATGGCGGCCTGGTAGGCGCCGAAGGCGGAGCTGGCGGCGACGGCCGGGGAGAACAGCCAGAGGCTGACCCCGATGACGAAGGCGAGCCCGGCGGCGCCGCGCAGCGCGCCGAGCGGCTCCAGCCTGCGCCGCTCCACCACGAACGCTGCGCGCGCGGTGTGGCCCAGCGCCGAGAGCCAGCTCATGCGTCCGAGCGTAGGCGCACCGGATGCGGTCCGCCCGGAACGGCGCGGGGACGTACGCGGCGCAGGCGGGGTCGATGCGGGGCGCTTCGGCTCGGCAGGAGGTCCACGCCCGGCCGCTTACCCGGTCAGCCCCGGTCGACACGCCCCCGGTGCCCGTCGACCCCGGCCTGGTCGGCTGCGCGCGTGCCGTCGTCCCAGCCTGCCCGGTCGTCGGCGCCGCGCACGCGGGTGGTGGTGGTGCGGGGGAAGAGGCGGCGGGTCTCCTCGGCGACGGCGAGGTCGCGGGTGGCGAGCACGGGCAGCAGGTCGGCGGCGGCCAGGTGGGCGGTGGCGGCGCGGGCGGTGTCGGCGAGCCGGTCGCCGAGGCGGTGGGCGTAGGCCAGCATGAACGACTGACGGAACGTCTTGGTCCGCTTGCGCCCCCCGGCGCGCTGCGCCGCCTCGGCGCGGCTCATCGCGGTGGCCGCCTGCACCAGCAGTGAGGTGTAGAGCAGTTCGGCTGGTTCGAGGTCCGCCTCGTGGCCGACCACGGTGGAGAAGGCCAGCTCCTCGTTCCACACGGCCTGGCAGCGGTTGGCCCGCGCGACGGCGTCCAGCAGGATCGCCTTGGCCGTCTCGTAGGGCGGGTCCACCGAGATCCGGCGCGCGCCCGGCGCGTCCGCTCCGCCGGCCCGGCCTGCCGACAGGTGGGCCTCGTCGACGCTGTGCCGCGCCATCAGTTCCTGGGCCTTGGCGGTCAGCGCCTCGGCCTCGGACGGGTAGCCGGTCGCCTCGGCCTTGGCGAGCAGGGCGCGGATCCGGCCGAGCACGCGCTCCTCGGGGCCGGCTGCGGCGGTACGCGGTGGTGAGGCGGGCCGGTCGGACGGACGGCTCCCCGGGGGCGGGCCGAGAGGTTCGATCGCGGGCAGCCGGAGCAGCAGGCGGAGCGCCTGGAGCACGGCGGTGGCGCGGCCGAACCGGTCCCGGCCGCCGGTCCCGGCCCAGGCGGGGGCGGCCAGGTCGGCGAGCCGGCGCCGCCAGGCGGGGGCGAGGCCGTTGCCGTAGCGGGCCAGTTCGGCGGCGGCCAGCTCGGCCAGCACGGTGCGGGCGGCGGGGTCGAGGCCCTGACGGCGGGCCTCCCGGTCGAGGTCGGCGGGGAGCCAGCCACGCTCCCAGGCCCGGCGGACGTACTCCTCGCCGCGCCGCAGCAGTTCCCGCCCCGCCGCCTCGGGGTCGGCGGCGGCCAGCAGGGAGGCACCGGTGTCCAGGGCGCCGTCGTCGTCGGTGTCGCTGTAGAGGGCCGCGGCCAGGGCGCGGGCCACGGGGCTCGGCGACTCGGCGCCGGAGCGGCCACCGTCCCGCGCCCCGCCGCCGCCGTGCCTCGCGCTGCCGCTGCCGCCCATGGCCGTGCTCCACCTCGTCCGCGCGCTCTCCCGCCGGTCGGGGGCGTACGGGGTCCATGGTCCCAGAGGGACGGTGGCGCCGGGGTCCCCGGCCGCGAGGTCGCGGCGAGGGCGCGCCCCATCGGCGCCGGGGCGCGCACCGCCTCCGCTCCGGGCGCGTACGGCCAAACCCGAGTGCCCCGTTTTCCACCGATCCGGTGGACCCGGGAACGAAGAGGGATGAGGGCCGCCGAGGCCGCACAGGATCTCGCTGAACGATCACCGCACAACCGTGCGAACCAGGTCGCACGGCCCGGACGCGCGGAGAGGAGACCCCTTTGAGCGAGCAGAGCGCCGAGCAGTCGGAGCAGGCCGTCGGCACCGTGGGCCTGATGCGCCCCCTGGGCGCGGCCGTCCCGCCGGCCGCGCCCGCCCCCGACGAGACCTGGCAGTTCGGACAGGTCCTGAAGGAGGACGCCGACGGCCACCCGGTCTTCGAGGCGACCGCCTGGGTCTACCACGGCGAGGGCAACAGCTCCCTGGTCCGCCCCGTCCTGCTGGCCGACGGCTTCGACTCCGGTCACAGCTCGCTCGACGGACTGTACGACGGCCTCCAGAACGGCGCGTACCCCTTCCTCGGCGAGCTGCGCCGCCGGGGCCGGGACGTGATCATCCTCGGCTGGGGCGACCGCAGCGCCTCCGTCCTCCAGAACGCCCGCTTCGCGAGCGAGGCGATCCTGCGCGCCATCGCCGGGCGCCTGGGCGACGAGCCGCTGGTCGTCGGCGGCTTCGGCATGGGCGGCCTCGTCACCCGGTACGCCCTGGCCAGGCTGGAGCACCAGCGGATCGACCACCGGACGGGCACCTACTTCTCCTGGGACACCCCGCACCGGGGCGCCTGGGTGCCGGTCGGCCTCCAGGCGTTCGGGCACTACCTGAAGCAGATCGACCCGTACAACCGGGCTCTCTCCGACCTGCTCGGCAGTCCCGCCGCCAAGCAGATGCTCTGGCGTCACCTCGACTCCGTGCGGGGCACCGCCGAGATGACGACCGAGCGCGAGGAGTTCCTCGCCGAGCTGGACCGGGTCGGCGGCTGGCCGCGCAGGCCCCGTCTGCTCGCCGTGGCCAACGGCCGGGGCGACGGCAGCGGGAACGGCGCCGAGCCCGGTGTCCCCGCCCTGCGCTCCACCGGCACGGTCCTCCCGCGCACCGTGCTGCACACCCAGCAGGAGGGGGCGGGCGCCGTCGTCGCCGAACTCCGCGCGCTCCTCGGCAAGCACGAGACGGTCACCACCGACGACCTCCCGGAGTTCGACGGCGCCCCCGGCGGCACCCTCGCCTCCTTCGGCATCGCGGCCGCCGCGCTGAACGCCCTGCCCCTGGCGAGCGCGGAGGCCCCGGTCGCGGAGGTCTGCTTCGTCCCCGCCGTCAGCGCCGTCTCCGTCCGCGACCTCGACACCACGCAGTCGCTCCACACCGACATCGACAAGACCGATCCCGAGGAGAGCGACGTCGACGACTACCTCTGCGCCTCGGAGAACGAGCCGCACACCAGGATCACGGAGGAGTTGGGGGCGTGGTTGCTCGACCGGTTCTGACCCGGGGCCGGCCCATTGCGGGCCGGCGCCCGTCCGTCCCGTTCGTCCCCCACGCGCGCAGGCCGGCGACCGGGCGGCAGGCCCTTGCCCCGCACATGGGTGGTCCGGGCCGCCCGGCGGCGGCGTACGTCACCGCCGGCCGTCGGGGCAGCCGTCGGGGCCGTACCAGTCCAGGCACAGCACGGTGGCGTCGTCGGCGAGCCGTCCGCCGCTGGCCTCGTCGACGGCGGCGGTCAGGGTGCGGACCACCTGGCGCGGGTGCTCGCCGGCGGTGGCGAGCAGGAGGGCGGCCAGGTCGACGCTCTCGGCCCGGCGTTCGCGCATGCCGTCGGTGTAGAGCACCAGGCGGTCGCCGGGGCGCAGGTCGAAGTCCTGCACCCGGTGGGGGTCGGCCTGGGCGACGCCGAACGGCATGTCGACGGCCGGGTGCACCTCCTCGACCCGCCCGTCGCGCAGGCGCAGCGGCCAGTGGTGGCCCGCGTTGACGAACTGCACGCCGGTGCCGTCGAGGGCGAGGCGGAACAACAGGCCGGTGGCGAAGGTGCCGCCCCCGTGGTCGAGGAGGGCCTGGTGGGTGCGGCGGGCCTGTTCGGCGAGGCCGGCCCCGGCACGGCGGGCGCCTCGGGAGGCGCTGACCAGCAGGGTGGCCATCAGCGAGGCGTCGATGTCGTGGCCCATGGCGTCGGTCACGGACAGGTGCAGGGTGTCGCGGTCCAGGGCGTAGTCGTAGGTGTCGCCCGCGATGTTGTCGGCGGGCACCAGGGCCGCCGCGAGGGTGAACTCGGGCGCCTCGCAACAGGCGGACGCGGGCAGGAGCTGGCGCTGGATCTCGGCGGCCAGGCTGACCGTGGTGGTGCGCTGGCCCCAGTGGTAGAGGTCGGTGTAGCGGCGGTCGGCGACGAGGATGTAGGCCAGCGCGTGAGCGGCCTCCGCGAGCCGCTCCCGCACGCCCGCCGTGACGCCGTGGAGGAACAGCTCCAGCACGCCGAGAGTGTCCCCGCGGTGGGTGACGGGGACCAGCACGCGCGACCCGTGGGCGCCGTCCGGCAGCTGGGCGGTGCGCTGGGTACGCAGCACCTCCTCGTACCTGGAGCCGCCCAGCGGGATCCAGTCGACG
Source organism: Streptomyces diastaticus subsp. diastaticus (assembly GCF_011170125.1). Classification (NCBI taxonomy): domain Bacteria; kingdom Bacillati; phylum Actinomycetota; class Actinomycetes; order Kitasatosporales; family Streptomycetaceae; genus Streptomyces; species Streptomyces diastaticus. The sequence continues at coordinate 1,117,901 of NZ_BLLN01000002.1, read as the reverse complement.
TGGTCGTCCTGGCCGGCGGCGGTCTCCTCGGTGACCCGCACCATCCTGCGGCCGACGGCGTCGAGGAAGAGGAACGACACGTTCCGGGCATCGAACCGGTCCCGCAGGTCCCGCGCCACCACATCGAGGGACGCGACCGGCGCGGCGGACTCCGCCGCCCGCAGCAGCGCCGCGACTCCGATACGGTCCCGTGTCACGATGCCTCCCTGGTTCCCGGCCCGGGTGCCCGGCCGCGCCGGGCGAACGGGGTCCTCCTTCCCAGGTTCGCCGCCACGGCCCTTCGGCGCGCCACGAGACGCTGTCGGCCCCTGCTGCAAGAATCGCACGTATGAGCGAGCGGTGGGCGGTGGTGGAGACCGACGACGGCGGGGCCGAGGTGGCGCCGCTCGCCGCGGACGGCTCGCTCGCCGGGCCGGTGGTCCGGGAGGCCGGGCCGGTCGAGGCGGTCCGGTCGAGGCCCGGGGTGGGCCGGTGGGTCTGGCGGGCCACCGCCGGGATCTACCCGCGCCTGCTGGCCGCGGGTGTCCGGGTGGAGCGGTGTTACGACGTGGAGGCCGCCGAGACCCTGCTCCTCGGCCACGAAGGGCGGCTGGGGGAACCCCACTCGGCGGCGGCCGCCCTCGCCCGGCTGCGGGGCACGGCGGTGCCGCCCGATCCGCCGACGCGCGCGGCCGAGCCCGGCGCCGGGGCGCAGTCCTCCCTCTTCGAACCCCGGCCGGTGCCGGTGGGCCTCGCCGGCCTCACCGAGGTCTACGCCGAGCAGCTCCGCCGCCACGAGACCGCCGCCCACCCCGGGCGTATGCGGCTGCTGACCGCCAGCGAGTCGGCGGGGGCGCTGGTCGCCGCCGAGATGACGGCGGCCGGCCTGCCCTGGCGGGCCGACACCCACCGCGAGGTGCTGCGCGAACTGCTCGGCGAGCGGTACGGCGGCTCCGGCGAGCCCCGGCGGCTCGCCGAGCTGGCCGACGAGGTCTCGGCGGCCTTCGGCCACCGGGTGCGGCCCGACCTGCCGGCCGACGTGGTGCGGGCCTTCGCCCGCGCCGGGATCAAGGTCACTTCCACGCGCCGCTGGGAGCTGGCGAAGATCGACCACCCGGCGGTCGCCCCGCTCCTCACCTACAAGAAGCTGTACCGCATCTGGGTGGCGCACGGCTGGCAGTGGCTGGCCGACTGGGTGCGGGACGGGCGGTTCCGCCCCTCCTACCTGCCGGGCGGCACCGTCAGCGGGCGCTGGGCGACCAACGGCGGGGGCGCCCTCCAGATCCCGAAGGTGATCCGCCGGGCCGTCGTCGCGGACCCGGGGTGGCGGCTCGTCGTCGCCGACGCCGACCAGCTGGAACCGCGCGTCCTCGCCGCCGTCTCCGGCGACCGGGCCCTGATGGAGGTGGCCTCCCGCCCGGACGACCTCTACCAGGCCGTCTCCGACCGGGCCTTCCGCGGCGACCGCGACCTCGCCAAGCTGGCCGTGCTCGGCGCGGTCTACGGCCAGACCTCCGGCGACGGCCTGAAGAACCTGGCCGCCCTGCGCCGCCGCTTCCCCGCCGCCGTCGGCCACGTGGACGAGGCGGCCCGCGCCGGTGAGGAGGGCCGCCTCGTCCGCACCTGGCTCGGCCGCACCTGCCCGCCCGCCACGGCACCGGGTACCGGCACCGAGGAGGCGGGCATCCCCGACGCGCTTCCGGAGCAGCAGCCGGGCGGCTGGACCTCGGCGACCTCGTCCGGGGCCCGCGCCCGGGGCCGCTTCACCCGTAACTTCGTCGTGCAGGGCAGCGCCGCCGACTGGGCCCTGCTGCTCCTCGCCGCCCTCCGCCGGTCCCTCGCCCCGCTCCGCGCCGAGCTGGTCTTCTTCCAGCACGACGAGGTGATCGTGCACTGTCCGGAGGAGGAGGCCGCGGCGGTGGTGGCCGCGGTCGCGGCGGCCTCCGAGCGGGCCACCGAGGTGTGCTTCGGGGACGTGGCGGTGCGCTTTCCGTTCACCACGGCCGTGGTGGGGTGCTACGCGGATGCCAAATAGGGCCTTGATCGGCCTCAAGCGCCGGCCCGGCCGGGTCCGCGCCCGAGCTCCTCACCCGTGCCGGTCACCGCTCGGCCGCGGACGCCGACCGGGGCCGGGGTGCGGTCGGCGAGGGGCCGGTGGCTGCTCTCACGTCCCGCACCGTGCCCATGGGGCCGTGCGGGGGGTGAGAACCCGGCTAGAGGGGGGTGGCGGCCTTGAGGACGAGGAGGAGGGTGAGGGCGGCGTTGGCGGAGGAGGCGGCGGAGGCCGCGGCCCCCGTGGTGGCCATCAGGAAGGCGAGCCCGGGCCGGGTCATGGCGGGCGGCAGCCGCCGGGGCGAGGGAGCGGGCCCCAGCAGCGCGGCGACCCGGCGTGGCACGGGCCCGGGCGCGGCCTCGGCGAAGGCCAGCCCGAGGGCGGGCCCGGACCGGGAGCTGAGGGCGGCCCGGCCGACGGCGCGGGCGGTGAGACGGCGGTCCCCGACCGCCATCGCGGCGTCCTCGTCGGCCCACCGCTCGGCCCCGTAGGCGACGGCGGCGCGCAGCGGGCGCAGCAGGGGGTTGAGGCAGGCGGCGAGGCGGACGGCGAGCAGCAGCCGGTGGTGGCGCCCGTCGAGGTGGGCCTGTTCGTGGGCGAGCAGGGCGTCCCGTTCGGCGGTGTCGAGGCTTTCCAGCATGGCCTGGGAGACGACGATGCGGCCGGGCCGCCCGGGCAGGGCGTAGGCGTAGGGCTCGGGGTCGGGCAGGACGACGGGGTGCGCGCCGGGGAGCCCGGCCAGCGCGCCGCGGGTGCGCAGCCGCAGCCGGGCCTCACGGACGAGGGCCAGCGTGCAGGCGGTGAGCGCGGCGAGCAGGGCGAGGAGGGCGGCGCTGCCGGTGACCTCGTCGTAGGGGACGACGGCGCGGACCTCGGGGGCGGCCCAGGCGTCGGGGAGGGGGTTGCCGGGGAGGCGGGCCGTTCCGGCGACGACGAGCAGGGCGAGGCAGAGGGTGCTGCACACGGCGAGGACGAGGCTGAGCGCGGCGAGCAGCCGGGTGCCGGTGCGCGGGTGGAGGTGCTGCTCGGCGAGGCGGGCTATGGGGTGCGCGGTGAGCGGCAGGATCAGTGGGAGGAAGACGAAGAGTCCCATGTCAGCCGCCGTCTGCGTCGCCCCGGGCGCTCTTCAGCAGGGCGCGCAGAAGCCGCTCGTCCTCGCCGGAGAGCGAGGAGACGAAGCTGGTGAGGACGGCGTCGCGGTCGCGTTCGCCGTCCAGGACGCGCCGCATGCGCAGGGCGGCGAGTCCGGCCTCGTCGGCGGCGGCGGTCCACAGGAAGGCACGGCCGGAACGCTCACGGGTGACGGCGTTCTTGGCGCCGAGCCGCGAGAGGATGGTCATGACGGTGGTGTACGCGAGATCGCCGCCGAGGCGTTCGCGGACCCAGGCGGCGGTGACGGGCTCCTCCGCGGTGTGCAGCACGGCGAGCACCTGCGCCTCCAGCTCGCCCTGGCCGCGGCGCCTGCCGCCCTGTGCGTTGACCTCGGCCATGCGGCCACCTCCTGTTGTCCGAGCCGTCGGCCTCCATTCTCCGCGATGGGCGGGAGTGACGGGTACGCGTCAGCGAACACCGGCCTCCTCGCCGCTCCCCCGCCGCCTCCGCCCGGGCTCGTTCCGGGCGCCTGCCGGGCGTCCGCGGACCGGCGGGCACTCTTCGGTCACCGGCCTGACAGGCACTCACCACACCATCCGCACACATGGAGGGGCAACCTTCGCGCTGAGACAGGACCCGGACATCCACAGGATCATTTGGCCATCGATCCGCCCCTAGTGTCCTTCGAGTCAGCGGGGAAGTACCCGCGGCACCGCAGCACGCAAGCACCGCACTCGGAAGCCGCTGGAGATCATCATGCGCACACGTCTCACCGCCCGTTCCGCCCGTCTCGTCCTGGCCGCCGCCGCGGTGACCGCCCTCGCCGCGACCACCGCCGCCTGCGGCCCCGAGGACAACGGCCCCGCGCCCGCCGCCGCCTCGTCCGGCGGTTCCGCCGAAGACTCCGGCGGCGCGGAGCCGGGCTCGGACGCGGAGGCGGGTTCCGGCGGGGCCACCTCGCCCTCGGGCGCCGGGGGCGAGGGCACGGGCGGCGGCGAGCAGCGGGAGGGGAAGGAGAAGGACGGGTACGGCCAGTCCTGCGGGACCAACGATCTGGAGTTCGCGCTCACCCCCAAGTCGCAGGCGGGCGGCTACTACCAGGTGACGGCCAAGGCCAAGTCGGGCATCACCTGCTACCTGGACGTGAACACGCCGAGCGTCTCCTTCGGCTCCCGTCCGGACGGGGTCGCCTCCCCGGTCGGGCAGGGCGGGGAGGACCCGATCAAGCTGACGGGCTCCGCCGTCGCCTACACCGGGATCAGCCCCAAGACGACCAAGGGCGACGCGGGCGTCGAGTTCGAGCACGTCATCATCGCCGTCACCGAGGACGACCCCGACCCGGAGCAGCTCGAGCTTCCGGAGCCGGCCGTGGTGGAGAAGCCCATCGTCACCAACTGGTCCACCAAGCCCTCGGAGACCGTGCCGGTCATCGTCTGAGCCCGGGCGGGTCCCCGCCGGCCTGTCCGGCCCGCGGGGGGAGTGCGGGCCGGACAGGCCGGCGGGGACCTCGTCCTGGTCATGATCGAGGTCCCCGCCGGTGGTCCCGCAGACGGAATGCGGGACCGGAGGGGCGCCGGGGACCACGGCCGGGTGGCCGCCGTCAGAAGGTCCCTGGCGCCGGGTCGCGGGACCGGGCGGAGCGGTGTCCGCGCCCTGCGGTGGCGGACGCGCTCCGTCGGTCCGAAGCTGGAGACGGCGCCGCCGGGGCAGCACCGAGGGGGCACAGGTCCGGTTCGCGGCCCTGACCCACGTCAGCCTCTACAGTAATGTAGAACTCACGTCGGTCGGCAAGTGGCCGCCGCATTCCCCGGAGACGGGCCACCTCCGGGCCGAGGCCGGGAGCCGTCCGTGACGCGAGACCCCCGCTCCACGAGACCCGAGTCGGGCGCCGGCCCGGCCTTTCACGCCACCTCCGCGGGGCATCCGGCGGGTCCGCGCGAACTCGTCATCCGGGACGGCGCGGACCGCGAGATCGGGAAGATCGAGTTCCGGATCTGCCGCGCCTGCGGCGCCGGCCACGTCGACTCGGTCACCGTCGCCCCGTCCTGGCAGGGCCAGGGCCTGGCCCGCGAGGCGTTGCACCGCATCCTCCCGGACGATCTCGCCCTCGCCTGGACCACCTCGCGCCAGACCGGTGAGGGCCGCGCCTTCTTCGCGGCGGTCACGGAGGAGACGGGCATCGGCTTCCCGGCGGGGCAGCCGGGGTGCGTCCACCTGCGGGGCGGGGGCCGAGCCGGCACTCCGCCGTCGGACCGCCCTTGAGGAGCCGTGGCGGGCGATGCCGGACCGTGGGTTCGCCGTACGGGGTTCTGGCTGTGGTGTTCCTCGTACGTCGCCTGGGCGCCTTCGTCCCGCTCGCCCTCGGGAACGGTCCGGGAGGTGGCGCCGACGGCGGACAGGTCCCCCCTGCCGGGCCGCCGCGAGGTTCCAGGGCACCGTGGCCCGTGGCCGTGGCCGGCACGATTCCGCCGACCGCGCCCCGGGCGGCTGCGAAGCTCACCCGCCGCACCCGGCGGCGCCCGGAACCTGAATCGGCGGGCGGCAGCCAGGAGACCCGCCGCCCGCTCAGCACCAGGCAGAGCCCGGCCGCGACCAGACAGGCGGCGGCCGACAGGGCCGCGGCGGGGCGCAGTCCGATCACCGGGAGGAAGGGCTCGGCGGGAGTCTGTTCCTCGGCTCCGCCGACGTGGGCGAAGGTTCCGGCCACCGCACCGGCGACACCGAGCCCCGCGGCCCGGAGCAGGCTCCCCCGGCCCCGGCCCCGGCCGCGAGCACCAGCACAGCCGCCAGAGGCCAGAGGAACACCCACCAGGGGACGCCCCCGAATTCCTCGCCGAGGACCCGCCCGGCCAGCGGCGAGACCGCCGCCGCCACCAGCAGCACGACCGCCGCGCCGAACAGCCCGGCACCCCACCACCAGTGCCCTGCCCGCTCCTGCGGCTCCTCGCCGGAACGCTCGCTCATGTTGCCCTCCATGCTCAGGGGGTGGTCAGGGAGTTGAGGCCGACGGCGGTGGCCTTGGTCCGCTGCCCCGTGGTGCACCAGGTGAGGAGTTTCTCCCCGGCCCGGTCCACCGCGAGGTCGCGGGTGCCCTCGCAGGGACCGGCGGCCTTCGGGAGCTGGGCGTAGAGAGTGAGGTCGCGGTCGAGGACCTTGCCGGGGTCCGCCTGCTGTTCCAGGGCCAGGACGGTGCCGGACTCGGTGACGGCGTAGACCAGCAGGGCGCGTTCCAGGTCGTGGATGCGGGGGTGGGTGAATGTCGCGACGGCCTGGAGCGGCTCATCGCCCGTGTGGAGCGTGCGGGGCTTCACCGCGTGGTACCTGGTCCCGCCCTCCTCGTGGACGACTTTGCCGTCCGTCTCCGACGGCAGGGCGTGGAGACTGCCGCCGCTGAGCCAGACGGTGTGGTAGTCGTCGCCCAGGACGGTCAGCTCGGTGACCGGGCGCAGGGGCAGCTCGGTGTCCTCGGGCAGCTCGACCACTTGCACTTCGCGGACCCCGGCGTTGGTGAGCAGCAGCTTGCGCTGGTCGTCCCCGGACCCGCACCAGAGGCCGGCCACAGCGTAACTCTCGCCGCTCACCCGGAAGTCGGTGACGAAGGGGTCCCGTTCGCAGGCGAGTGTGGGGAGGGTGGTGGAGGCAGGCACCGGGACGCGCTGGAGCGAGTCGTACTCCTTGGCGTCCCGGCCCTCCCCGGTCTCCCGGCTCGGGGGCGCGGTGATCTCCGTGTAACGGGGGGTGCCGCAGGAGTGGGTGAGCAGGTGCGGGGTGGCGGGGATCCGGAGGGACGTGTCCGCGCTGGTCACGGTGGAGGCGGTGAGGAGGTCACACCGCTGGTCGGCGTCCATGGAGACGAGGTGGCCGGTGGCCTGGTCGATCTCCGCCACGAAGCTGCCCCTGTTGAGGAAGACGTGCTGGTCCCTGCCGAGTCGCACCACGGGCGGCTGCTGCCGTGGGCCGACGTGGCCGGCGCGTTCGGCGGCGCCGGTCACGAAGGACCAGCCGCGCGGGTCGCCCCCGGAGCGCCGGGAACCCCGGGGCAGCCCCGCCTCGTTCAGCACCTCTCCGGAGTTCCCGTCGAGGGTGACCAGAGTGTTTGCCGTGGCCACGACGTGCACGGTGCAGAAGTCGGAGACGCCCACCTGTCCGAGGCGGCCGCCGGTGTGGGAGACGTCCTTCCCACCCCGGGTTCCTTCGTACCGCACGGTGTACCGCCACCGCTCCTTGCCGTCCGCCGGGTCGTGGCCGACCACCGCGCCCCAGCCGTGCCCCCACTCGACCGCGACCAGGGTGGAACGGACGGTCACCGGGTCGTTGTCCTTCGGACGCCGGGCTCCTCCGTCCTCGTCCACGGGCGGCCCGCTGAGGCGGCAGGTGGTCAGGGCGGCGGGGCCGGGCAGTTCCTTCTCCCAGACGACCTTGGCGGGTTCGCCGTACAGGGCGGGGGCGTGGTGTTCGCCATGCGTCACCTCGATGCCCTCATCCCGCTCCTCCTCCGGGACGGTCCGGGAGGTGGCGTCGAACGTGAGGGGGCCGACGCGCGTGCCCGCCTCGAAGGCGAGGGCCGCGTACCCGGTGCCCGTGGACAGGACGAGTCCGCCGACCACGCCCCAGGCCGTGGCGGCCGTCAGCAGCCGGGCCCGGTGGATCCGGGAACCGGCCACGGCCGGAGGCACCCGGTCCGCCGCGATCCGGTGCAGCAGCACGCAGAGCCCGACCGCGGCCAGGCAGAGTCCGGCGGCGAGGAGGGCGGCGGCCGGTCGCTCGTCGGCGGGCGCGGGGAGGAAGGGCCCCGGCACGGGCTGCGCCTCGGCCCCGGTGGCGTAGGCGCCGATGCCGGCCGGCGTCCCCACGAAGGCGAGACAGGCGGCCCACCGCACACTCCGCGGGGCCCCGGCCCCGCCCAGCAGGAGGAGCCCGGCCGCCAGCGGCCACACCACCACCCACCAGGGCACCCGCCCGAACTCCTCGTCGAGGACCCGCCCGGCCAGCGGCGAGCCCGCCGCGAGCGTCAGCAGGGTCAGGGCGGAGCCGAAGAGGGCCGGCCCCCACCACCAGCGGTCCCACCACTTCAGCGGCACCTCGGCGGTTCTGGGCATGGCGTCGCTGTCGGCACGGTCCGTCACTGATTCCCCCGGTGATGATGCTTACGGGCGCGCGATCACACCCCTACGCCCCGGCACCCGCCTGCCCGCCTGAGGGTGAACCAAACTCCTTACTACGTTGCCCAGTTCGGCCACCGCGCGGGTTCTCCCTCTCCCGCCCGCACACCGCGTGAGGCATTCCCTCCCTCCGGTGCGGCACAGCTCAGGTGGTGCCCGGGAGCCGGCACGGGGGCGTTGCCGCCCCGACCCGCTCCTTCCGTTGCCGGGGCGTCCGAGGTGGGCGTCCGCCCGGCACGACACCGACGGGCACTTGCCGCGTACCCACGCTCGGCCGGCGGCAGGGTCCCCTGGCCTCACGCCCCGCGCTACGGTCCCGGGTATGACCGCACCCGACTCGCTCACCGCCACCCGTGCCGCCTACGACGCCGCCGCCGACACCTACGCCCGGCTCTTCCGCGACTCCCTGCGCGACGCCCCCTTGGACCGGGCCATGCTGACCGCCTTCGCCGAGGCCGTGCGCGGGGCCGGAAGGGGCGCCGAGGTGGCGGACCTGGGATGCGGACCCGGCCACGTCACGGCCCATCTGGAGGGCCTGGGCCTGGTGGCGCGTGGTGTCGACGCCTCCCCCGCGATGATCGGCCTGGCCCGCCGGGCCCACCCCCGTCTGCGGTTCGACGTCGGCTCGATGGCCGAGCTGGACCTCCCCGACGCCTCCCTGTCCGGCGTGCTGTCCCGCTGGTCCGTCATCCATACTCCGCCCGCGGAACTCCCGCCCGTCCTGTCGGAGTTCGCTCGCGTCCTGGCCCCGGGCGGCCATCTGCTGATCGGATTCTGGGCCAGCGAGTCCCCCGCCCACCGGACCCAGGTCTTCGACCACGCGGTGGCCCCCGCCTACCGCTGGTGCCCCGACCACCTCTCCGCCCTGCTGGGCGAGGCCGGGCTGACGGAGACGGCCCGCATGACCCGCGAGCCCCTCCCCACCGACCGCCGCCAGTTCCGGGAGATCCACCTCCTCGCCCGCAAGGCCCCGGCGGCGACCGACTGACCGCACCCGCGCCCACCCGGAGGCCGCGGTGCGGGCGCGACGGCCCGGCACCGCCCGCAGGGTGCCGGGCCGGACCGGTCCGGGCGGGGTGGGCCCGGTCCGGGCGGGGTGGGGACCGGCCCTCCGCCCGACCCACCCGAGGTGCGCCGCTCCCTCCCGTCCCACACCCGGAGCACACACATCCTTCACGGAACGGGGAAAGCGCAGGTCAGAAGCTTGTGAGCAGAGATCCGACCCAAGATCCCCTCACGCCGCGGTCCCCCCGCGCCAAGGCTGCGAGCCTTGCTCCGTCCCGCGGCGACAGGCCCCGGGGCGAGAGACGTGTCATCGACGGAGGGGAATCACCATGGGTCGAGTCAGAGCAGTACGCACGAAGATCGGGCTCACGGCGGGGGCGACGCTGATGGCCGGGCTCGGACTGGGCGCGATCAGCACCCCGGCGCAGGCGGCGTGGCCGGCCTGCGACCCGGGCGCGCTCTGCGCCTTCACCTCGCGGATGGGTGGCGGCAGCCCGGGCCGCGTGTACGGCGACAACAAGAACCTGCGCGTCTACGACAAGTTCGCGCGGGCCCGCTCGGTCTTCAACAACGGCACCCAGTGCAACGTGCGGATCTACGCGGGCACCAACTACTCCGGCAAGAGCTACTACCTGCTGCGCGGCGCCCGCCTCATCGACACCCACGAGGCGTCGAGCGCCGGGGGCGTCTTCCGCAACGGGGTCGGTTCCAACAAGTGGTGCTGACCCCCGTGCGTGCCGCGCTGCTCACCCTGGGCGCGGCGCTCTTCCTGGTGGCCGGGTGCCAGTCGCCCGGCCACCGGGCCGCCACTCCCGCACCGCCCGACCCCCGCCCGCTGGACGGCGTCCTCACGTACGCGGCGGCGGACGAGGCGGCCCTGTGGCAGGCGGAGGAGAGCGCCGTGCGGGCCTGCATGCGCGCACGCGGACACGCGTACCGGGTGGGTGAGGAGGCGGCCGACCGGCGCGCGGCGGGCGACAGCCCGTTCGCGCTGCTGCGACCCGACGAGGCGAGGAACGACGGCTACGGCCTGACCTCCGCCCACCTGGCCGGCAGGCCACCCGACCCCAACGCCGAGCACCTGGCCACCCTCACCGCGAAGGAGCGGCGGCACTGGCGCGACGCACTCCTCGGCGAGGAGGAGAACCACCGCACCGTGGAGCTGCCCGGCGGCCTGGTGATGAGCCACGACCCCGGCTCGTGCGTGAGCCGCGCCCAGACCGAGGTCTACGGCGAGCGGTGGCCCGAGCTGTACTACACGGTGCAGGAGTTGAGCAACGCCGTCATCGGGGCGACCCAGGAGTCCGCCGCCTTCCGGCGGGCGCAGCGGGAGTGGGCCGGCTGCATGGAGGAGCGGGGCCACCGGTACCGCGCCCTGGACGACCCCCGGCAGGAGATCCGCGCCCTGCTGGAGGACGAGGGCGAGACCGGGGACGAGGAGTCCCTGCGGACGGTCGGCCTGCGCGAACTGGAGCTGGCCGGAGCCGACGTGGACTGCCAGGTGGAGAGCGGACTGCACCAGGTGGTGGAGGCGGCCGCGAAGGAGGCGGGCCGCCCGCTCGTCGAGGAGTCCCGGGCCGAACTGAAGCGGTACGAACGGGCCAGGAAGGCGGCCTTGTCCGCCCTCGACCGCTAGGGGGGCCTTCGCGGTGGCGCGGGGCCCGGCCGCCGAGGGCCTCGGCCGCCGGTGATAATCGCTCGATGAGCGACCTCGAACGTCCCATGCCGCCCCTGAACGCCGATGAGCGCACCACACTCGAAGGCTGGCTCGACTTTCATCGCCGCACGCTCGCCATGAAGTGCGAGGGCGTGGACGACGGGCAGGCCGCCGTCGCGTCCGTGCCTCCGTCCGGCTTCACGTTGACCGGCCTCGTTCAGCACATGGCGGAGGTGGAGCGGAATTGGTTCCGCCGCGTGTTCGCCGGGGAGCAGGCCCCGCCGATCTACGACCCGCGGGCCGATCCGGGTGCCCCCGACGGCGGCTTCGAACTGGCGGAGGGCGCCACCCTGGGCGATGCCCTCGCCACCTGGCAGGCGGAGATCGCACGCGCCCGCGCGTGCTGCGCCGACCGCGCCCTCTCCGACACCGGCCGCTTCATGGGCCAGGACGTCAGCCTCCGCTGGGTCTACGTCCACATGATCGAGGAGTACGCCCGCCACAACGGCCACGCCGACCTGGTCCGGGAACGCCTCGACGGCGCCACCGGCGTGTAGCGGCGGATCGCGCCGGCTCGGTCGGGCTCCGGGCGGCGGACGGCAGGTCATGCGCGGTCGGCTCCGACTTCGCGATCCGCGCGGTCCGACGCCGCTCGTGCAGCGTGAAGGGCCCGGGCCGGCCGGCCGCCTCGGGACCGCACGCGCTCGCGGCGGGCGAACGGCCAGGCGGCTCCATCCGGGAGGGCCAGGGATGCCACCGCTCACATCGAGCGGAACGCACCCGTCTTGACGCCGTTCACGAACGACGAGAAGGCGCCTGCGGGGACATCGAGCACCGGGCCGCCCACGGCCTTCGAGTCACGGACGGGGACAGTGCCGTGCGAGGCGGCGAGGTTGGTGGCGACCTCGACGCACTGGCCACCGTTGTCGCTGTAGGAGGACTTGCACCAGCGGGGCGAGGCGTTCGACATGGACGTACCCCTTCGCGGACGGCGGCTCGTGCGCCGAGCGTAGGTCGCGCGACCGCCCCGCGCGAGGGCGCCTTCCGGACCTGGCCGAGAACAGCGAGGAGCCCCGCCACCACTCCCGGAGACGAGGTGGGCGGGGCTTCCTTCCACGCTGTCCGCTCGGTCAGACCGAGCGGAACTCGCCCGCCTTGACGCCGTCCACGAAGGACGAGAAGGCGCCTGCGGGGACATCGAGCACCGGGCCGCCCACGACCTTCGAGTCACGGACGGGGACAGTGCCGTGCGAGGCGGCGAGGTTGGTGGCGACCTCGACGCAGTCGCCACCGTTGTTGCTGTACGAGGACGTGAACCAGCGGGGGGATGCGGTCGTCACGGGGTGCCCTTTCGTAACTGGTTGATCAGGGCCACGGAGGCGGCTTGCGACAGTGCCTCGGCCTGGAGTTGATGGTACTCCGTCAGCATGCTGATGACCGAGGTTCCTTCACGCTCCAAATGGCCTTGCGCCTGCGACTCGGCGTAGCAGATCACAGAGCGATCCGGCAGAGTCAGGATGTTGACCGGCAGATCGAACGTGCGGCGTTCGCCTATCTCGAAAGGCGCGACCTGAAGCACCGTGTTCGGCAGCTCGGCAAACGCGATCAGACGCTCCAGCTGTCGCTTCATCACGGCAGGCCCACCGATGGGACGACGGATACAGCTCTCGTCCATGGTCACGAACACCATGGGTGGACGATCCCTGGCCAACGCAGCTTGCCGCTCCGCCAGAAACTGTACCCGCTCGCTTCCCTGTTCTGCCGTGATACTGCCGCGCCGAACAGCACTTTCAGCCAGCACCTTCGCGCACTCAGGAGCCTGAAGCAGGCCGGGAATGATCCCAATGTTGTACAGGCGGATCTCCACCGCCCGCGCCTCGTACCCCACGTACTCCGGGAAGCCTTCCAGCAGGCTGCCCTGCTTCAGGTCGCGCCACATACGCTCGAAGGAGCCGCCTCGCTCGGATATGCCGAAAACGCGATCCAAACGGCGCGACAGACGCAAGGTCGGAGACTTGCGACCAGTTTCCACGGCCGACATATGCGAACTGGCATATTCGACCCTGTCCGCTACTTCCTGCTGTGTCCAGCCAGATCCCTCTCTCAACTTGCGCAAATGCGCACCATAAGCCGCCTGCGGGCTGCTTTCCGGGTTCAGCTCCTTGCGGTTCAAGGAGGCATCACCAACCTTCCGTGCTCACCTGTCACGTTGATCGCGGTTCGACTCTAGGTCAGCCTGAGTGCTCCCGGTAGCGGAACGGCTACAGAGAGGAACACCCATGCCTGGAATGAACGTTGCGCCGGACGGAGACGGGTCGCGGGCACGTGGGGACTGCCGCGCCTGCGAGGAGTTCCGGCTGGCCGAGGCGGTGGCGAGGGCCGAGCACGACCTGAGCAGGGCGACCGACTGCCGCGTCCTGCTCAGACGCCACCGGAGTACGGCGGAATGCGCGGCCCGGGGGCCCGCGTGAGCACGCCGGACCCGCCGCCGGAGGACGAACCGGGCGAGGACTCCCCGCTGTTGCGGTGGCTGAGGGGCCGTATGGCCGAGGAGAACCGCCTGCGCCGCTGGCTCCGGCGCGCCACGTGAGCGGAGCCTGCCCGGCGGCGGGGGTCGAGTACCTCGCCGAGGTCCACGGGGGTGCGGCCGCCTCCTCCGTGTTCCTCGGCGGGGTCGTCGCCCCGACCCGGCGCCTCGCGCTGCGCTGGCTGCGCCGTCAGGCGCACCGCCTCGCCGACGCCCTCGACCCCGACCCGCGCACCACCCGCCTGCCGCCGGGGGCGCTGCGCCCGGTGGTGCGGCCCGCCGAGCACGCCCCCTCCCAACTCCGCCTCTGGGCAGCCGACCCGGCCTACGGCGAGGAGACCGTCGACCGCCTCGCGACCGGCTTCCCGTACCGCTTCACCGCCCGCGAGGGAGGGGCCTGGTACCAGCTCACAGCCCGCCCCCTGCTGATCCCGAGAATTACGTCCGTCCGTCGGCGTGACGGCGACGGCCGGGCGTCGTTCCTTAACCGAGGAGATACGCGTGACCCCGCCGAACGTACGCCCTGAGGACGACCACCCCGACCCGCCGCGCCCCGCCGCACCGGAAGCCACCGAGCCAGACCTGAAACCCGAAGCCCCCGCCGCTCGTTACGTCCGTTGCCCCATGCTGGCGTGCGGCAGACTGCACGAGATCGCCGACCCGTGGTGACGCGGCACGTCGCCGTGACCGTCGCGGCCCCCGCCTGGCCGGCGTCGGTCGCCGTCCCCACCGCCCGCGCACAGCGGGCCTCTTGACCCCGCCCGGCTGCCTCCTTGGACGGTCAGCAGCCGGGCGGCCCAGCCCCGGACCCGTGCTTTGATCGGGCCCGGGGCTTCTCACGTGCCACCGCCCCCGCCGCTGGGGGCGTGGCTCAGGTCGACCACGCAGAAGATGTTCCCGTCCGGATCGGCGAGGACCACGAAGTCGGGCTCGGGCGGGTACAGATCCCAGTCGACGCGGCGCGCGCCGAGCCCGACCAGCCGCCGCACCTCGGCCTCCTGCTCCTCGGCCGAGTCCGTGAACAGGTCCAGGTGGAGGCGGGGGCGCGGCTCGGGCGGGGAGTCGCTGACCATCAGGGCGAGAGCGCGCCCCGAACCGTCGGCGCGGTCGAGCGTCCGCCAGGTGCCGGAGCGCCACTCCTCGGTCGCCACCAGGTCCAGGGCCTCCGACCAGAAGGCCACCGCCCGGGGCAGATCCGTGACGCCGATGACGGGGAAACCGAGTCGCAGCATGGCACGACCCTAGGGGGCCGGCCCGGCGCGGTCGGTGCGCAAAGGGCGCGAGTCCAGGCACAGCAGCGCGACGGCCGTGGTCGTCACCGCGCAGCCGAGGACGGCGAGCGCCGGGCCCGCCAGGTCGGCGCCGGCTCCCAGGACGTGGTGCGTCAGCAGCAGGGCCGGGCGCTGGAGGACGAACGACAGGGCCCGCGCCCGGGACAGGCGGTCCTCCGGTGCGACCGAGCACCGACGGCGTGATGTGCGCGGCGCGGATCCCGCTGCCGACGGCACGACGGAACCGGCTGCCACGGCACCGGACGCGCCCGGCGTCAGCCCGGGCCCCGGCGGCCCGGCCCCCACCGACCCGAGCCCGCCCGCCGCCATCCGCCCGGGACGCCCGAACGGGCCCCGCACGACGACCGCGAGGGTGACCACCACCGTCCCGGCGCCGCGCCCCGCGCCCCCACGACCATCGCGGTCACGGCCGCGCCCCACCGCTCCTCCCGCGCCGGCGACGGCGGCAGCAGCGACGCCACGGGCAGCGGGAGCGCCGCCGCCCCGGTGAGCAGCACCCCGGCCGCAGCACCGGGTGCGCGAACGCCGTCCGCAAGCCGTCCCGCGCCCGCCCTCTCATCCGGCGGGCCGGGCCCCCCGGGGCGGTGGGGACCACGAGGGCGGGTGCGGGCGGATACAGCCCCCGGTCGACCAGGCGGGCACCGACGCCGGTGGGTGCCGCACCTCCGCCCGCCTCCCCGGGCCGGAATCCGGCCGGCGACGAGCGGCCCGGCCTCCCCCGCCCGAGGGCCTACTCACCGAGCCACTTCGCCTGCCACCCCTGGTTCTGCGCGGCTATGACCCGCTCGCATCGTTCGACGAAGGCGTCGTCGGTGGCGGGGTCGGCGGCCTGAGCGCGCCGGACCGTGAGACCTTCCAGTTCCGCGGCGGTACGGGAGAAGTCCATCTCCTGGTACGCGTACCGGGAGGCCGCGGCGTGCGCGGTGAACGCGGCGGCCACAGTCGTGACCGTCGCGATCCACGCGACGGGCCACTCGTCGCCGAAGGCGCCGGACGCGGCTCCCAGCAGCGCCGCGCCCACGGCCAACGCCAGCTCCACCCGGCGGACGCGGGCACCCCGTCGGCTCATGTACGCCGCCCGGGGCCGGTAGTAGCCCGCGATCTGGTCGGCGACCCGCAGCCTCAGGTAGGAGCCGACATCGGTGACGAGGGGGAGCGCGCGCCGACGCGGAGTGAGGCCGACGGTGTGGCCGGCGAGGTCGGAGGCGTCCGCGAGCGCCCGCTCGGCACGTTCCAGGAGGAGCTGGGAGGCGTCAGCCTCCCGGTAGGGAACGACGTGCGCGAGGTACACGTGGACCTCGCTCTTGAGCTCCTCGCTGAGCGAGCGCAGCCTGGTCCACTCGCGGACCTGCTGGGGACCCGCGTTCCTGGTGGCGAGCGGAACGAGCCCCACCGCGACGGCCGCCAGGAAGGCCAGGCTCTTCCCCGCCTCCTCGCTCCACCCCATGACCTGGGCGGCCGCGGTGCCGAGGCACGCCCCCGTCACGCCCAGCACGAGCCCGGCTCTCCTGGCCCGTCCGATCGAGCGCTTGGCCTGGTCCGCGGCCTGTGACCAGACGCTCTGCCGGTCCCACACCCACCGCACGGCCGAATCGCCTGAATCCCCCACAACTCACGCCCTCTCAGCACTACCGTGAGGAAGCCAGCGTCCCCGACTCGACAAGGCGGAGCAAGATGGCGGAACTGCGAACCGACAGCACAGCGCCGCCCAGACCGAGACGCCCGCCCCGTCAGGCCGCCGTGATCGCCCAGTCCGAGCGCCAGGGCCGCCGTCTGAGTACGGCGGGGTGGATCGCACTGACCCTGGGCGCCGGAGGCATCGGATTCGCCTACGGGACCGCCTCGGCCTGGGCGACCTGGGGGATCTTCGCGGCCAACGCGCTTCTGGTGGTGGCCGGCATCTGGGCGGTGCTGCGGGGGCGGATGCATCTGACTCCCGTCCTGACCAGCATCCAGGGCCTCCCCGCGGACGAGCGGATCGTGGTGTTCCTCCGGTCGTTCAAGGACGACGCCGGCTTCTCCCGGGTGGCCGCACGGCGATGGTTCCGCCTGCTGTTCACCTTCATGCTGCCCACACCCGCCCATCTGCGGACCGAAGAGGACCAGGTCGGCCGCGCGTTCGCACCGTTCGGCCGGATGGTGGCGCTCGGCAGTACGACCGACCGGCTGCCGCACCTCGGCGCCCAGCGCCATTACGCCTCGGACGGGACGTGGTGGAACGAGGTGGTCGCCGCGCTCGACCGCTCCGCCCTCGTCGTGCTGGCCGCGGGGGCGGGCAGGAATCTCGGCCGCGAGGTCAGAGAGCTGGTGAGGCGCGACGACCCGACCCGTCTGGTCCTCCTGGCCGTCCGGGACCACGACCAGTACACGCGGTTCCGCGCGGCGCTGGAAGGCGAGTTCCCCAAAGGACTGCCCGACTACCCGCCGAAGCGCATCCGCCACCGTCTCCTGCGAGGACGCTATGTTCGCGCGGCGATCTGGTTCGACCGCGACTGGACACCGCACTGGGAGATGCTGGACGGCAGGTTCCCCCTGCTCGGCGTCGCACGTCGTACACAGCGGGCTCTGCCGCGCGCCTTGCAGCCCGTCTATCGGCGGGCGGGCGTTCCGGCGCGACTCAAGCCCAGGACGCGGCGCCCGTGGGCGGTGAAGGTGAGCGTGCTGGTGATCGCCACGTTCTGGCTGGCGCCGCTGACACTGCCCCTCCTGCTCGCGGGCCTGGTCCTCGCCGTCGGGGACATCCTCCCGCCCGAGGTTCCCGACCTCTCCCGCGGCTTCGACCCCGGCGCTCTCCTCTCCCTCTACACGAGTTGGCCTCTCCTGCTGTGGTTGCTGGTGGTCGCCGTCTGCGGGTACCGGCTGTGGCGCGGGGGCCCGTACGCCGTCATGATCAGCCGCATCCAAGGCGTCTTCTTCCCCGTGCTGCTGCTGGCAGCCGTGCTGGGGAAGCTGCCCGCTCCGGGCAGGGTGCTGTTCGTCGCCTTCGTCCTGCTGTTGCTGATCGTCCTGAGCATGCCCGTGGCCGCCCTGCTGCTCGTCCGCCGGGATGTGCGCGACTGGGTCGACTCGCGCCTGTAGCGATGCGACCCGCGGTGTCCCCGCCGGTGTCGGGCCGCCCGGGCCCGGTCGCCGGCACCTCACCGGCGACCGGGCCCGTCGGCCGGGTCAGCCCACCAGCGCCTGCCAGGTCACCGGGCCCGCCTCGCCGTCCACGACCAGGCGGTTCAGGCCCTGGTAGGCGCGGACGGCGGTCGTGGTGACGGAACCGAAGGTGCCGTCCACCGCGAGACCCGCGCTGCGCCGGTTCAGGGCGGTCTGGAGGGCGCTGACGTGCTGGCCGCTGCTGCCCTGGCGCAGGGTGTACACGAGCTTGGGCCAGGTCGCGGGGCCGACCTGGCCGTCCGCCACCAGCCCCTTGGACGCCTGGAACTTCTTGACGGCGGCGACCGAGACCGAGCCGTAGTTCCCGTCGGCGACCAGCTTGTGACCCCGCTGCGTCATCAGCCGCTGGACGACGACGACCGTGGCGCCGGACGCGCCCGCGTCCAGCCGGGGCCAGCCGCCGCCCAGGTCCACACCGCGAGCCGTCATGAAGGTGACCGGGTTGGTGATGCTGCCGAGGCCGCCGGAGTGCGTCTCGAAGTGCAGGTGCGGCCCCGTCACGTTGCCGGTCGCCCCCATGTCGGCGATGCGCTGCCCGGCCTTGACCTTGGCGTTGAGCGCGACCCGGTAGGCGCTGAGGTGGCCGTAGTACGTGTACTGGTTGCCGCCGTGCGAGATGACCAGGGCGTTGCCGGTCCGGCCGCCGAGGCCACCGCCCCACGAACGCCGGATGACGGTGCCGGCGGCCGCCGCGTAGACACCCGTGCCGGTCGAGTTGGTGATGTCCTGCCCGGCGTGCGCGGCGCCGCCTCGGGGGGCTCCGTAGTGGCCGCCCTGGGGGAAGTAGCCGAGCGCCGGGTTGGCCCAGGCGCCGTTCTTCGCCGAGGCCGCCGACGCGGTCGAGGCGCCGGTGGTGAGGCCGATGACGGAGAGGCCCAGTCCGGCGCCGAGCCCGGCGAGCAGGCCGCGCCGCGACAGGCCCCCGCGCCGCACCGCCTCCTCGTCCGCCGCGAGTTCCTCGACCGCCGGTGTCGCGCAGGATTCGCACATCGTTCTCTCCTCACAGGAAGGGGACAGCACAGGCAGGAGCGGCACGCGTGAGCGAGCCATGACAATCTCGCGGCCACGCCCCCGTGCGTCACGCGTCCGCGCCGCCCATCGGGACGGACCCTAGGGACGCCGGCCGCGCCCGGCCAGGGCCCCGGACCCTGGGTCCCTGGACCCACGAGCCGACACGCCGCGGGCCGACCCGGTAACAGGAACTGTTCACGTGTAACAGCCATGCAAGAAGATCCGTCCGGGCGGAACGGCGCGGGCGGTCCGGCGGGTCCACATGACCAGCAAGGCTCGCTCCCGGCGAGCACACATCACGACCGCCAAGGACGACCGATGCGCGCTCACAAGATCACCCTCGCCACCCTGGCCCTCGTCACCGGCCTCTCCCTCACCGCCTGCCAGGGCGACGACACCGCCGCGAGCACCGGCGACACCGACGCCGCCGCCCCCGCTTCCTCTTCCTCGCCCTCCGGCAAGGGCGGGGACGCACAGGAGGGCGGAGCGGGTGAGGAGAGCGGGAACACGACCGGCGGCGACTCGGCGACAGACGCCCCCGGCAGCGGCGGCGGCACGATCAACACCGGCCCCTGCGAGACCGCGAACCTCGACATCAGCAGCGCCCACGGCATGGGCGAGGGCACCCTGCACATCGCCTTCAAGAACACCGGCGACGCCTGCTTCCTCAAGGGCTTCCCGGGTGTCGACCTCAAGGCCGACAGCGGCCCGGGCGGCGTCAACGCCAACCGCAGCGACCTGGCGACCCCGACCGTCGTCCTCAAGACCGGCGAGACCACCCGCGCCACCCTCCACTACCCCGCCAACCACTCCGGCGGCTCCGGCGTCGACATCACCCGGCTCGTCGTGACCCCGCCCGAGGAGACCCGCTCCAAGACCATCCCGACCGAGATCAACGTCCCCGTCTCCGACAGCTCCACCTCGGAGGGCGTCGTGATCGACCCGGTCGGCACCGGCAAGCAGTGAGGCCCCTTCCCGGCCGGCCCCCGCGCGCCCCGGGCCGCCCGCGGAGGTCTCCCTCCGGGGCCCCGGGGCGCCGCCCGTCCGGCCGGTCCGCACCGAGCCTGTCGATGTCCTGCGCCCGACCGGAGCGCACGGCTAGGCTCGCCGCATGAGAGCTACAGGAACCTTCACCGTCAGCGGTTTCGCCCCGGCCGATCTGGCGCCCGCCCGGGCCGTGGCGACCGGGACCCCGGCGGGGGTGGCGACGATGCAGAAGCGGTTCGAGGGAGAGATCACCGGCCACTCGGCCACCTTGTTCACGTACGCGCTGGACCACGCGACCAACGTGGGCGGATATGTGGCCATGGAGTCCTTCGAGGGGGCGCTCCACGGTCGTACGGGGACCTTCAACTTCACGCACTCGGCGACGACCTCGGGCGACGACCGCAAGGACGAGTCCTTCGTCATCATCCCGTCCAGCGGCACCGGCCAGTTGACCGGCATCACCGGTACCGGCGGACTGACCGACGAGAGCGACGGGAGCCACAGCATCTGGTTCGACTACGACCTGCCCGCATAGCCGGCCCGCGGCAGGCCCGCCTCGTCCCCGCACGCACCCAGCGGCCACACACGATCACCGAGTGTGATTCTTTAGGCATGGATGCCGCGCGCGGGGACATATGTACAGGAGAGTCCTCCCGACGAAAGGACGCTCCGCGTGCCCACCCCGCCCGCCACCACCACCCCGAGCGCGCAGCGACTGCGCACCCTGCTGTCCCAGTACGCCCAGGTCCGCATCGCCCAGTTCGAGCGGGACACGCCCGCCAACCGCCGCGCCCTCGACGAGGCCACCCGCGCCCTGTGCGCCGCCACCGGCTCGCCCGACATCAAGGCGGCCCTCTTCAAGGCGGACGACCTCCTGGCCGCCACCTGCCCACAGGGCCGCCTCCCCGCACACACGGCCGGCGCCCGGCAGACCTCCCGCGCCCTGCTGGCCTGACGTCCGGAAGCCGGACGACCTGAGCACCCCGTCGGCCCCCTTGCCCGCCCGCACCCGGCGCTTTATTTTACGCCGGAGTAAGTAGTCTCGGGGCGAGGGGAGTTGGCGTGAGCACCTATCAGACCGTCATGGTCGGCACGGACGGTTCCGAGTCGTCGTTCGCTGCGGTCGACAGGGCCGCGCGGCTCGCCGCCGTCTGCGGCGCCGAACTCGTCGTCGTCTGCGCGTACGTGCCGATGCGCGGGCCCGACCTGGCCCGGGCCCAGGACCAGCTGGGTGCCGAGGCCCACCAGGTGGTGGGCTCGGCGCCCGCCGAGGACACCCTCCAGACCGCCCGGGACCGGGCCCGCTCGCACGGGGCGCGGCGGGTCCGGTCGCTGGCGGTGGAGGGCGAGCCCGTCGCCGCGCTGGCGCGGGCCGCGCGGGAGTGCTCGGCCGACCTGCTGGTCGTCGGCAACCGAGGGCTGCGCTCGCTGGCCGGGCGGCTCCTCGGCTCCGTACCGGCGGACATCGCCCGGAAGGCGCCGGTCGACGTCCTCATCGTGCACACCACATGAGCGGCGGCGCCGGGGAACCGGACCCCGCCGTCGAGGAGCTGCTTCTCGGCGACGGCAGGGCCTACACACGGCGTGAGGTCGCCGAGCGGGCCGGGGTGGGGCCCGAGCGCACCCTCCAGCTCTGGCGGGCACTCGGCTTCGCCGCGGTCGACGACGACGCCCGCGTCCCTGCCGATACGACCCGGCCGCGGCAGCCCGGCCGGACCCAGCCCGGCCGGACCCAGCCCGGCCGGCGCTCGCGGCCGCCTCTGAGCCCGGCCGGGGCACCGGCGCATCCGCAACGCCCTCCGGGGGCGAACCACGAGTACCCCCAACCCCGACCGGGAGGCCACCGTGCACACCCCCTTGCTCCGCGCCGTAGGCACCACCACCGCCGTCTACGGCGCCCTGGTGACGGCCCGCCCCGCCCTCCTGGCCCGCCCGTCGGGCCTGACGACCCGGGACGGCGCGGTCCCCAGGGACACGGAGACCTGCCTCCGCCCCCTGGCCTGGCGCGACCTCGCCGTCGGCCTCGCCATGGCCACGGCCCCGGAGGGCCCCGCCCTGCGCACCGCCACCGCCGTCCGCATCGCCGCCGACCTCGGAGACGCCCTGCTGCTCGGCCCGACCCTGGACCGTGCGGTCCGGCCGAAGGTGCTGGCCGTGTCGGTCGGCTGGGCCGCGCTCTCGGTGCTCGGGCTGTGCGCGCGCCGCGCCAGGTGAGGCGTCGCTACCGCCGGGGCGGGAGCGGGAAGAACCCGCTGGTCCGTCCGCGGTAGGCGGCGTACCCGGGGCGTTCGGCCATGTGCCGCTCCAGCAGGGCCTTCCCGCTGCCGAGGACGAGCAGCCAGGACATGGTGAGCGGGGCCACGACGGTGGCCCCGGCCACCGCCGGATCGGCGCAGACCAGCAGGAACAGGCCCCACCAGACCAGGAAGTCCCCGAAGTAGTTGGGGTGGCGGGTCCAGCCCCACAGGCCCCGGTCCATGACGCGCCCCCGGTGGGCCGGGTCGGCCTTGAACCGGGCGAGCTGCCGGTCCCCCACCGCCTCGAAGGCGAGGCCGGCCGCCCACAGCACCACCCCGCAGGCGGCGAGCGCGCCGACCGGCTCCCGGACGTACATCGCGGCCTGGACGGGCAGCGAGACCAGCCAGACCAGGGCGCCCTGGAGCAGGTACACCTTGCGGAAGGCGTAGGCGGCGGGGCTGCCGGGGACCTTGGCGAGCATCTTGGCGTAGCGCGGGTCCTCACCCTGGCCGCGCCCGCGCCGCCCGATGTGGACGGCGAGGCGCAGGCCCCAGAGGCAGGTCAGCACGGTGGCGAGCAGGGCGAGGGAGCCGTCGCCGGGCTCGGGTCGCGTGCGGGAGAAGCCGTACGAGGCGAGGGCGACGGCGGCGAAGGCCGCGCCCCAGGCCACGTCGACGATCCGGTGCACGCCCTCGCGCAGGGCGAGCGCGAAGGTGACCAGCATGACGGCGAGCGCCGCCCCCGCCGCGACCGCGAGCCCCGCCGCGAGTCCGCCCCAGTCGGTCATCGGGCCGCCTCCCCGGAGCCGTACCAGCCGGCCGGGGTCACGGGCGGCCCGCCGGCCCCGTCGCGGCCGGGCCGTACCGCGAGGACCTGGTCGACGCCCATCCGGCGCTGGTCGAAGGCGAGGCCGCCACCGGCGAGGCAGAGCCGCCAGACGCGGGCGGTGACCTCACCGACCAGGGCGACCGCCTCGTCCCAGCGCGCCTCCAGCGTCTCGGCCCAGGCGGCGACGGTGCGGACGTAGTGCTCGCGCAACGACTCGGTGTGCCGCACCTCCGGACCCGCGCCCTCCAGCAGTCCGACCGTCTCTCCGAGCGGCCGCATGTGCATGTCGGGGGCGATGTGGGTCTCGATGAAGGCGCCGCCGCCGGGGGCGTGGGCGCCCCGCGACATCTGCTGGACGAGGGCGCGGCCGCCGGGCCGTAGCCGGTCGTGGATCAGGCGGGTGAACGCCGGGTACGCGGCGTCGCCGACGTGCTCGCCCGTCTCGATGGCGGTCACCGCGTCGTACGCCTGGGCCAGGCCCAGTTCGCCGGGCGACCAGAGCAGGCGGCGCAGGGCGCGGCGGTGCCGCACGACGACCACGGGCAGCGTGCCGGAGGGGTCGGCTGGGCCGGACTCGCTGCCGTCCCAGGGACGGAGGCGGAACGGCAGGGGCCCGCCGGTGATCTCCTCCAGCGACGCGGTCATGCGCTGGGCGGCGCCCTTCACGCGGGGCTCCCCTCGGTACGGGGCGCGGGCACACCGGGCGCCGCGCGCTCCAGCAGGATCTGCCGGACGTTCAGGTAGCCGGTGGCGAAGCCGGCCTCGGAGTAGGCGAGGTAGAAGTCCCACATGCGGCGGAAGACCGGGTCGAAGCCGAGCGCGTCCACCTCGGCCGCCCGATCGGCGAACCGCGCCCGCCACAGCCGCAGCGTCTCGGCGTAGTGCGGGCCGTAGGGGTCGTCGCGGGTCACGCGCAGGGTGGTGCGGGTGCGCGTCAGGTCGTCGACGGCGCGCAGGGAGGGGATCATGCCGCCGGGGAAGATGTACTTCTGGATCCAGGTGTAGGCGGAGCGGGTGGCGAGCATCCGCTCGTGCGGCATGGTGATGGCCTGGAGCGCGATCCGGCCGCCCGGGGCCAGACGCCGGTCCAGGACGCCGAAGAACTCCGGCCAGAACTCGGCGCCGACCGCCTCGATCATCTCGACGCTGACGATCGCGTCGTAGTCGCCCCTCACGTCCCGGTAGTCGCTGAGCCGCACGTCGACGCGGTCGGCGTACCCGGCGTGGGCGACGCGGGTCAGGGCCAGGTCGCGCTGCTCGGCGGAGAGGGTGACGGTGGTGACGCGGGCGCCCCGGGCCGCGGCGCGCAGGGCCAGTTCGCCCCAGCCGGTGCCGATCTCCAGCAGGCGGGTGCCGGAGCCGACCCGGGCGAGGTCGAGCAGCCGGTCGATCTTGCGGTGCTGGGCGGCGGGCAGCGCGTCGAAGGCGGCGGGCAGGGAGCGGAAGACGGCGCCGGAGTAGGTCAGCGTCTCGTCCAGGAAGAGGGCGAAGAGGTCGTTGGAGAGGTCGTAGTGGCGCTGGACGTTGTCCCGCGCGGCCTCGACGGTGTTGCGCTCGGACGCCGGGCGCCGGAGGTCCCACAGGCGCCGCACCCGGTGCAGCGGCGCGGGCACCAGCTCGGTGACGTGCCGTGCCAGCACCCCGAGGACGGCGGGCAGGTCGTCGGCCTCCCACTCCCGGGCCATGTACGACTCGCCGAAGCCGATCAGGCCGCCGACGGCGACCCGGCGCACGAAGGCGTCGGTGTCGCGCACCCGCAGGTTCGGTCCGCCCGTGCCGAGTCGCCGCGTGCCCGGCGCGCCGGTTCCGTCGCCCCACCGCACGTGCAGCGGCAGCCGGTCCAGGGCACGGGTCAGCAGCGCCCGGCCGATCAGGGAGCGGGGCGGGGAGCAGCGGGGCACGGTGGCGACGCCGGGCCACCGGGCGGCGTCCGGCCGGCCGTGGCCGGACGGGGTGTCCGGCGCGGCCGGGTGGTGCGGGGCGGGCGCCTCGGGGGCGCCGGGCGTCGGGACGGACACGTTCATTCCAGGCCCTCCTGGGCGCGGTGTCGGGGACGGGGGACGACGGGCAGGCCACGTGCCCACAGCCGGATGCCGTGGCGGCGGATGCCGAGGGAGACGGCGAGTGTGGAGAAGGGGTGCCGGGCGGCGGCCCGCAGCAGGGCGCCGGTGGTGGCCGGGCCGCGCGTGCCGCGCACGGTGGCGGTGAACCGGCGTACGCCGTCCCGGTCCAGGTGGACGGCGAGGTCGAGGCTCTCGCCGGGTGCGGGGAGCCGCATCCGGTAGGTGCCCGCCACGGTGAAGAAGGGCGAGACGTGGAACTCCTTGGGCGTCTCCGCGCGGCCGTGGGCCGGGTCGGGGCGCAGCAGGTAGCAGTGGCGCTCGCGGTAGGTGTTGTGGACCTCGGCGACGACGCACCGGAGTTCCCCGGCGGGGCCGTGGCACCAGTACAGCGTCAGCGGGTTGAAGACGTGCCCGAGGACGCGGGCGTGGGCCAGCATCAGGACCCGGCCGCCGTCCAGGCCGACGCCCTGGGCGGCGAGGTAGCGGTCGAGGGCGGCGCGGATGGCGGGGCCGGGGGCGCGGCCGGGCGCGGCGGCGCCCGCGAAGTGGTCGCGGGCGTCGAAGCGGGCCAGCGGGCGCAGGCCGCGCGGCAGCCGGGGTATGTGGTCGAGGTCGACCAGCCACAGGTAGGTGCGCCGGCCGAAGGCGTACCGGCGCGGCCCGGTGCGCAGGTGGCGGATCTCGCAGTGGTACAGGGCCGGGGCGGCGCCGGCTCCGGGCGCGTCCGGTGCCGAAGTCACCAGGTCACCCCGAGCCGTTCGGCCGCCCGCACCCCGGAGCGGCAGCCGTCCTCGTGGAAGCCCCAGCCGTGATAGGCGCCCGCGTACACGGTCCGCTCCCCGCCGAGCGTGGGCAGTTCCCGCTGCGCGGCGACCGACTCCGGCGTGTAGACGGGGTGTTCGTACGCCATCCGGGCGACCACCGAGGCCGGGTCGACGCGCCCGTCGTCGCCGAGGGTCACCAGGTACTGCTCGGGCGCGTCGAGGCGCTGGAGGCGGTTCATGTCGTAGCTGACCCGGACGTGGCCGCCCTCGCCCGCGCCGCGCGGCACGGCCCGGCCGCACTCGGGCAGCAGGTAGTTCCAGGAGGCGCGGGCACCGGGCGCCTTCGGCAGGAGCGAGGTGTCGGTGTGCAGCACGGCCGGGTTGGCGGAGTACGGGAAGGCGCCCAGCACCCGCCGCTCGCGTGCGTCCGCGTCGGCCAGCATCGCCAGCGCCTGTCCGGGGTGGACGGCGATCACCACCGCGTCGTACGCCTCGGTCGAGGTGCCCCCGCCGCCGGTCCCGACGGTGACGTGGGCGGCGGAGGCCGTCCGCACCACGCGGCGGACCGGGGCGGAGGTCCGCACGTCCGGGAGCTGCTTGGCGAGCAGGTCCACGTAGGCCCGCGAACCGCCCGTCACCGTCCGCCAGACCGGCGACCCGCTGACCGAGAGCATCCCGTGGTGCTCCAGGAACCGGAACAGGTGACGGGCGGGGTACTCCAGCGCCGTCCCCGGCGCGCACGACCAGACCGCCGAGACCAGCGGGATCGCGAAGTGCTGCACGAAGTACGGCGAGAACGCGTGCCGGTCCAGGAACTCCCCGAGGGTCGGCCCGCCCCGGCCGCCGTCGGCGAGCAGCGCCCGCGCCCTGCGGTGGAAGGCCGTCACGGCGGTCAGCATCCGCACGAACCGCAGGTCGGCCACGTTCTTCGGCTGGGCGAACAGCCCGCGCGGCCCGAGCGCCCCCGCGTACTCCAGACCGCAGCCCTCGCACCGTACCGACATGCTCATCTCCGACTCCTGGGTCTCGACACCCAGTTCGCCGAAGAGCCGCAGCAGGTACGGGTAGGTCCGCTCGTTGTGCACGATGAACCCGGAGTCGACCGACCGCACCACCCCGTCCGCCCCGGTCAGCTCATGGGTGTGCGCGTGTCCCCCGAGCCGCTCGTCGGCCTCGTACACGGTGACGTCCTCCGTCTCCCGCAGCACGTACGCCGCCGTCAGCCCGGCGACTCCGGCCCCCACCACCGCCACCCGCCGCCGCTCCCGCCCCATGCCGCACTCCCCCTCACCCGCGAACACCGACGAACGGGGGCCCGGCCGGCACCCCTCATCCCTCTCTTCGGAGCTGGAGGGCGGAGCGGATTGGAGGCGTGGGCACTTTTTTCGGGACGTCGGCCGCCCGGGCCGGGCGGCCACGCCCCGGCCGCCACGCCCCGGCCCGTCCGGCGAGAACTCCCGTGCCGTGACCGGGACTCGCTCCCCGTCACCGGCGGAGGGGACCGCGACGCCCGGTCACCCGGTCCCGCCCGTCGGTCCGTCCGCCCCCGGTCAGGCGGCAGCTCCCCTGCTCAGCGGCACCGGTCAGGCCCGCGGACCGGACGTGCCCCGTACCCTGCCGCCCATGACCACCCACGAACGTGAACTCACCCACGGACCTGTCGACCTGTGCCGCCCCGACGGCACCTTGGCGCCCGAGGCGGTCGGCTGGTCCCGGCGGCCGCTGCACCGGGCCAACCTGCGCGGGTGGGGCCGCACCAAACGCTGGGAGTACTGGTGTGTCACCACGCCCACCCACCTGGTGGCGCTGACCGTCAGCGATCTGGACTTCCTGCGGCTGGACGCCGTGTACGTCCTCGAACTGGGGCCCGGCGGACGGGAGATCGAGCGGACCTCGCTGCGCCCCGGCGGCCCGCGCACCCCGCTGCCCGAGGGTGTCGCGGGCGTCCCCGGCCCCTTCGGCGGCCATGACGTCACGGTCGGCCCGGCCCGGCCGGTGCGCGACCAGGTCCGCGTCGGCATCCGGCGCGAGGGCGCGGGCACCCGGCTGACCGCCCGCTGCCTGGCGCCGGGCAGCGGGGAACAGGTGGAGGTCGACGTGTACGCCGCCCTGCCCGAGGGGCACGAGACCCTGTCGGTGGTGGTGCCGTGGGGCGCGGACCGCTTCCAGTACACCTCGAAGCAGACGGCTCTGCCGGCCCACGGCCGGGTCCGTGTCGGCAGCCGGGTGCTGCCCTTCGCGCCGGGCGACTCCTGGGCGGTGCTGGACCACGGGCGCGGGCGCTGGCCGAGGCGGGCGCACTGGAACTGGGGCGCGGGGTCGGGGCGCACCGACGGACGGACGCTGGGGCTCCAGTTCGGCGGGCGGTGGACCGCCGGGACCGGGGCCACCGAGAACGCCCTCTGCGTGGACGGCCGCCTCTCCAAAATCGGGGAAGAGCTGACGTGGTCCTACGACCTGGCGGAACCGCTGGCGCCCTGGCGGGTCCGCTCCCCCGGATCGGAGCAGGTCGACCTCACCTTCACCCCGATCCACGACCGGGTGACCCGGACGGACGCGGGTCTCCTGTCGAACCACACCGACCAGTGCTTCGGTCACTGGAACGGCACCGTCCACGACGACACCGGCGACCGTGTCGCCGTCCGCGGGGTACTGGGGTGGGCGGAGGACGTCCGTATGCGCTGGTGACAGGGCCGCCCGAGTGAATTGAACGCGACGTTGAAAGCATGTCGTTGACAACAATCCGTGCGCCACCCACGCTGGAGCCATGCCGAACACCCCGGACCCTCAGCAGTCCGCCCCCGACGCGCCCTTCGCCGCCCCCGACGCCGAGCAGGCGCGCGCCGGCCGGGTGCACGCCTCGCTCTTCCGCATCGCCGACCGGCACGCCGCCACCGACGAGCAGCGGCGCCGCCAGGTGCACCCGTCGATGATCGGCCCGCACGAGGCCGTCCGCCTCGTCTCCTACCTGCTCAGCGGCACCGCCCTGCCCGAGGGCGACGAGCCGGAGGTCGACCCGGCCGACGTCACCGCCGCCCTCACCCTCGTCCCCAGCGCCCGCGCCGACCTGGACGAACTGGAGACCGGCCTCATCCGCATGGCCCGCGGCCGCGGCATGACCTGGCAGGAGATCGCCTTCGGCCTCGGCCTCGGCACTCCCCAGGCGGCCCGCCAGCGGTACGAGCGGCTGGCGGGGCGGGCGGCCGGGGAGGAGGAGTAGACCGGCCTCGTCCTTCCTGACGCGGGGCGGGGAGCCGGGCACCTTCCGGCTCCCCGCCCCTCACCCGTTCCGCACCCGGACCGACCAGTTCAGCGCCGCCGCGAACACCACCCGGCAGCGGTAGGGCGGGAGCAGGGCTGCCGCCCTGCGGTCGACGCGGCGGAAGAACAGGACCGTCGCCGCGATGGCGAGGGTGACCAGGGCGGCGTCGAGGAAGGCCACGCCGTACTGGACGGCGCCGAAGAGGAGGGGCGTCCAGTCGAGGTTGCGGGTGGGCTGGACGGACCAGGCCGTCATGGCGCGGCGACGTGGTGCGGGCGACGAGCCGGCCGGCGACGGCGATCGTGGCGTACAGGACCGTCCGGACCGGGCCGAAGAGCCAGGCGGGCGGGGGCCAGGCCGGGTGGTGGAGAAAGGCGTGGACCCGGTCCGCGTCACCGGCGGCGAGACCGCCGGCGGCCGCCACGGCGGAGCAGAGGACCAGCAGGCCCGCCGCGCGGTTCGGCGCCGGGGGGCGGGTGCTGCGTGCCACGGGGCCTCCGGTCCGCGGGGTGTCGCGGCGCGGGTGCCCGCGCCCGGCCCGGTCAGTCGGTGGCGCTCTCCGCGCCCGCCTTCTCGGTGGTCGCCCCGGCGGTGCGCAGGGAGCCTCCCGAGGTCTCCAGGTGGGCGCGGACGAACCACTGGAACTGCTCCAGGTCGCGGAGCTGCTCGATGAGCAGGTCCTCGGTGGCCGGGTCGATCTCGCCCGCCTGGGCGACGGCCTTGCGGACGTCCTCGACGACGCCGGTGTAGACGACGTCCAGGGCACCGAGGTGGGCGATGGCGTCGCCCCGGCCGATGCTGTAGTCCTCCCAGGTGCGGGCGGAGACCAGCGCGCCGGGGGTGCCCTTGGCGACGCCGCCGAGCGCCGCGATCCGCTCGGCCACGTCGTCGGCCATCTCGCGGACCCGGTCGACCTGGGGGTCGAGCATCTCGTGGACCGCGATGAAGTGCGGTCCGACCACGTTCCAGTGGATGTGCTTCAGCGTCAGGTGGAGGTCGTTGAGGGCGTAGAGCCGAAGGCGCAGCAGGTCGATGAGCTTGCCGCCCTGCTGGACCGTGAGGCCGGGGACGGTGTAGCGGGGGGTGGTGTCGGTGGCCATGAAGTCTCGTCCGTCCGTCTCTGTGCGGGAGCCACCGCGGGCGGGGTGGCTGCCTGAGGTGAGCTGGTGATCCCTTTCTGTTCCCCGTGAGCGGTCCGCCCACCGCCCACCCACCCGACGGAGTGAAGGACCGGGCCGAAGTTGACGCCATGCGGGCGAGACGGCCGTCCGCGGCCGCGCGGGAGGGCGGCCTCTTCCGGACCGGGTCCCGGCCGGACCGCTCGTCGGCGCTCCCCGGTGCCGTCCCTGTCGGGCGGTGCCGTCCCTGTCGGGCGGTGCCGTCGGCCGGGCCCCTGGTTCCGGTGCGCCGGGGCCGGCCGGGTGGGCCGGAGGCGGGGCGGAACCGTCGGCGCCGGGAAGATCCGGACCGGTGCCGGAGCCGGTTCTACTCCGGTACGTACACGACGTTCGGCCTGCCCGTCACCGGGTGCGGGGTGATGCGGGTGTGGACGCCGTAGACCTCGTGGAGGAGGTCCTCGGTCAGGACGTCGGCGGGGGTGCCGGCCGCGACGACGCGGCCGGCGGCGAGGACGTGGATGCGGTCGCAGTAGGCGGCGGCCAGGTTGAGGTCGTGGAGGACGACGAGGACGGTCGGGGGGAGGGTACGGGCCAGGTGGAGGATGTCCAGCTGGTAGCGGATGTCCAGGTGGTTGGTGGGCTCGTCCAGGGCGAGGATGCGGGGGCGCTGGACCAGGGCGCGGGCGATCAGGGCGCGCTGGCGTTCGCCGCCGGAGAGTTCGTCGAGGCGGCGGTCGGCGAGGTGGGCGGCGCCGACGCGCTCCAGGGCGGCCCGGGCCCGGGCGGCGTCCTCGGCGGTGTCGCCCTCCCAGAACCGTTTGTGCGGGCTGTGCCCCATGGCGACGGTCTCGCGGACGGTGAGGCCGAAGGCGCCGGTGGCGTCCTGCGGCACGGCGGCGACCAGGCGGGCGCGCTCCTTGGCGCTGAGCCCGGCCGCGTCCTGCCCGTCCAGGAGCAACCGGCCCGAGGTGGCGGCGAGGGTGCCGTAGACGCAGCGCAGCAGCGTGGTCTTGCCGCTGCCGTTGGGACCCACCACGCCGACCGTCTCGCCCGGCGCCACCGCCAGGTCGACACCGTCGAGGAGGACGGCGCCCGAGCGGCCCCGGCCGGGCGGCGGCAGGCGGTAGCCGAGCCCCTCGGCGCGCAGCGAGCCGGGCGCGGCGGCGCCGAAGCCCGGGTCGGCCGGGGCGGGGGCGGTGCGGTGGCTCATCCGACGACTCCTTCTCCGCGGGAGGACCGGCGCAGCAGCCAGAGGAAGAACGGCCCGCCGGTGAGCGCGGTGACCACGCCGACGGGGATCTCCTCGGGCGCGGCGACGGTACGGGCGACCAGATCGGCGACGACCAGGAAGAGGGCGCCGCCGAGCGCGGTGACCGGCAGCAGCCGGCGGTGCCCGGCACCGACCAGCAGCCGGGCGGCGTGCGGCACCATCAGGCCGATGAAGCCGATCGCGCCGCTCACCGCGACCAGCACGCCGACCACCAGGGAGGCGAGGACGAAGGCGGCGGCGCGGAACCGGTGGGTGTCCAGGCCGAGGACGGTGGCGCCCTCCTCCCCGGCGAGGAGCAGGTCGAGCGGCCGGGACAGGGCGAGCAGCAGGCCGGTGCCCGCGACCAGGACGGCGGCCGGGAGGAACAGGCTGTCCCAGCGGGCGCCGCCGAGACCGCCGAGGGTCCAGAAGAGAATGGCCCGGGCGTGCTCGGCCTGGCTGGAGAGCACCAGGGCGAGGCTGGTCAGCGCGGAGAGGATGTACTGCACCGCGACCCCGGCGAGGATCAGCCGGCCGGTCGTCATGGTGCCGCCGCGCCGGGCCATCGCGTAGACGGCGACCAGCGCGCCCATCGAGCCGGCGAAGGCGGCGACGGGCAGGGCGACGGTGCCGAGCAGTCCGGTGCCGATACCCGCGACGATGACCAGTACCGCCCCCGTGGAGGCCCCCGAGGAGGCGCCGAGCAGGAACGGGTCGGCCAGCGGGTTGCGGACCAGCGCCTGGAGGACCGTACCGGCGACGGCGAGGCCCGCGCCGACGACGACGGCGAGCAGCACGCGCGGCAGCCGCACGTTCCGGATGACCGGCGCGAGCGGCGTCGGCTCGCTCCCGGTGAGCGCGGCCAGCACCTCGCCGGGCGGGACGCGGACGGAGCCGAGGGCGAGCCCGGCGAGGCCGGCGGCCAGCAGCAGACCGGCGAGCAGGG
Organism: Streptomyces diastaticus subsp. diastaticus; assembly: GCF_011170125.1. Taxonomy (NCBI): domain Bacteria; kingdom Bacillati; phylum Actinomycetota; class Actinomycetes; order Kitasatosporales; family Streptomycetaceae; genus Streptomyces; species Streptomyces diastaticus. The sequence goes on along the minus strand of NZ_BLLN01000002.1, from coordinate 1,085,506 downwards.
CGAGGACGGCGGGGTACGACAGGGCCCGGCGGCGGGGCTCGGCCGCCGCCGGGGTGCCCGCGGGGGCGGTCACCACGGCCCCCTACTCGGCGGCGCGGTCGGGGTGGAGCTGGTCCGCCAGCTCGTCCACGGCGTCGGGGACGCGCGGGCCGAGTACGGCGGAGGAGAGCGGCAGGACGGCGAACCGCTCGTTCTTGATCGCGGGCACGTCCTTGAGCGCCGGGTCGTTCAGGAGCTGCTTCTTCTTGGCGGCGACGGGGGTGCCGCCGTAGTCGTAGATGACGACGACCTCGGGCTTGCGCTCGACGACCTTCTCCCAGGAGACGTCGCCGAAGGACTTGTCGAGGTCGGCGAAGACGTTGCGGCCGCCGGCCCGGCTGATGAGGTCGTTGCCGATGCCGTGGCCGCCGGCCGTGAAGGCCGAGCTGTCGCCGCTGTCGAAGACGAAGACGGCGGGCTTCTCGGCGCCCTTGAGGCGTTCGGCGGTGGCCGCGAGCTGCTCCTCCTGCTCGGCTATCAGCTTCTCGGCGCGCTGGGGCACGCCGAACGTCCGGGCCACCTCGCGCAGTTCCTTGCGCAGCTCCTTGACGCCCACGGGTCCGTCGGTGCAGCCCTCGACGTTGAGGCGGGTGGGGACACCGTCCTCGGCCAGGGCGGCGCGCTCGCGCCCCGCGCCCTTGTCGAAGGCGCTGGCGTAGCCGCCGTAGACGAAGTCGGGTGAGGCGGCGATCAGCTTCTCGTAGGAGGGGTACGCGTCGGCGACGACCTCGATCCGGTCGTAGGCCGCGCGGTACTCGGGGAGGATCTCGTCGTCCAGGAAGGCGGTGCCCGCCATCCGGTCCTCCAAGCCGAGGGCGAGCATGACCTCGGTGACGTGCTGATTCATCGTCACGGCCCGCTCGGGCGCCTTCTCGAAGGTGGTCTTCACCCCGCAGTTGGTGACGGTGTACGGGAAGCCCTCGCCGCCTTGGGCGTCCTGGCCGCCCTTCGCCCCGGTCCGGCCGCCGTCGGCGGCGCCGCAGGCGGTGAGCGGGAGGAGGAGGGCCGCCGTGGCGGCGAGCGCGCGCGGGGCGCGACGGGGTCCGGACATGACCGTGCCTCTCCGGGGGATGACCGCGTCCCCTGGTAGTGCGAAAGGCGGCGGGTCAGTGTCGGACTCCCGGGCCCGCGCGCGTCGCCGCGCCGGGCCTGGTCACCGTGGCGGGACCGCGCCGGATTCGCACCGGCTTCCTGTCCTCCGCCGCCTGGGTGAACGCCGCGATTCTGTCACGCGGGGGGCGGAGGTTCCGGGGCGAGCCGGGGAGACGGTGCTCACACCGGGGAGGGCGGGACGGGGGGCCGCCGCCCGGACCCTCCGTGCGCTCCGGCCCGGCGGCGGCCATGCTGGTCCCCGACCGTCCAGCCCCGGAGGCCCCGTTGCCGCCCCACCCCGGCTCCCCCGCGCCCACGTCCAGCACCTCCCCCGCCGTGGGGCGCGCACTCGACATCCTGCTGCACCTCGCCGGGCGGACCGGGCCGGTGCGGGCGGCCACGCTCGCACGGGAACTGGGGATGCCGAGGTCGTCGGCGTACCACATCCTCACGGTGCTGGCGGAGCGCGGGTTCGTGACCTACCTGCCCGGGGAGCGGGCGTACGGGCTCGGGGTGGCGGCGTTCGAGATCGGGTCGGCCTACCTGCGGCACGAGCCGCTGGAGCGGCTGGCCCAGCCGGTGGTGCGGCGGCTCGCGGGACGGCTCGGGCAGACCGTGCACCTCGGGGTGGTCTACGGCGCCGAGACCGTCTACCTGCTGAAGGAACGCCCGCCGCGCGGACGCGCGGCCGACACCGCCCTCGTCACCGACATCGGCGTCCGGCTGCCCGCGCACCTGACCGCCAGCGGCCGGGCGATCCTCGCCCACCTCCCCGAGGCGCAGGTCCGCGCCCTGTATCCGCGCCCCGGGGACCTGATCACCCGCACCGGCCGGGGTCCGCGCTCGCTCGCCGAGCTCCTCGGCCTGCTCGCCGCCGACCGGCGGCGCGGCTGGTCCGAGGAGACCGAGCTGGTCTCGGAGGGGCTGCGCTCCCTCGGCGCGGCCGTCTTCGACCACCACGGCCATCCGGTCGCCGCCCTCTCCACCACCTGGCGGCGCCACTACGCCCCGCACGGCACCGACGGCGTGCGGGACGCCCTGGCGCGGGCGGCGGCCCGGCTGACTTCGGCGGTGTCGGGGCGGGCGCCGGGCGGCTGAGCCGGGCGGCCGCCCCGACGGCGGGACGGTGTCAGCGCTTCCTGGCGACCGCCCCGTACATGGCGATGTCGCGGCCCTCGATGCCTTCCTGCTCGGGCCCGGGGCGCCACTCGTGGACCTGGGTGACTCCTGGTTCCAGCAGGTCCATGCCGTCGAAGAACGAGGTGGCGGTGGCGAGGTCGCGGAGTTCCATGGGCATGCCCTGCTGCCGGTACTCCTGGGCGACCCGGTTGACCTCCTCGGGGGCGAAGTCGGCGGTGCCGATGGTCATCGCCAGGTAGCTGCCGGAGGGCAGCGGGTCCAGCAGCCGCTGGATCAGGCGCCGGTCGTCCGGGGGCAGGATGAAGTGCAGGATGCCGATGACCAGCAGGCCGACCGGCCGGTCCAGGTCGATGAGTTCGCGGAACTCGGGGCTGCCCAGGATCGCGTCGGGGTCGTGCATGTCGGCGTCCACGTAGGCGGTGGCGCCCTCGGGTGCGCTGCGCAGCAGCGCGCGGGCGTGGGCCAGGACGATGGGGTCGTTGTCGACGTAGACGACGTGCGACTCGGGGGCGACCTCCTGCACCACCTCGTGCAGGTTGGGAGAGGTCGGCAGGCCGGTCCCGACGTCGAGGAACTGGCGTATGCCGTGGTCCTCGGCGAGGTGGCGGGCCGCGCGGTGCATGAAGCGCCGGTTCTCCAGCATGTGGACGGGGAGGGCGGGCCAGTGACGGCACATCGCGTCCCCCGCCTCGACGTCCGGCGGGTAGTGGTCCTTGCCGCCCAGGATGTAGTCGTAGACGCGGGCGGAGTGGGCTCGTGAGGTCGCGAGACCGCTCGGGCGTGGCTGCGGGGCGTTCATGCGGCGTCTCTTTCACTCAAGGGAAGTCGTCTTCTCCTGTCTGTCCGCACCGGCCACCGGCCATGTGCGCGGTGCGGGCGTCACCGGTCCGCCCGTGCTTGCAGCGCGATGACGGCGATGTCGTCCAGGCGATTCTGCACCGGCGGCAGCAGTCCGCGGACCAGGGCGGGCAGGGAGGCCCCCCGGCCGGCCAGTTCGTCGGTCCGTTCGCGCAGGCGCCGGAGGTTGTGACCGATGTCGGTGCCCGGGGTCTCCACCAGCCCGTCGGTGTAGAACACCATGACGTCGCCCTCCCGCAGCTCCGTCTCCTGGTCGGAGCGGGGAAGGCCGTCGGCGACGCAGAGCGGCGGGTCCGCGCCCGCCGGGTTGTGCAGGTACCGGGCCGGCTGCCCGGCGGGGATCAGCAGGGGCGGGGGGTGGCCGGCGTTGGACAGGGTGACGCGCCAGAGGTGCTCCGTCTCCCGGCGCAGGATCGCGTGGACCGCCGTGATCATCGACGGACTGTCGAGCGCCTGCACGACCCGGTCGAGGCGGTCCAGGGTGAGGGCGGGGCTGACGGCCGGGCCGCTGTCGTAGGCGAGGGCGCGCAACATGCTGTTGACGCGCCCCATGGTGGTGGCCGCGTCCACGTCGTGGCCCGCGATGTCGCCGATGGTCAGGGCGAGTGCGCCGTCCGAGAGCTTGACGGCGTCGTACCAGTCCCCGCCGACCTCCGCGTCCGAGTCGGCCGGGTGGTAGAGCGCCGTGCTGACGAGGCCGTCGACGAGCGGCGGGGCGGCGAGGAAGGACTGCTGGAGCGTGAGGGCCGTGTCACGGGCGCTCTGCAACTCCATCGTCCGCCGCAGGGGCCCGCTCATCTGCTGGAAAACGTCCTGCAACAGCCCGAGATCGCCCTCGTCCGCGGGCGGGTTGCCCCGGCAGGTCGCCGTGGTGGCCAGCGCGACCGTCCGCCCGGCCACCACGACGGGCAGCAGGGCCACACTCGTCGCCCCGGCCTCCCGCAGCCACCGGCTGGAGGCGGGTGAGATGCCCGTCTCGGGGGGCCGCCCCGAAGGGAAGGTCAGCAGCCGTGCCCGCTGCTCGCGCATCGCCCGTCGCGCGACCGGCCCCAGCAGGAAGTCCGGCTCCAGGGGGGCCAGGGAGGGCAGGCCGGGGGCGAGGTCGACGCGCTCGATCGAGGACGCCGCCGAGGCGCTGCCCGTACTCCAGAAGTCGGTCTCCTTCTCGTGCGGGACGAGGAAGATGGCGACCGCGTCGGCGAGTTCGGGGACGACGGCCGCCGCGGTCGTCATGAAGGCCTCGCTGAGGTCACGGGCGGCCGGCACCGGGGCCATGCGGGCCAGCAGCTTCTCCCGCGTCCGGGTGCGCCAGTGCTCCTCCGCGTCGGCGACGCTGCCGACCCATTCCAGTCGCCCGCCGGGCTCCTGCACGGGTGCGGCGACGACGCGTACGTGCCGGTGGCGGGAGGGGTCGCCCTCCACCCGCAGCCGCACGATGGCGTCCACGGGCGTACGCAGCCGGGCGCCCCTGCGCCACTCGCGCTCGAACCAGTCCCGGTCCTTGGGGTGGATCGCGTCGGTCCACGAGCCGCCGCCGGCCGGGTGCCACAGCTTCTCCTGCACCCCGCCGTCGACCAGCGTGGTGACGACGCCGTCGGGCGACAGCACCCAGACCGTCTGCGGCACGGCGCCCAGCAGCGCCTGGTACCGCCTGAGGAGCCGGTCACTGTCGGACACCGCTCCCTCCTTCCCTGGCGGCACCACCGAACGGGCGACGGCCGGGCCGCCACCGGCGGTGGGGCGGGCCCGCGTCGCACCCGGCGGGCGGCCCCGCGAGGGGGACGCCGCCCGGCCGTACGGCCGGGAGCCGTCGCCCGGCGGCGAGCCCCGGGCGGCACCACACGGAGACACCACCGGAATGCCCCCTTCCGTCGCGTCAGTATCCCCCTCTTCGCGGACGACAGCATGTTCAGCGCGTACGCGGGTGCTCCCGGCGCCGTCCGGTTCTGCGAGGCTTGTCGCAGCCCCACCGCGCCTGATCGAGACGATGGAGAGACGATGCTGTCCGGCCTGGACTTCTACGCCCGTGTCGCCACCCGTGGCCAGGTGCTGGGGGTGGGCGTCGGCGCCCGGCCCGCCGAGTGGGAGGCCGCCCTGGGCGGCGACTTCCTCGACGTCGAGGAGGCGGGCCTGCTGCGCCGGGACCACGGACTCGTGGAGCTGACGTTCCAGGAGGAGGGCGGCGCCTGGCCGTGCGTCGGGGTGAGCGTGCGGGCGGACCGCCTGCGGTGGGACACCGCCTCGCACGTCCCGGCGCCCCTGCGCGAGGCGTACGGGGACTTCGCCGCCTCGACGCGCTTCGGGGAGCTGGCCGGCGCCATCGCCCGCCTCGGCTGCACGGTCGCGCACGAACCGGACGCGGCCGGCACGACGGAGGGCTTCCACCGCCACCGGGTGCCCGAGTCCGGGGCGCGGATCTTCGTCCGCGCGGACGAGGACGCCCGGCGGGAGGCGGGCGAGCTGTGGACGCTCAGTGTGTCCCCCGGGTGGTGGGCCGAGGCCGGCTGACCGCCCCGGGCCGGCCCGGGCGCGCCCCGCGGGCTCCAGCCGCCGTCTCGTATCCGAGATTTCGCGGCGCGTCCTCTGGCCGGGCCTCACGCCGCGCCCTGTCATGGGGGGACCCGGTCCGCCCGGCCCACCCCAGGAGGCAGCAGTGAGCAGCGTTCCCCCGGAGTCCCCCGAGTCCGCCGAGCCCCCCGCCACCGTCCCGCCCGTCCGCGCCGCGCGCGGCACCGGGCTGAGCTGCCTCGGCTGGCAGCAGGAGGGCGCGCTGCGGATGCTGATGAACAACCTCGACCCGGAGGTGGCCGAGCACCCCGAGGAACTGGTCGTCTACGGCGGCACCGGCAAGGCGGCCCGCACCTGGGAGGCGTACCACGCGATCGTGCGCACCCTGCGCACGCTGAAGGACGACGAGACGCTCCTCGTGCAGTCCGGCAAGCCCGTCGGGGTGCTGCGTACCAGCGAGTGGGCGCCGCGCGTGCTCATCGCCAACTCCCACCTGGTCGGCGACTGGGCCAACTGGGAGGAGTTCCGCTCCCTGGAGAAGCGCGGGCTCATCATGTACGGCCAGATGACGGCCGGTTCGTGGATCTACATCGGCAGCCAGGGCATCCTCCAGGGCACCTTCGAGACCTTCGGCGCCGTCGCCCGCAAGCGGTTCGGCGGCAGCCTCGCCGGGACGATCACGCTCACCGCCGGGCTCGGCGGGATGGGCGGCGCCCAGCCGCTCGCCGTCACCATGAACGACGGCGTCGCCCTCTGCGTCGAGGCCGACGCGACCCGCATCGCCCGCCGCATCGAGCGCCGCTACCTGGACGTGGCCGCCGACGACCTCGATCACGCCCTGCGCCTGGCCACCGAGGCCCGCGACGCCCGCCGCCCGCTCTCCATCGGCCTGGAGGGCAACGCCGCCGAGGTCTTCCCCGAACTGCTGCGCCGGGGTGCCCCGGTCGACATCGTCACCGACCAGACCTCGGCCCACGATCCGCTGGCCTACCTGCCCGTCGGCGTCACGGTCGACGCGTGGCGCGCGCTGGCCGCCGCCGACCCGGCCGCCTTCACCGAGCGGGCCCGCGCCTCCATGGCCCGGCACGTGGAGGCGATGGTCGGCTTCCAGGACGCGGGCGCCGAGGTCTTCGACTACGGCAACTCGATCCGCGACGAGGCCCGCAAGGGCGGTTACGAGCGGGCCTTCGCCTTCCCCGGCTTCGTCCCCGCCTACATCCGGCCGCTGTTCGAGGAGGGGCGCGGACCGTTCCGCTGGGCGGCGCTCTCCGGCGACCCGAAGGACATCGAGGCGACCGACCGCGCGCTGGTCGAACTCTTCCCCGACAACACCCACCTGCACCGCTGGCTCAAGATGGCCGGCGAACGCGTCACCTACGAGGGCCTGCCCGCGCGCATCTGCTGGCTGGGCTACGGCGAACGCCACCGCGCGGGGCTCCGCTTCAACGAGATGGTCGCCTCCGGCGAACTCTCCGCCCCGATCGTGCTGGGCCGCGACCACCTCGACTCCGGCTCGGTCGCCTCCCCCTACCGCGAGACCGAGGCCATGCTCGACGGCTCCGACGCCATCGCCGACTGGCCGCTGCTCAACGCCCTGGTCAACACCGCCTCCGGCGCCACCTGGGTCTCCCTGCACCACGGCGGCGGCGTCGGCATGGGCCGCTCGGTCCACGCCGGTCAGGTCTGCGTCGCCGACGGCACCGCGCTGGCCGCCGCCAAGCTGGAACGCGTCCTCACCAACGACCCCGCCATGGGCGTCCTGCGCCACACCGACGCGGGCTACCCGCACGCGAGCGAGGTGGCGCGGGAGCGCGGCGTGCGGGTGCCGATGAACGAGGGGTGAGGCCGCGGGCGGCGCGGAATTGAGGAGCGGGCGGGCCCGGTGGCTCGGTACGGTACGCGGGTCGCGTGCCCGGAGCGGCCGGGCCCGCGCGAGGAGGAGGGGTCGGTGCCGATGCGTGAGCCCGAGGTCCACCGCGCGGTCGTCGCGGCCAGAGAGGTCGCCGCCTCGCTCGGTCTGCCCGCCGAGGAGGCGGCCGTGCTGCACGACTCCAACAAGCTCACCCTGCGGCTGCTGCCCGCCGACACCCTGGCCCGGGTGGCTCCCGTGGCCGACCAGGTCGCGCGGTTCGAGGTCGGACTCGCCCGGCGGCTCACCGCGGCGGGCTGCCCGGTCGGCACGCTCGACCCCCGGGTGGCGCCGGACGTCCACGAGCGGGACGGCTTCGTCGTCACCCTGTGGACCTACTACCCGCCGGTGGCGCCGGGCGGCGTCCCGCCCGCCGACCTCGCCCGGGCACTGGCCGTGCTGCACGCCGGGATGCGGGAACTGGACGTACCGGCGCCCCGGTTCACCGAGCGGGTCGCGCGGGCGCAGCACCTCCTGGCCGACCACGACCGCACCCCCGCCCTCGCCCCGGAGGACCGGGCGCTGCTCCAGGAGACCCTGGGCGCCACGGCGGAGTGGATCACCGCGCGCGGCGCCCCCGAGCAGTTGCTGCACGGCGAGCCGCACCCGGGCAACGTGCTCGCCACCGCGCGGGGCCCGCTCTTCATCGACCTGGAGACCTGCTGCCGGGGCCCGGTCGAGTTCGACCTGGCGCACACGCCCGAGGCGGCCGGAGCCCACTACCCGGGCGCCGACCAGGAGTTGCTGCGCCGGTGCCGGCTCCTCGTGTCGGCGATCGTCGCGGTGTGGCGCTGGGACCGGGAGGACCGGTTCCCCGACGGCACGCGGCTGGGCCGGGAGTGGCTCGCCCGGGTCCGGGACGCCGCGGGGCGGACGTGAACTGCCTTCAACACTTGCGTAAGTAGAGAACTATGCTGGGCGGCATGGACGATGCGACGACCCCGAACGGTCCGGCCGCCCCCGCCGACCCGCACCCCACCGAGGCCGAACTCGCCGTACTGGACGGCGGCCCCGCCACCGGACTGCGCCTGCGCGTCGCCGGGCGCCCACCGATCCTCCAGGTCACGCGCCCGTGCGCGGCGGAACCGGGACCGGGCGGCGGCGCGTTCGGCGTCGCCGAGGTGTACGTGTACCGGCGCGACTGGGGGGTGAAGCGCGCACCCCTGCGGTACGGGTACGACCCCGGCAGCCCGTGAGCCCGGCGGCGGCGCACGCACCGGGCGCACCGGCGCCGACAGCGCGCTCAGGCGGCGGGCGGACCGGGCCGCTCGGCCTCGGCACCCTTGCCCCGGCCGGCCGCCGCCTCCCCGGCCCGAGCGTCGGCGACCGGGCCGCTTCCGGCCGGCGCGACCCCGGCACCCGCCTCACCGGAGGCGGAGGCCGGCTCACCGGCTCCCCGGTCCTCCTCCTTCAGCGCCCGCGCCTCGCTCTTCAGGATGCGCAGGGAGCGCCCCAGTCCGCGTGCGGCGTCAGGGAGCCTCTTCGAGCCGAAGAGCACGATGACCACCAGGGCCACGATCAGCAGATGCCAGGGCTTCAGGGCGTTGGCGTACACGGCGGGCCCGTCCTCTCCTCGTGCGGCGCGGGCCCCCGGGGGTGACCCCGCCTCGTCAGTTGCTAGATTGCGCAACCATAACAACGGCGGACGACGGTGAGGGCGGCGGATGGCACGGGCGGACAGGCGGACGGACGGCCCCGGCCCGGCGGCCGGACACCGGGAAGGCGGGCGCGGGCGCTCCCGGCGACGGCACCGGGACCGGCCCCGCCGGCCGCTGCGGACCGTGCTCGCCGTCGGCCTGTCGCTGGCCGTGCTGGTGGGGGCGGGCGTCGGCTGGGCGTTTCTGCGGCTGAACGGCAACATCGACACGTTCGGTGCCGACGGACTCTCCGACCACCGCCCCTCCTCCGCCGCCCTCGGCCAGAACGTGCTGGTCATCGGCTCCGACTCGCGCTCGGGCGAGAACAGCTCGCTGGGCGGTGGCGAGGGGGACGTCGGCCGCTCCGACACCGCCTTCCTGCTCCACGTGTACGCCGACGGGGAGCACGCGGTGGCCGTCTCCATACCCCGGGACACGCTCGTGGAGATACCCGCCTGCAAACTCCCCGACGGCACCTGGACCGAGCCGCGCGACCAGGCCATGTTCAACGCCGCCTTCTCCGTGGGCGACACCCCCGGGGGCAACCCCGCCTGCACCCAGAACACCGTCGAGAAGCTGACCGGCCTCCGGGTCGACCACACCGTGGTCGTCGACTTCCAGGGGTTCGCCGCCCTCACCGAAGCGGTGGGCGGGGTGCGGATATGCCTGCCCGACGACGTCTACCAGCGCGATCTCGACCCCAACCGCCCCACCCGGGGCGAGCGCGTCTTCCGCAAAGGCGTGCAGGAGGTCCAGGGCCAGGCCGCGCTGGACTACGTGCGGCTGCGGTACGGCGTCGGCGACGGTTCCGACATCGGGCGGATCAAGCGGCAGCAGGCGTTCGTGGGCGCCCTGATGAAGAAGGTGCGCGAGGACGGGCTGACCCCCACCCGCCTGCTGCCGCTCGCCGACGCGGCGACCCGCTCCCTCACCGTCGACCCCGGCCTCGGCTCGGCCGACCGCCTCATCTCCTTCGCCATGTCGCTCAAGGACGTCGAACTGGACGACATCCGCTTCGTCACCGTCCCCTGGCGGTACGAGGGCGCACGCGTCGCCGTCGTCCAGCCCGAGGCCGACGCCCTGTGGGCCGCCCTGCGCGCCGACGAGCCCCTCGACGAGCCCTCCGGCGACCAGAAGAAGAAGGGCGGCGGCAAGGCGGAACCGGCCGAGGTCGACGGCACCGGCATCCAGGTCTCCGTCCGCAACGGCACCACCGTCACCGGCCTCGCCGCCCGCGCCGCCGACGCCCTCACCGCGCACGGCTTCACCGTCACCGGCACCGCCACCGACCTGGACCAGGGCCGCACCGCCACCGTCGTCCACCACGGCCCCGGCGACCGCGAGGCGGCCGCCACCGCCGCCCGCCTCTTCCCCGGCGCGGAACTCGCCGCCTCCCCGGATCCGGGCATCCGCGTCACCGTGGGCCAGGAGTACGCCGACGCCCCCGAGGACGACGAGGCGGCAGAGCCGTCGGACGCCGGCCGGGACTCCCGCTCCGCCGCCGACGACATCTGCTCCGACCTGAGCTACGGCTGACCGGGCCGGGGCTCAGCCCGCGTCGGCGGCCCGCCCGTACCGGTCGCGTGCCACCACCAGCACCGCCGCGTACAGGGCCAGCACGGTGGCGAGCAGGACGTAGTACAGCGGGGGCAGCGTGCCCATCGCCAGCGGCGGGCCGAGCGGGGAGAGCGGCAGCAGGACACCGATGACCGCCAGCCCGAGCGCGGCCCGGTGGACCGGTCCCGCCGTCCGGCCCTCGGCGGCGTGCCGGCCGCCGCGCAGGACGACCATGACCAGGGCCTGGGTGAGCAGGTTCTCGGTGAACCAGCCCGCGTGGAACGCCTCCTGCGAGGCGTGCGCGCCGTGCGTGGTGAGGGCCAGGACGCCGAAGGTCGCCACGTCTGCGGCGGCGTTGATCAGGCCGAAGCCGGTGATGAAGCGGAGGAAGCCGCGCGGGCGCAGCCGGGTCGGGCGGCGCAGCACGGCTCGCGAGGGGCGTTCGTAGGCGAAGGCGAGCTGGGCGGCGTCGAAGCAGAGGTTCTGCACCAGGACCTGCGCCGGGAGCATCGGCAGGAAGGGCAGCAGCAGGGCGGTGGCGAGCATCGCGAAGACGTTGCCGAGGTTGGAGGAGAGGGTGATGCGCAGGTAGGTGCCGATGTTGCCGCCGCTGTGGCGTCCGGCGGTGATCGCCCGGTCGACGGCGGCCAGGTCCTTCTCGGCGAGGACCACGTCGGCGCACTCGCGCACCGCGTCCACCGACTCGCGCGGGCACAGGCCGACGTCGGCGGCGTGCAGGGCGGGCAGGTCGTTGACGCCGTCGCCGAGGAACCCGACGGTGTGCCCGGTGGCGCGCAGCGCGGTGACGATCCGCGCCTTGTGCTCGGGCCCGCACCGCGCGAAGACCGCCGTGCGCCGGGCGGCCGGGCCGAGTTCCGCGTCGGTGAGCCGGTCGGCCTCGTCGGCGGTGAGCACCCGGCCCGGGTCCAGGCCGAGAGCACGGCAGACCTGTGCGGCGGTGCCCGGGTGGTCCCCGGTGAGGATCTTGACGCCGACACCGCGCCCGGCCAGTTCCGCGAGGGCGTCGGCGGCGGTCGGGGCGAGGGCGTCACCGAAGGTGACCAGGCCCCGGAAGGTCAGCCCGCGCTCGTCGGCGTGGGACCACTCGCCGTGCCGGGCGGGCCGCTCGGCGACGGCCACCGCGAGGAGCCGGGAGCCGGCGGCGGCCTCGGCGGCGGCCAGGTCGAGGAGGCGGGCCCGCTCCTCGGCGTCGAGGACGCACCGGTCGAGGACCTGCTCGACGGCGCCCTTGACGACGAGGGTGTCGCGGCCGAGCCGGCCGGGGGTGCGGAGGACGGCGGTGGACAGGCGGCGGACCGGGTCGAAGGGGAGCGCGGCGACGCCCTCCGGCCCGTCGGCCATCTCCTGCGCCGCCTCCAGCACCGCCTCGTCCAGGGCGTCCGGGACCGGCAGGTCCGCCAGGTGCAGCGTCCACCAGGCGTTGGCGGCGGCCCACCGCAGGACCTCCGGGTCGTCGCGGCCCTCGGCGTCCAGGGCGCCGGTGACGACGGGCCGGTCCTGCGTGAGGGTGCCGGTCTTGTCGAGGCAGAGCACGTCGACGGAGCCCAGGTCGTGCAGGGCGGGCAGCCGGGTGACGATGACCCGGTGCTCGCGGGCGAGCCGGGCGGCGCCGCGGGCCAGCGCCGTCGTCACCACCACGGGCAGCATCTCCGGGGTCAGCCCGACCGCGACGGCCACCGCGAACGGCAGGGTCTCCAGGCCGCGCCCGTGAAGCGCCGCCCCGGCGACCAGCACCAGCGGCGGGGTGAGCAGCATGAAGCGGATCAGGGTCCAGGAGATGCCGTGCACCGACCGGTCGAAGGCGGTGAACCGCCGCCGGTCGCCCGCCCGGTGCGCGGCGGCGAACCGGGTGGCCGCACCGGTCGCGGTGACCAGCGCGGTGGCGCTGCCGTAGGCGACGCTGCTGCCCTGGAAACAGAGGTGCGGCGGGGCGAACGGGCCCGGCGGCGACTCGCCCGGCTCCTGCACGGCGTGCTTGGGGACCGGCGCCGACTCCCCGGTCAGCGCCTGCTGGTGCACGCTGAGCCCGGTCGCCCGCAGCAGCCGTACGTCGGCGGGGACCAGGTCGCCGGGGCCGAGCCGGACCACGTCGCCGGGCACCACCTCGCCGACCGGGACCTCCCGCGTCCGGGACTCGGCCGCGTCCTCCGCCCGGCGCACCACCGTGGCCGTGGTCGGCAGCAGCGCCCGCAGCAGAGCGACGGAACGGTCCGCCCGGTGCTCGCCGGAGACCCGCAGGACACAGCTCACCAGTACCAGGGAGAGGATCACGGTCGCCGTGCCCCAGGCGGCGACCACCGCGGAGAGCACGCCGAGGCAGAGCAGCACGGTGGTGAAGGGGTCGCGCAGGCTCCGCAGCAGGCGGCGACGCCGGGTGACGCGGCGGCGTGCCGGGAGGGCGTTCTCGCCGTACCGGGCGAGCCGCCGGGCCGCCTCGTCCTCGGTGAGGCCGCGCGGGCCGCTGCCGTGGGCGCGCAGCAGCTGGAGCGCGGTGAGGCCGGCGGCGTCCGGCGGTGCGAGGGGTTCGTGGGCGGGGGGCCGGGGTGGTACGGGTGCGGCCGCCCTGAAGGCGGCCGCCCGCTCAGCCACCGGCTCCACGCAGCCGCCGCGGCCGGTCGGACTCGGCCGCCTGCTCGGCGAGGCGGCCGACCATCGACTGGACGACGGTGACCACGTCCGGGTCGTCGACGAAGTAGACCTGGCGGCGGCCCTCGCGCCGGGAGCGGACCAGCCCGGCCAGCTTGAGCTTGGTCAGGTGCTGGCTGACGGCGGGCAGCGCTCCGCCGACCCGCAGGGCGAGTCCGCTCACGTCGCTCTCGCCCTCGGCCAGCGCCCAGACGATGTGCAGCCGCGCGGCCGACGACAGGAGCCCGAACGTGGTGGCCGCGGCGGCGAGCACCTCGGCCGAGGGGTCCTGGAACCCGACGTCCTGCACCACTGTCGCCCGCCCTCTCCCTGTCGGCCCCCTGCCTGGTCGGCGGGGCCAGTCTAGGGCGTGGGCACGGCCGGGGACGCGCCCACCGGAAAGGGGCGGCCCGCCGGCGGCGGCTCAGCCACAGCGCTCGGCGCGCTCGTCTCCGCGTACCAGCGCCCCGAACCGCCCCGCCACCTCGCCCCACACCGCCGCCGCCTCGGCGTCGTCCGCGGCGGCGGCCCGGTGCAGGGCTCCGCGCTCGTGTCCGTACCGTCGCAGCCGGTCCTCGTTCCAGCGGAGGATGCCGTCCGGCTCGGCCTCGGGGTGGAACTGGACGCCCCACGCCCGTTCCCCCACCCGGAACGCCTGGTAGGGGCAGTGTTCGCTGTCGGCCAGCCAGTGGGCGCCCGCGGGCAGGCGGGTGATGGCGTCGACGTGGTTCTGGATCGCGGCGGGCCCCGGCGGCAGCGCGTCGAAGAGCGGGTCACCGGCGGTCTCGGGACGCAGCCGCAGCCGGGTCGAGCCGAACTCGGGACGGCCGTGCTCCCCGCGCACCTCGCCGCCGGCGACCTGGGCCAGGAGCTGGCCGCCGAGGCAGATGCCGAAGTAGGGGACACCCTCGTCCAGGGCCTGCCGGGCGAGGGCCCGGGTGGGAGCGAGCCAGGGAGCGCGGTCGTCCTCGTCGGGGAGGTAGCCGCCGCCGAGGACGAGGAGGGCCGCGTGGCCGAGCCGCTCGGGCACCGGCTCGCCCTCGTACGCCCGGACGACCACCGGGGTGACCCCGGCCGCCGTCAGCCAGGGCGCCCAGCGTCCGGGGCCGCCGCGCGGAAAGTTCTGGATGACCAGTGCCGTCGCCGTCGTCGTGTCCACGCGCCCCGTCCCCTCGCCGGCGCCGGAGGGTCCGGCCGCCGGCCGCCCAGTACACAGCGGCGCGGCCGGAGGAGTCCACCCCCGGCCGCGTACGCCCCGGCACCCGCCACCGTCGCGGGGCGGGCCGGTCACCGGCGGCCCGCTCAGGCGGCGGGCCGGTCCGCGCCCTCCTCCACGGCGGCCTGTTCGGGGCTGCCGACGAAGACGTGCTGCCGGGTGTGGCTGAGATAGGTGAAGATCCACGACACCAGGGCGCGGGCCTTCTGGCTGGCGCCGGAGAGCAGCGCCAGGTGGACGGCGAGCCAGACCATGAAGGCGGCGGGGCCGCGCACCAGCCGTCGGCTGCGTCCCAGCTCGGCCACGGCCGAGCCGCGCCCGATCATCGCCATGTAGCCGCGGTCCTTGTACCCGAACGGTTCGGTCGGCCGCCCGGCCCGTTGCGCGAGGATGTTGCGGGCCGCCCATGCTCCCGACTGCTTGGCGACGGAGCCGAGTTGCGGCAGCCGCTCGTCACGGTCGTCGGTGATGTTGGCGGCGTCGCCGAGGACGTAGACCCGCCCGTCGTAGCCGGGCGCGGTCAGGTCCTTGCCGACGTCGACGCGGCCGCCGCGCCCCTGCGGCATGCCCGACTCGCGCAGCAGCGGCCCGGCCTTGAGGCCGCCGGCCCAGATGACCAGGTCGGCGTCCATGGTGGCGCCGTCGGCGAAGCTGAGCCCGTCCTTGCGCACCTCGGTGACGGCCGAGCCCAGCTTGAGCCGCACGCCGCGCTCGACGAGCCGGCTGGCCGCGTACGCCTGGGACTTCTCGCTGAAGCCGCCGAGCGTCCGGTCGACCATGTCCACCAGCGCGACCGAGCACCGTTTGGCGAGGCCGCCCGCGAAGAGCTTCGGGACGACGTAGTTGATGGCGTCGGCGATGGCACCGGCGGTCTCCACCCCGGTGGGCCCGGCACCGACCACGGCCACGTTCATGGACTTCTGCCCGGTGTCCTTGTCGGCCTGGTCGAGCAGGGCCACCAGCTCGGAGCCGAGCCGGGTGGCGTCGGTGGCGGAGTACAGGGGGTAGGCGTTCTCGCGGGCGCCCGGGGTGTTGAAGAAGTTGGCCTCGGCGCCGCAGGCGACGATCAGCGCGTCGTCGGCCTCGTACACGGTCCCGTCGGAGAGGGTGATGGACCGCCGTTCGGGATCGACGGCGCTCACTCTGGCCGTGAGCACCCGGACCGACGGCTGGTTGCGGAAGATCGACCGCAACGGCCGGGCCAGCTCGGACACCCCGATCTGCGCGGTGGCCAGCTGGTAGAGCAGCGGCTGGAACTGGTGGTACCCGTGCACGTCCACCAGCAGGGTCCGCACCCCGGCACGGCCGAGCTTCTTGGCGGCTTCGATTCCCGCGAAGCCGCCTCCCACGACGATGACCTCGTACGTCTCTGCCATGCCTTAACGCTATGCCCGCTCCCCCGGGGGTGCATTCCGGGTGACTTCGGAGGGTGACCGCTCGTGCGGTCCGGGCCACCGGGCGGCACCGCCCGGGACGCCCAGTGGACGCAGACCTTCCTCTCCCGGCCGATGACCCGCCGGCAGTTCGAGGACGCCCTGGCCGAGGCGGGACTGAAGGTCGACAGGTATCTGACGGAGGACCGGATCTGGGTGCGGGCGGTGGCCGCGGACGCCCCCTGAACCAGGTCCGCCCCGGGCGCGTCCGGGGTCATGGTCGGGGCGGGAGGGGGCACGATGACGGCATCGGCGGCATCGGCACGGCACGGACCACGAGGAGCACCCCCATGATCGAGGCGGAGAACATCAGGGACTGGCGGGACCACAACGTCGTGGACTCGGAGGGCCACAAGATCGGCACGCTGGAGTCGGTGTACGTGGACACGGTCAGCGACCGCCCGTTCTTCGTCGGCGTCCTGGTCGGGCTGCCGACCCGCCGGCGCATCACCTTCGCTCCGCTGGAGAAGGCGGTCGTCTCCCCCTCGTACGTGAAGCTGGCCTGGCCCAAGCAGCTGGTGAAGGAGGCGCCCGCCATCAGTCCCGACGGGGAACTCCTCGCCGAGCAGGAGCAGGGCATCTTCGACCACTACGGCCTGGAGTTCGGCGTGGGCCACAGCCGCCGGCTGGCCCGCCGCTGAGGCCGGGCGCCGGGGCCGCACCGGCCCCGGCGAGGCGACGCACGAGGAGATCAGGACCGTGCGGGCCTTCGCCGCTCTCCTCGTCGCGGTCGGCAGCTTCGGAGCCGTCGCGGGCGGCATCGCCGCGCACATCGCGCCGATCGTCCCCGGCGTGATCGCCGCGCTCAGCGGCGTACTCCTCGTCGTCCTCACCTTCGCCTTCGTCGCCCGGCGAAAGGCCCGCGCCTGTAGGCCGACCCGTGCCGGGCCTGGCGCGAGGCCCGGTCAGCGTCGAGGCCGGGTGTCACGCACCGGGGCCTGCCGGTGGTTCCGTCTCCGTGGGCGCCCTCTCGTCGAGCGGCACGCCCAGCCGGCCGGCCACGTCGGTGAGGGCGTCGCCCAGCGGCAGGGCGACTCGGGTGAGGGCGTGCCGGTCGCCGCGGGTCGGGTCCCGGTTGACGATCAGCACGGGCCGGCCGGCCTGGGCCGCCTGGCGGACGAACCGGAGTCCTGACATCACCGTCAGCGAGGAACCCAGGACCAGCAGCGTCCTCGCCTCCCGGACCAGCGCGCGGCAGTGCTCGGCCCGCTCCGGGGGCACCGTCTCGCCGAAGAACACCACGTCCGGCTTGAGGACGCCGCCGCAGACGGTGCAGGGCACCACCTGGAAGTCGCCGACCTGGCCGTCGGTGAGATCGGCGTCCCCGTCCGGGTTGATCCCGGCGGCCACCGGCGAGAACCCCTCGTTGACCTCCTCCAGGCGCCACGCCAGCTCCCGGCGCGGGCTGAAGGAACCGCAGTCGAGGCAGACGACCCGGTCCAGACGCCCGTGCAGGTCCACGACGCCCTCACTGCCGGCGGCCTGGTGCAGTCCGTCGACGTTCTGGGTGATCACCCCGCAGAGCAGCCCGTGCCGCCCGAACGCGGCCACGGCCCGGTGCCCGGCGTTGGGACGGGCCCGGCCGAAGGTGCGCCAGCCGAGATGGCTGCGCGCCCAGTACCGGCGCCGGGCGGCGGGATCGGCGGTGAAGTCCTGGTAGGTCATCGGGGTGTGGCGGCTCAGGCTCCCGCCCTCGCCCCGGTAGTCGGGGATGCCCGACTCCGTGGAGATGCCCGCGCCGCTCAGCACCAGCACCCCGCCGCCGCCCAGTGCCTCGGCGACCGGCGCCAGGTCCGTGGTGCCCGGCGACGGCTCCCCGGTCGGCGTCCAGCTCAGGGTGGGTCGCATACGCATGACCCCAGGGTACGGAGGGCGCCGCCGCTCCGGAGGTCTCGCGAGTGCCTCGCCACCCGCCGCCGAGGCCGGGCGCCGGGAGCGCACCGGCCTCCGGCGGGGCCGCGACGAGCGCGA